>NZ_JBSFYP010000005.1:0-180329 GCF_053599835.1 Micromonospora sp. NPDC005163
GCGCCGAGCAGCAGCCCGGACCGGCGGGCCGCGACCGCCGCCGCCAGCGCCGGCAGGACCGCGAGCGCGGTCAGCAGGCGGACCGGCTGGGCCAGATCGTCGTACGCCTGGCGGACCCGTTGGCCGCGGAAGTGCGCGGCGTCCGGTGGCAGCCGGCGTACGTACAGCCAGGCCGGCGTGGCCTCGGTTCCGCCGTACGCCCGCACGGTGCGGATCAGCTCCAGGTTCTCGAAGAGCACGTCCGGGTCGTACCCGCCCATGCCGAGGAAGGTGTTGCGGCGCACCGCCAGGGTGCCCGGGTAGTCCGCCCCGAGCGCCCTGTTGAGCAGCGTCCGACCGGTGTCCCACCAGGCGTGCCAGGGCAGCGGGGCGAAGTAGTTCTGCGGCCGGACCAGATCCACCCGGCCGAGCAGCCGGTGCACCGCGCGCAGCCCGGCCTCGTCGTACCGGACGTCGTCGTCGGCGATCACGACGTGTTCGTGGCCGGCCGCGCGGACGCCGGTGAGCACCCCGGTCACCTTGCCGTTCAGCCCGCGCAGGGTGGGGTCGGGCGGGAGGTGCCGGCGGACCAGCCCGCGCCACGCCGCGGCGTGGCGGGCGAAGACGTCCGGTGGGGAGCCGTCGACCACGATCAGCTCGACGCGGCCGCCCAGCCAGCGCAGGTAGTCGGTCAGATCGGCCAGGCCGGTGTCGACGGTCCAGCGCAGCGGCAGCACGTACGCTATCGGCAACGGGGGCGGCGCGGTACCGTCCCGGCCGCGGCCGGGGTCGAAGGGCAAGCGTGCCTCCCGGGCAGGCGGTGGGTCAGGCGGTGCGGCGGATGTTGGTGAGGGTGAGACCGGTGGGGGGTAGCGCCGGCATCCGGTGCAGGTCCAGGGCCAGGTCCTGTGGCGGAACCTCGTAGCGCATGGCGCTGGTCAGGTTGGTGACCGCCCGTTTCATCAGGTCGATGGTGATCCACTCGCCGGCGCAGCGGTGCCCGGTCCAGTGGTCGCCACCGCCCTGCGGGATCAGCTGGAACGCGTCCACGGGACGGCCGGCGAACCGCTCCGGGCGGAACAGCTCCGGCTCGGGCCAGAGCGCGGGGTGGTGGTTGGTGCCGTACAGGTCGAGGAGCACCCGCCGCCCTCGCGGGAAGTGGTGGCCCTGCCAGTCGAAGGAGCGCCGGACCTGGGCCGCGGCGGCCGGAAAGAACGGGTAGTACCGGCGTACCTCCTGCACGAACTGCTCGGTGGCCTCGTCGTCGCCGCGGACCCGTTGCCGCCAGGCGGGATGGTCGTGCAGGGCGAGCGCGGCGAAGACGATGAACCGGTCCACGGCGACCGTCGGCCGCAGCACGTTGAGCAGCTCGACCGCGGCGATCCGCCGGGGGAGCAGCCTGCCCCGCGCGTCGCGGTGCTCGGCGATCACCTTCAGCGCGCTGCCGGCGGGGGCCGGGAGAATGCCGATCCGCGTCCGCTCGATGATGTCGGCGATCCAGCGTTCGGCCCGGCGGCGGGCGAGCAGGCCCCGCCAGTGCCGGGGACCGACCATCGCCGGGGCTTCGATCATGGAGTGCAGCTCGACGGTACGGCGGTCGACCTGCGACGCGGCCAGCGGCACCCCGGCCCAGGCGCAGACCACCCGGGTCAGCAGCCGGCCCAGCTCGTCGTAGAGCGTCACCGGCGTCGCGCTCTCCCAGGCCGGGATCCGAGCCTGCCACTCGTCGTCGAAGAGTTGGCCGAGCTGCCCGATGGCGGCCGGCGTCATGATCGACATGAGCATCGCCTTGCGGTCCCGGTGCTCCGGCCCGTCCAGCCCCTGCACGCCGCCCCGGCCGGTCAGGGTCCGCTGTACCCGCGTCGGCATCGCCTCGCGCCGCTGGAAGCGCTCGGCGTCGTAGAACAGCGTCGCCGCCGGCCGGCCGCGCAGGCAGATGGTCGGGGCCAGCAGGATCCGGGTCTGGAAGACGTCGCTGCCGTACCGGTCGCAGCGCTCGCCGATGAACCGGTAGCCGGCGCGGAGGAACGCCAGCGTGCTGTCCGGGCCGCGGTCGGCCGGCATGGTTGCCATCGGGTCTCCTCACGTGCGGATGCCGGCCGGTCTGCTCGGCCGGGTGCGTCTACCCAGGTCGGGGCTCCTGAACCCACCGCTGGCATCGGTCGCGCGCCGGCTGGCCGGTGCGGCTCGGCCACCGGATCGGCGTCCGCTGGCCCCTCCCACCGGCGCGGGAACCTGGTTGAGTTTCGGGTGAGTGGCCGGCGGCGGCGAGGGCCGGGGCGGCTGGGGCCGGTGTTGCGGCCGGTCCGCGACAAGGGATCACGGGGAGGGCGTATGCGGGACAACAGATCGCCGCACTGGCGGCAGCGGCGGGCGGTCGGGGGTCTCGGCGCGGACCGGATCCGGGACCGGGGGGCGCTGATCGGGCCGCCCCGGCGGCCCACCCGGCCGCACCGGTTCTTCACGGTGCACCTGGGCTTCACGGCTGCCGGCATGGCCGACGCCCGCGAGCTGGCGGTGGCGTACGCGGAGGCGCTGAGCCTGCTCCGCCCGGAGCTGGCGCTCGGCGCGGCGGCCCTGTCGCCGGCCGATGCCTGGCACCGGGCCGAGCGGCTGTTCTGCGGGGCGGTCGGCCCGGACGGCGAGCGCTGCGTCGACGTGGCCGAGCATCTCGGCTTCCACCACGCCCCCGGTCCCGGCGGCCTCGGCTGGGGCGACGGCGACGGCCCCGGCGATGGTTGACCGATGGCTGACGCCCGGCCCCGGGTCGGCGACGTGGGAGTGCCGCGGGCGTCGAAACACCCCCACACCGCCGAGCCGGCGTGCGAGTTCAGTCCAGGTCGAACTCGCCGTCCTGCGCGCCGGCGACGAACGCGTCCCACTCCGCCTGGGTGAAGACCAGCACCGGCCCCTCCGGCTGGGCGGAGTTGCGCATCCCGATCAGTTCGTCGACGAACGCGACCTCGACGGCGCTGTCGGAGGTGTCCCCGTCGGCCCGCTGCCAGACCGCCCGAGAGAGGTCGAAGTCGCCCTTGGGGTGCTGCGCCATGGTTCTTTCCTCCAGTGCCGAGGGTCGTGTGGTGACCGCGTGCGGATCCCCATCGGGCAGGATAAGCGGATGCCGAGCCTGACCCGTGTAGAGGCGACCGCGCGTGGCGCGGCGATTACTGTCGAGTCCTATCAGGTGGACCTCGACCTGACCGGTGGCGGCGAGCTGTTCCGCTCCCGCGTCGAGATCCGGTTCCGGGCGACCCCCGGCACCGCGACCTTCGCCGAGATCAAACCCGCCAAACTCCTGGCGGTACGCCTCAACGACCGCGACGTCGACCCCGGCGCGTTGACCGACAACCGGCTCCCGCTGACCAACCTGGCCGCGGAGAACACCCTGTTCGTCGAAGCGGAGATGGCGTACTCCAACACGGGGGAGGGCATGCACCGCTTCGTCGACCCGGCCGACGGCGAGACCTACCTCTACGCGGTGACCTTCCTCGACAACGTGCAGCGCATCTTCGCCGCGTTCGACCAGCCCGACCTGAAGGCGTCGTTCACCCTCACGGTCACCGCTCCACCCGAGTGGACGGTCGCCAGCAACGCCGAGGTGGCCGCCAACCCCGCGCCCGGGCGTTGGGAGTTCGCCCCGAGCGCGCCCCTGGCCACCTACTTCTTCTCGCTGATCGCCGGCCCGTACCACGTGCGGCGGGCCGAGCACGACGGCGTGCCGCTGGGCATCTACTGCCGCCGGTCGCTGGCCGAGCACCTGGACGCCGACGCGGAGGAGATCTTCACCGTCACTCGGCAGTGCCTGGACCGGTTCCATGAGCTCTTCACCGAGCGCTACCCGTTCGGCAAGTACGACCAGGCGTTCGTGCCCGAGTTCAACGCCGGCGCGATGGAGAACCCGGGCATCGTCACCTTCCGCGACGACTACGTCTTCCGCTCGGCGGTCACGGACACCCAGCGGGAGCTGCGGGCCACCACCATCGCCCACGAGATGGCGCACATGTGGTTCGGCGACCTGGTCACCATGCGCTGGTGGGACGACCTGTGGCTCAACGAGTCCTTCGCGGAGTACCTGGGCACCCGGGTCACGGCCGAGGCGACCCGCTTCGACCAGGCGTGGACCACGTTCGCCATGCGCCGAAAGGCCTGGGGGTACGCCGCCGACCAGCGCCCCTCCACCCACCCCGTCGCTCCGGAGGAGGTGGCCGACGCCGACGAGGGCCTGCTCAACTTCGACGGCATCTCGTACGCCAAGGGCGCCAGCGTGCTGCGGCAGCTCGTCGCGTGGCTCGGTGACGAGGCGTTCCTCGCCGGCCTGAACGCGCACTTCGCCGCGCACCGCTTCGGCAACGCGACCCTCGCCGACCTGCTGGCCAGCCTCTCCGCCGCCAGTGGCCGGGACCTGTCCGGCTGGGCTGAGCTGTGGCTGCGCCAGGCGCAGGTCAACACGCTGCGCGCCGAGGTCGCCGTCGACGCCGACGGCCGTTACACCGAGGTGGCCGTGGTGCAGACCGCGCCCGAGTCGCACCCGGTGCTGCGTCCGCACCGGATCGGTGTGGGCCGCTACTCGGCGGACGGCGCGGTGGAGCGCGACGAGGTGGACCTCGACCCGGCCACCGACGGCGGGCGGACCGTGCTCGACGGGCTGACCGGCGCCCCGGCGGCCCGGCTGCTGCTGCCCAACGACGGCGACCTCACGTTCGCCAAGGTGCGCCTCGACCCGGCGTCGGCGAACGCCGTGCCGCTGGTGCTGCCCGGGCTGGCCGACCCGCTGGCGCGGGCGGTGCTCTGGAGCGAGGCGCTGGACGCGGCGACCGATGGCGAGCGGCCAGTGACCGGCCTGGTCGAGCTGATGGTCGCCGCGCTGCCGGCCGAGACCGAGGTGATCATCGCGGAGGACGTGCTCACCCTGAGCCGGTCGCTGGTCGACCGCTACCTCGATCCGCTGACCCGCGCCGCGGCGCTGGCCCGGGTCGCCGGGGCGTGCCGGCAGTTGCTCGACGGCGCGCCGGCGGGGGAGTCGTTGCAGCTCGCCGCCGCGCGGGGCTGGATCGCCGCGACCACCGACGCCGACCTGCTCACCGGCTGGCTCGCCGGCCGCGACGTGCCGACCGGGCTGAAGGTCGACGCCGAGCTGCGCTGGTTGGTGCTGCGCCGGCTGGTGGTGCTGGGCGCGGCCGGCGCGGCGGAGATCGACGCCGAGGTGGCGGCCGACCGCAGCGCCACCGGCGCCGAGCGGGCCGCCCGCTGCCGCGCCGCCCTGCCCGATCCCGCCGCGAAGCAGGCGGCGTGGGACATCATCGTGGGGGGCACCGAGCTGTCCAACCGGCTGCTGGAGGCGACCGCCGAGGGCTTCTGGCAGCCCGAGCAGGGCGAGCTGACCGCGGCGTACGTCGAGCGGTACTTCGCGGACATGCCGGCCGCCGCGCGTCGGCGTACTCCCTGGACCGCCGACCGCGTGGCCACCCTGGCGTTCCCCCGCTACGCCGTGGCGCAGCCGACGCGGGAGGCGGCCGCGGCGCTGCTGGCCCGCGACGACCTGACCCCCGGCCTGCGCCGGGTGGTCACCGACGCCGACGACGACCTGCGCCGCGCGCTGGTCGCCCGGACGGCGGTGGCCGCCGCGGCGGCCTGAGAGGGCAGGCGCGGGGTGGCTGGCGGGCCACCCCGCGCCCCGGCTCAGCGCAGCGCCGGCTCCGTCGTGACCGGGGCGTCCCAGTCGATGACGTAGCGCTGTTCGGCGGCGACCGTCTTCTCCGGGTCCATCGCGGTGCGCGCCAGCAGCGGCATCAGCAGCGGCATGAGCGTCCGGGCGACCGGCCCCGGCGCCTTGGCGTGGTTGATCCGCGCCGCTCGGGCGGCGACCTTTTCGACCCTCGCGCGGCGCAGCCGCTCGAACGCGGTGAACGCCGATGCCACGTCCGGCAGGTCACGCAGGCAGCGGGCGAGCTGCACGGCGCTCTCGATCGCCAGTGACGCGCCCTGACCGGAGCTGTTCGACGGCGCGTGCGCCGCGTCGCCGACCAGCACCATCCGCCCCCGGTGCCAGTGCGGCACGGGCGGCATGATCTGCAACGCGCCGACGACCTGGAGCTCGTCGGCGCTGCTGGTCGCCGTCAGTTCCCGGCCCGGATCGTCGTCGCCGTAGCTGCTGCGCAGCGTGTCCAGCCATTGCGCCGCCGGCACCGCGCGGGCCTCGACCAGGCTCAACGGCCGCTGGTGCGGCAGGTTGGCACCCCAGCGGGTGCCACCGCCGGGCTCCGGCCAGTAGAGGTAGTAGCCGCGTCGCCCGAACGCGAAGGTCATCGTGCCCGGCTCGGCGTCCACCTCGTGCCGGGCCACCGCCTCGAAGCCGAGCAGCCCGGTGAACCGGGGGCCGGGCGCGGCCGGGTCGATGAGACCGCGAACGGTCGAGCGGATGCCGTCGGCGCCGACCAGGACGTCGGCGGTGGCGGTGCTGCCGTCCTCGAAGCGGGCGGTCACGCCGCTCTCCGTCTGCTCGGCGGCGACCAGCCGCTTGCCGTACGCGAACGGGACGCCCTCGGCGACCGCCCGGTCGTGCAGCACCCGGTGCAGCTCGGCCCGGTGCACCACGCGCAGCGGTGGCACCCCGGCGAGCGTGGGCAGGTCGATGCGGCGGCGGCCGACGGCCATCACGGTGCGCTCGATCGGGGTGGCGATCGCGGTCACCGCCTCGTCCGCGCCCACCGTGCGCAGTGCCGCCACGCCGTTGGGCGCGAGCGCGAGGGTGCCACCGATGCCACCGATGCCGCCGACCCCGCTGGCGGTGGCGGGGTACGCCTCGTGGACGGTGGCGGTGATGCCGGCGCGGCGCAGCGCGAGCGCCGTCACCGGACCGGCGATGCCGCCGCCGATGACGATCGCGGTTCGTACTGTGGTCATGCTCTCTCCCTGGGTGTCGTCGGTTCGTGCGCGTGCGAACCGACCTGGGAGGGAGCGCGGTTATCCTCGTGGTTGCCGCTTCGGGCCGGGCGCCTTCCCAGGTGTCGGTTCGAGGTAAGGGCTCCGGCGGGGTGTTGGCGCACCCCGCCGGAGCCGTCCGTCAGTCGGGGGTGTCGGGGGCCGGGGTGCTGGTCCTCTCCGCCAGCTCGGCCAGCTCTGCCGGTATCTCGCCGGTCTCGTGGAAGGCCCGCCAGGTGTCCAGACCCGGGTAGCTGCCCGAGGTCAGCTCGGCGAGCAGGGCCCGCAGCCAGGCCGCTTCCGCGGCCCGCATGGCCAGGTCGTACTCGGACTCCACCAGGAACAGCCGCGGGATCTCCCGTAGGTGCGCGTCGAGCGTTGCGCGGTCCTGGCCGATGGCGTCGTCCAGCAGGTCGAGCCGTTGCCGCAGCAGGTCGGTGGCTTCGTCGGGATGCAGCGCGGCGAGCACGGACAGGCCGGCCCGGAAGCGGGGATGCTCCGGCATCGGGGTGGAGACCAGCTCGCGGGCCCAGTCGACCAGCTCCGCCCGTCCCACGTCGGTGATCCGGTAGACGGTGCGTTCGGGGCGTCGGCCGTCACGGACGCTTTCCACGGCCTCGATCATGTCGTGTTTGTCCATGTTGCGGATCACCGTGTAGAAGGATCCCCACTTGAACTCCATGTCCTGGTCCTTGCCCCAGGCGCGTAGTGCGGTGGCGATCTCGTACGGGTGCATCGGCCGCTGGACCAGGGCGGACAGCACGGCCAGCGCCAGCAGGTTGCCGACCTTGCGCCGCTTCGGCACGACACCCTCCTCCTTCTCGTTCCCGATTACTTGTTGGCGAGTATATGCGCACGAGTCGTCGCACCGCGACCCCCGGGTCGATGGCCTTTGTTTCCTCGCGTGTTTGGAGCGGGATCAGGTGTGCCCGTCGCCGGGCCGGAGCGGTGGTCCACGATGCCCGGCCTACGATCACGGGGTGGAGGAAGACATCCGGCGGATCGGGATCATGGGCGGCACCTTCGACCCGATCCACCACGGGCACCTCGTCGCGGCCAGCGAGGTGGCCGACCGTTTCGGCCTGGACGAGGTGGTCTTCGTCCCCACCGGGCAGCCGTGGCAGAAGACCGACGAGCCGGTCAGCCCCGCCGAGGACCGGTACCTGATGACGGTCATCGCGACCGCCTCCAACCCCCGGTTCCAGGTCAGCCGGGTCGACATCGACCGCAGTGGGCCGACCTACACGGTCGACACGCTGCGCGACCTCCAGGCCGAGTACGGCCCCAAGGTGCAGCTGTTCTTCATCACCGGCGCCGACGCGCTGCAACGCATCCTGTCGTGGAAGGACCTCGACGAGATCTTCGAGCTGGCCCACTTCATCGGGGTGACCCGGCCCGGCTTCCAACTCACCGACAGGCACCTGCCCGCCGACACCGTCAGCCTGATCCAGGTGCCGGCGATGGCCATCTCGTCGACCGACTGTCGTGCGCGGGTGGCCCGGGGCGAACCGGTCTGGTATCTGGTGCCCGACGGTGTGGTGCAGTACATCGCCAAACGGAACCTGTATCAGCGCTGACCATGCCCGGTTCGCCCCCATTCATGCGGCTAATCGACCAGAACTGACAAGTCGAGGCGACGCCGGGTATGAGACGCTTGGAGGATCGCACGGTTGATCGAAGGAGAACGGTGACAGTTTCCGAACGCGCTCACGAGCTGGCGATCGCCGCCGCCCAGGCCGCCGCCGACAAGAAGGCGCAGGACATCACCATCATCGACGTCGGCGACCAGCTCGCCATCACCGACGCGTTCCTGCTCGCCGCCGCCCCCAACGAGCGTCAGGTGCTGGCCATCGTCGACGCCATCGAGGAGCGCCTGCTGGAGCTGCCGGAGAAGGCCAAGCCGGTGCGGCGCGAGGGTGAGCGTGGTGGCCGCTGGGTGCTGCTCGACTACGTCGACATCGTGGTGCACGTCCAGCACACCGAGGAGCGCGAGTTCTACGCGCTCGACCGGCTCTGGAAGGACTGCCCCACGATCCCGTTCGTCGACCGCGACCTCGTCGAGGCCGACGCCAGCGGGTCCGCCGCGGCCGAATGACCCGGCTGATCATCTGGCGGCACGGCAACACCGACTGGAACGCCGCCAACCGCGTCCAGGGGCAGACCGACGTACCCCTCAACGAGCTTGGCCGCGACCAGGCCCGCGACGCCGCCCCGCTGCTCGCGTCGCTGCGTCCCGACGCCATCGTGTCCAGCGACCTGAGTCGCGCCGCGGAGACCGCCGCCGCGCTGGCCGCGCTGACCGGCCTGCCGGTCCGCACCGACGCCCGGCTGCGCGAGCGGCACTTCGGGCAGTGGCAGGGCCTGTACCTCACCGAGGTCGCCGAGCGCTTCCCCGCGGAGTACGCCCGCTGGCGGTCCGGCGACCCGGCCCCGGGCGCGGGCCTTGAGCCCCTGCACGACCTGGGCCAGCGGGTCGCCGCCGCGTTGCAGGAGGCGGCCGACGCGACACCCGGCGGCACCGTGGTGATCGCCACCCACGGCGCCGGCTCCCGGCAGGGCATCGGTCACCTGCTCGGTTGGGACGCCGGCGTGCTGCGCAGCATCGGCTCGCTGGTCAACTGCCACTGGACCGAGCTGCGGCACGACGACGTCCGGGGCTGGCAGCTGTGGGCGCACAACATCGGCATGATCACCGCCCCGGCCGTCGTCGACGCGGTCTGAACGCCGTCCATCGCGGCCGGCCCCGCTACCTGTCGCACGATTGCGCCTCGGCGTTCACCGCCCCGATCGACTAGCGTGCGGGCATGCCCGTCGCGGTCGTCATCGACTCCACCGCCTACCTTCCCCCCGACCTGGTGCAGGCGCACCGGCTGACCGTCGTGCCGCTGACCGTCGTGCTCAACGGCGCGGAGGGACTGGAGGGGGTGGAGACCCAGCCCGCCGACGCCACCCTGGCGCTGAGCGGCCGGCGGGTCACGGCCAGCACCTCCCGGCCGGCGCCCGAGCAGTTCGCCCAGACGTACCGCCGGCTCCTCGACGCCGGCGCCGACGGGATCGTCTCGGTGCACATCTCCGCGAGCCTGTCCGGCACGGTCGAGGCGGCCCGACTGGCCGCCGCCGACCTGGACGGCCGGGTCGAGGTCGTGGACAGCCGCTCGGCCGGCATGGGGCTCGGCTTCCCGGCCATCGCGGCCGCCACGGCCGCCGAGGCCGGTGCCGACCTGTCCGGTGTACGCGACGCGGCCCTCGCCACCGTCGTCCGGACCACCGTCTGGTTCTACGTCGACACGCTGGAATTCCTCCGCCGGGGCGGCCGGATCAACGCCGCCGAGGCGCTGCTCGGCACCGCCCTGTCGGTCAAGCCGATCATGCACATGCCGGACGGCTCGATCGTGCTGCGGGAGAAGGTGCGCACCGCCAGCCGGGGAGTGGCCCGGCTGGTCGACCTGGCCGTCGAGGCGGCCGGCGACGACGAGGTGGACCTCGGGGTGCACCACCTGGCAGCTCCGCAGCGAGCAGAAGCACTGCTCGCCGCCCTCACCGAGCGACTCGGCGACCGGCTGCACGACACGTACGTCTCCGAGGCGGGCGCCGTCGTCGCCGCGCACGCCGGCCCGGGGTTGGCCTGCGTCGTCGTCCACCGCAGACCGGGCGGCTGAGCCAGGTGTCCACGTCGTGCGTGGTGACCGGCGGCGGCCGTGGCGTCGGCCGGGCCGTGGTGCAACGACTCGTGGCGACCGGTGCCACCGTCGTCGTGGTGGAGCGTGACGCCGACGCGGTCGACTGGCTGGCCGGGCACCCGGCCGCCGACCGGCTGGGCGCGATCATCGGCGACGCCGGCGACGAGCAGGTGGCCGAGCGCGCCGCCCACCTGGCGGAGCGCTCCGCGCCACTGACCGGCTGGGTCAACAACGCCGCGGTGTTCCGGGACGCCGCCCTGCACTCGGCGTCCGCCGACGCGGTGCTCGACCTGATCGGGCAGAACCTGCGCCCGGCCGTGGTGGGCGCCGCCGTGGCCGTGCGCCGGTTCCTGGCCGCCGGAGCGGGTGGCGCCATCGTGAACGTCTCGTCGCACCAGGCCCGCCGGCCGGTTTCGGGCGCCCTGCCGTACTCGACAGCGAAGGCCGCCGTGGAGGGGCTGACCCGTGCGCTGGCCGTCGAGTACGGGCGGCACGGCATCCGCGCCAACGCCGTCGCGCTCGGCTCGATCGCCACCGAGCGGCACGGCGACTTCCTGGCCGCCCAGGAGCCCACCCAGGCCGAGTGGATCGACGCCGAGCTGACCCGGCTGCACCCGGTGGGCCGGATCGGGACGGTCGACGAGGTGGCGGAGGCGGTCGCGTACCTGCTGTCGCCGGCGGCGAGCTTCATCAACGGGGTCACGCTGCCGGTGGACGGGGGACGGGCCGTGCTGGGCCTGGACCCGGAGGCCCGCTGACCACGGTGGCGTCATGGCCCATACCGACGTAGCCCAGCTGCCCGCCGACGCCCAGACCTTCTCCGAGCGCACGGCGGGTATCCCCGGGACCCGGGCGAGCGGGTGATCCCGCCCGCCGACCACCAGGTAGCAGTCGCCTTGCCGTAGCCAACGGCGTCCGTGGGCAGGCACTCGTCGAGCAGAATGTCCCAGTGCGGAATTTACTCGGAAGGAACAGATGATGAACGACGACGTCCGGGTGATCGGCGACCAGGCGTATGACGCCCTGATCCAGGGGTTCCAGACCGGGTCGTGGAAGAGCTTCTTCGACCTTTTCGGCGCGGAGGTGGACCTGATTCTGCCGGCGCCGCAGACCGGCCACTTCACCGGGCCCGAAGGGCGGGAGAAACTGGTCGCATTCTTCAGTGCCTTCACCCCCGGCACCAGCCGATTCGACAGGGTCGAGGTCATTCACAAGACCGTCGCCGAGGATCGCGTCGTCATCGAGGACTGGGCTCGGGGTGTCGCTTTCAACGAGCCCTACGCGGCCCGGCATTGCATTCACATCTTGGTTCGGGACGGAAAGGCCGTCGGTTTCCACGAATACAATCGGTCGCTCGACTGAGAGCGGTTTGTCGTGACGGCGGGCGCGCTCGGCGAGCGGACGCGCCGCCACCGCTGACCGCCAGCTGGCGTGACAACTCTGCTAACAGTGGATTCAGCGGACGCGAGTCAGTCGACGAAGCGGTCAGTGAGGTTCGTCGGCGGGTTGCTCGGGTTCAGCGCCGTGAGGTCACCCGCGGCTTCCTCCTGAAGGGACGCCAGGTGAATCAGCAGCGCCGGGCGGTCATGACGGTACTCGCCGAGGAGACGCAGCTTCGCGGCCGAGCAGGGCCAGGCGATCCGGCAGGTCCGGCAGCGCCACGAGGGCTTGATCACCGGGTGTTCCGAGCGGCCCGCTCGACGCCGCCGTCGGCCTTCACGTCGATGCGCGTCCACCTCCTCGGGGGTGAGCCCGACGGTGCCCCGCGCTGAGGTGTTTGAGGGTGAGTACGGTCATCCGCCGACCCTCACCGGGGTCCGGCTGACCGGCCGGCGACGTCCCGGTACGAACCTCGTGCAGTCGGTCGTCGGTGGCGTCCGGAGTGGTGAACCGCAGGGACCTCCACCCCCTGTGCACCCTCGGGCATGAAGTACAGGGAGCGCCGGGCCACGGCCGGCGTGGCGTCCTTCACACACGTACATGCCGTCGCCGCGGCGCACGGTCAGCCGGGCTGGCTGGCCTGGGCCGACGCGATCGTGTTGGAGTTGACCTCGATCGCCGCTGGCCTGAAGTTGCGCCGCAACCGGTGCCTGCGCAAGAACGTCGCGATCCCCGCCACGATGCTGGTCGCGGCGGTGCTGCTGTCGCTGGCGGCGCAAGTCGTCGAGGCCGAGGCGTCGCTGATCGGCTGGATCGCCGCCGCCCTGCCAGCGCTCGGTTTCTGGCGATGGTGAAGATCGCCCTCGGCCGTGCCGACCCCGCCCCACCCCCGTCGACCGTCCGGCCCGTGCGGACGGAGCCCGGACCGCCACTGACCGTCGACGCGTCGGTCCCGGACAACCGCCAGCCGCTCGCCACCATTACTGCCGCCGTCCGGGACCGCACGACCGCGGTCCCCGCCGCCGCGGACCGATCTGAGGTGGTCCCGGACCGCCCGGACGGCCAGCCGTCGGCCGATGACGGCGGTCCGGAGGTCACCGCGCTGGTCCCGGCCGCCCGGACCGCCGCCCGCACCCTCACCGTCGAGGGAACGCCGATGTCCCGCAAGGCCCTCGCCCGACAGCTACGCGCGGACGGACACCAGTTGTCCAACGCCACCGCCTCGGCGCTCGTACGCGTCCTGCGCGCCGAGACCACCTCACCCGCACCGAACCTGTCACCGGGGGAGGCCGCGTGACAGAACCCCAACCTGCGGCTTCTGTCAGAGCGAGCCGCCGCTGTCAGACCAGCTTGCGCGCCTGTCAGCAGGCCCGCGAGCTGACAGAACCTGACCGGACCTGTCCACGCGCTCCCGCCCGCGACAGCGGCCGGTGCACCCGCCGCACACCCACACCTCTGACCTTGGAGCAACAACAGTGATCACCCCACATGACGAATCTCAGCCGCGTCGCCGCTTCCGTCACCGGCCCGCCTCACACACACTCTCACCGTGTCGTCACGCCGGGCCCGGTGTGCGCGGCAGTGTAGGAGTCAGCGCCGATCCCCGTTCGACCGTCCGCCTTGATCCTGACCCCCAACCTGACCCTCCGTCCTCGCTCGCAGCCCAGGTCAACCCCCCTCACAACGACTCTGATCGGCTCCAGACAGACCCTCAGCTCTGGGGTCTCCCCCCTGGGGCTGCCCATGCGTAAACCCACACAGACCTCGGATCCGCTGCTGCGGCCTCAGGCCAGCATCACCGCCCGCGACGACCGGCTCCTCGGCTGGCTCTACGACCACGGCGTGTTCACCACCGACCAGATCGCCGCCGCCCTGTTCCCGTCCCTGGACTCCACCCAACGCCGCCTGCGCCGCCTCACGCTGCTGCGGGCGGTGGACCGGTTCCGGCCCAACAAAGCCGACGGAGGCTCCTACCCCTACCACTACGTCCTGGACCAGCTCGGCTACGACCACGTCCGCGTCCAACGCGGACTCGGCCGACCACGCCGGGACCAAGCTCGCCGCCGCAAACAGTCCCTCACCCGCCGACCGGACCTCCCGCACCTGCTCGCCGGCAACCAGGTCTTCATCGACCTCGCCGCCCACGCCCGCACTTACCCGGGCGGCAAGTTGATCCGCTGGCAGCCGCCTACCACGAACCCGGCGTCCTCTACCGCAAAGGCGGCAACCCGCAGATGATGGTCCACGGACCCACCGGACTGCCCCGCCCGGACGGCGCCGGGATGTGGACCGAGCGCGGACGGGCGGTGCCGTTCTTCCTCGAGTACGGCACCAGCGGCGAATGCCTGGACGTCCTTACCGAGAAGATCGCCAAGTACGAACGCCCCTACGCGATGAGCACCTGGGCGTGGCCGGTCCTGTTCCACCTTCCCTCCGCTCGGCGGGAGGCGAACCTGCACCACCGCCTCGCTGGCTTCAATCTGATGACGGTGAGCCGGCGACGGGACCGGCTG
Source organism: Micromonospora sp. NPDC005163 (assembly GCF_053599835.1). Lineage (NCBI taxonomy): Bacteria > Bacillati > Actinomycetota > Actinomycetes > Micromonosporales > Micromonosporaceae > Micromonospora > Micromonospora sp. NPDC005163. The sequence goes on from NZ_JBSFYP010000005.1 coordinate 14,474, forward strand.
GAGGAGTACGTGGAGGCGGTGGTGATCGCGCGCCTGAGCCGACCGGATGCCGCCGCCCTGCTCACCTCGGACGATGACGGGGGAGAGCGGGAACGGGCCGCTCAGGCGGCGGAGCAGGTACGGCAGCGGCTCGACGACGCTGCGGCCAGCTTCGCGGCCGGGGTCATCACGGCCCGCCAGCTCGCCACGATCACGGGCCAGCTCCGCCCCGAGCTGGCCGCGCTGGAGGCTGCCGCCGCCCCACCGCCGGACCGCGCATCCGTGCTCGGGGAACTGGTGAGCGCGGCGGACGTGGAGAAGGCGTGGGACGCACTCAGCCCGGACGCGCGCCGGACCGTTGTCCGCCTGCTCATGGAGATCCGGGTGGACCGGGGCCGGCGCGGACCGGGGTCCAGCACGGACGGGATCGAGATTATCTGGCGCTGAGTTTCCCCGTCGCGCAATGGCATCCGTCAGTGCGCGACGGGGAAACCGGTCAGCTCTCCGGCGGCGGCGGCTCGTCCGCGCCGCGCGCCTTCCACGGCTGGTGCTCGGCGATCCAGCGCTCCACGTCTTCGGCCCACCAGACGGAGCCACCGGCCAGGCGGTCAACGGGCTCGGGGAAGTCGGGGCGGCTGGTGAGCTGGACGACCCGGACGCGCGACACGCCTAGGCGTTCCTGTAGCTCCGCCGAGCCGTACAACCTCCGGGCCATGCCCCGAGGATCCCGGCCGGACCCCCTTACGGAGTCGCAACCCCCCTTGCGGCCACCCGTCCGCGCTGCTCACCCGTCGCCACCCACCCCCTTGCACACTTGACAGGGGGTCGCTCGTTCGGTCCCCTATAGGGGCGGTCCGGGCACTTGAGCGGGGCTCGGTGCCCGGACCTGCACCGACTATGGGAGGTGGGGCCATGCTGGAGCGGGAGCTACCCCGATCGGAATGGGTGCCCATGCTGGCCAAGCGGATCATCCGGCGGCACTGGATCGTGGGCTACTGCGAACGGTGCGCCGGACGGACGGACGCGTGCCCGGCGCTGCGGTGGGCCCGGGACCGGGTGAGAGCGCACCGCCTGGCCGGCAACCGGCCTGCCCGGTACTGAGCGCAGACAGCACGAAAGAACGGCCCGCACCCGGAGGAGACCAATCCGGGGGTGCGGGCCGTCCGTCTGTGACCGCTCAGACCGGCTGAGACGCCTTCTCTCGCGCCACCTTGGCGGCGTGGCGCTCCAGGCCCGCCAGCGCCACCGCCGCGCGCTCCCGGGTCTCCCTGGCCGCTTCCACGGCGTTGCCGGTGATGGTCGTCCCGGTGCCGAACAGGCGGCCGCCGCTCGGAGACTCCACCACCTGCCGCACCCGGTCGATCTCGGCCAGGTCGGCCACTGCCGCTTCCAGCTCCGCCACCACCAGCTCCGCCACCACCAGATCCGGCCGCGCCAGTCCGGCGGCGGCCTGGCCGTGCAGGTAGGTCAGCCACTCCGTGCGGCGCTGCTCGATCCCGGCGGCTACCTGCTGCCGGACCTGGCCCACCGCGTCCCGGGTGCCGTCCGCCGTGATCTGTGCGGCCTGCGCCTGCTCCTGCCGCTCCCGGATCGACCGGGTGACCGTGGCCGCGTCCAGGGGCGCACCGGAGGCGGCGGCCTCCGCAGCGTCCCGGCGCGCGTCGGGCCCGGCGTTGTCCCCCGGAGATCAGGTGTTGGCGCACCTGCCGGGCCCGATCATTGTCGGTACCCGCCGCGCTCATGCGTCGGCATACCAGGACCTGGGTTTCCTCGACGCGGTCCGGCCGGCCGTCGCGCTGGTGCCGGTGGGCACCGGCAACACCTACGGGCACCCGAATCCGGGGTTGCTCGCCCGGCTGAGCAGGGGCGGTGCCCGGGTGCTGCGGACCGACACCGACGGCGATCTGGCGGCGATCGGGACGGGGGCGGGCCTGGCGGTGGTGCGCCGAGGCGTGCCGCCGGGTCGACGACCCTGAACCGGGCGGGGAAGGATGCTGGCGTGACTTCCGGTGGAAATTGCGCGACCAACGCGGTAAATGCTGGGGGTATACGAATTTCGAGGGGGATCAGGGTGAATGTCGGGATTTGCACTGACTGCGGGCTGTGCCGACTGAGCGGCGAATGACCAGGCACGATCCCGCCGTGGGCCGTGCGAATATGGGCGGCGTGACCCCCGCCAGCCTCGCCCCCATTCTGCTCGTCCTCGGTGATGAGGAGTTGCTCGCCACGCGAGCGGTGACCGAAGCTGTCGCGAAGGTACGCAGCGTCGACCCTGAGGTGGACGTCCGCGAGTACCAGGCCAGTGCGCTCACCGTCGGCGAGATCGCCGAGATGCTCAGCCCGTCGCTGTTCGGCGGGCGGCGGCTGCTCGTGCTGCACGCCGGGCAGGACGCCCGCAAGGACCTGGTCGCGGCGCTGCTGGCGTATGCGAAAAACCCCGACCCGGAGGTCCAGCTGCTCGTGCTGCACCTGGGCGGGGCCAAGGGCAAGGCGTTCGCGGACGGGCTGCGGGCTGCGGGCGCGACCGTGATCCCGGCGGCCAAGCTGCCCAAGGGGCAGAAGGGGCACCGCGACCGGGTGACCTTCGTCCGCGACGAGATCCGGCGGGCCGGCGGCAGGTGCACCGACGACGCCGCCGAGGCGCTGATCGCGGCGGTCGGCAACGACCTGCGCGAGCTGGCCGCCGCCTGCTCCCAACTGGTCGCCGACACCGACGGTCGGATCGGCGCCGACACGGTCGCCCGCTACTACCGGGGCCGGGTCGAGGTGAGCGGCTTCACGGTGGCGGACGCCACCATGGTCGGGGACGTGCCGGCCGCGCTGGAGGCGCTGCGTTGGGCCCTGCACGTCGGGGTCGACCCGGTGCCCATCGCCGACGCCCTGGCCGACGGGGTCCGCACGGTGGCCCGGGTGGCGTCGGCCGGGCGGGGCAACGCGTACCAGCTCGCCAGCACCCTCGGCATGCCGGCCTGGAAGATCGAGCGGGCGCAGCGGCAGGGGCGCGGCTGGACGCCCGAGGGGCTGGTCCGGGCCATGCAGGTCGCCGCCGAGTGCAACGCGGCCGTCAAGGGCGGCTCGGACGACCGGGCGTACGCCCTGGAACGTGCTGTCTTCTCGGTCGCGGCGGCCCGGCAGGGCAGCATCCGGTGACGGGGCCGAACCGTACGGCGTGGGCCACCATCCCCGCCGATGAGGAGCGTTATCGGCCGCTCTACGCCCGGCTCCTCGGCCTGCGGTTCGTCAACCCCGGCGGGGTGCTCTGCTTCCTCTTCTTCGAGGGCACGGTCGCGCTGGCCGTGCTGCTCGCCCTCGCCGAGCTGGTCACCTGGTGGGCCGTGCTGGTGCTGCCCGCCGTGGTGGCGGTGATGGTGAAGCTCAACGACATGGTGGCCGCGATCGTGGTGCGTTCCGCCGCGCTCGTGCCCGAGCAGGAACGGGACCGCTTCCGCCGGCAGATGGAGCCGGTGGTCGGCCGGGCCCGGGTGGAGTGGATCTCGCACACCGTTCCCGGCGTGGTGATCAACGCCGATCAGGTGCCACCCAACCGCCGCACCGACCCGTCAGACTGACCGGGGGTAGGGGCGGAGAACGTGCCCGCGGGTGGACACACGGAAGCCCCGGGCCGGGGCCCGGGGCTTTCCGAATCAGTCTGACGGCGAGTCGTCAGGCGGAGAGCGACACCACGCGCTTGGCGATCGCGGACTTGCGGTTCGCGGCCTGGTTGGAGTGGATCACGCCCTTGCTGACAGCCTTGTCCAGCTTGCGCGAGGCCTCCTGCATCAGCGCGGCGGCCTTCTCGACGTCACCGGCCTCAGCAGCCTCGTTGAACTTCCGGACGGCGGTCTTCAGCGACGACTTGACCGACTTGTTGCGCAGCCGGGCCTTCTCGTTCTGCCGGTTGCGCTTGATCTGGGACTTGATGTTCGCCACGCGACAGCCTCGTCTTGATAGCTCGGGTTGGTCAGCTTAGGTGCGCGAGATGACGAACATGCGTCATCGCTGCGCGAAGAGCCAGGTTACCAGGTCGCCCGGGACGAGCCAAAACGGCTCCGTGCTCGCGCGGCCGAACGCGCCGCTGATCCGGCCCGTCGGGGCCCAGGTTACGCCCCCGCCGGTCATCGCCAGCCCTGGCGGTGGGCGAGCCAGTCGAGCGCCTGCTCGCCACTCCACCGCTGGTGCGCGGGCAGGTGCGGCGAGGCCGTCACCGGGGCCGCGGCGGCGCCGGTGAGGAAGTAGCCGGCCAGCGCGGCCAGGGTGGCGTCCAGCGCGTCCGGGGGCGCGCCCGCGGTCACCGGGTGCGCGGCGAAGAGCCGGTCCGCGTCTAGGCCGCTGGCGTACGCGGTGAGCAGCAGGCCGGCCAGGTCGAACCAGGCCGGCCCGTGACAGACCCAGGTCCAGTCGCAGAACCAGGCCCGGCCGTCCGCGTCGATGAGCACGTTGTCCACCCGCAGGTCACCGTGGGTCAGGCCGGTCGCCCCGGTGGCGTACCGGGGGAGGCGGGACTCCAGCGCCACCAGCTCGGGCAGCCGACCCCGCACGGGCTCGGGCAGCGCCGGAGGTGGCTCCCGGCCGGCGGCGACCTCCTCCCACCAGAGGATGTCCGACCGGGCCAGGTCGGCCAGGTGCGGCAGGTCGAGCGCGGTCAGCCCGGTCGGAGGGTCGGCCAGCGCGGCGGCGACCTCGGCGTACCCGGCGAGCGTGGCGTCCAGCTCGGCGGGCGCCCAGGGTAGCCGCGGGGTGTGGCCGTCGACGGCGTCGGTGCAGAGCACGAACCAGCCGGCCTCGTACAGGGTCCACCGGGGGCGAGGCGCCGGCAGGCCGGCCGGCAGCCGGTCGAGGATCGCGGCCTCCCGGGCGTACGAGTCGACCAGGCGCGGTTGCTCGACGGCGGACGCGGCCTTGACGAAGGCCCGGCCGCCGTCGGCGGTGCCGAGCACGGCGGCGAAGCCCCGGGTGAAGCCCGCGCCGGCCACCCGGGCGGTGACCACCGGCGCGCCGAGCCGGTCGGCGATCGCGGCCCGCAGCGCCGCCGGCAGCGCCGGCCACGACGGGCGCAGCGCGCTCGCGTGGTACGGCACCGGAGGCAGCGGCGTCGGGGACACCCCACCATGCTGCCCCGGGGTACGTGCACAGCGCGCGGCGACACTGCCAGACTGCCAAGCCATGAGGACCGAGGACTTCTGGCAGCTGATCGACGAGGCCCGGGCCGGCGGAGGGGGAGAGCCCGGCCCGGTGGCCGCGCGCGCTGTGGCGCTGCTCGCCCAGCGTGACCCGGAGGACATCGTCGGGTACGCCCGGCACCAGACGCGGGTGCTGGCCGCGTCGCACAAGGCGGATCTGTGGGGGGCGGCGTACCTGATCAACGGCGGCGCGTCGGCGGACGGCTTCGAGCACTTCCGGGGCTGGCTGATGACCCAGGGTCGGGCGGTCTTCGCCCGCGCGGTCGCCGACCCGGACTCGCTGGCCGAGCTGCCCCAGGTGCGGGCCGCCTCGCTCAGCGGGGAGGAGTTCTCCGCCGAGCAGATGCTGGCGGTGCCCTGGGACGCGTACCGCAAGGCCACCGCGTCGGAACTGCCGGCGGCCCGGGAGCCGGTGCGCGCGCCGGACCTCAACGACTTCTGGGACTTCGACGACGAGGAGGAGGCCCGCCGTCGGCTGCCCCGGCTGGCCGCGCTCTTCGTGGAGCCGCCGGTGGAGTGACGGGCGCGGGCGCTTCGCAGGCCGATCCATCGCCCGCGCAGCGGGGGCACCCCGGCGGCGTGGGAACATAGAGGGGGTCGGCGGCGCGCCGGCCTGTTCACGTCAGCCGACCAGAACGGACCGCTGTGCCACCGAAGCTCGATCCCGGCGCGAATGCTCCTGGTGCCACCGACCCCGGTCGCATCCGGAACTTCGGCATCATCGCCCACATCGACCACGGGAAGTCGACCCTGGCCGACCGGATGCTGCAGCTCACCGGCGTGGTCGACCCCCGGCAGATGCGCGCCCAGTACCTGGACCGGATGGACATCGAGCGCGAGCGCGGCATCACCATCAAGAGCCAGGCCGTCCGGATGCCGTGGACCATCCGCGAGGGTGAGCGGATCGGTGAGCACGCGGTGCTCAACATGATCGACACCCCAGGACACGTCGACTTCACCTACGAGGTGTCCCGGTCGCTGGCAGCCTGCGAAGGGGCCGTGCTGCTGGTCGACGCCGCGCAGGGCATCGAGGCGCAGACCCTGGCGAACCTCTACCTGGCGCTCGAGAACGACCTGCGCATCATCCCGGTGCTCAACAAGATCGACCTGCCGGCCGCCCAGCCGGAGAAGTACGCCGAGGAACTGGCCCACCTGATCGGCGGCGACCCCGCCGACTGCATCCGGGTCTCCGGCAAGACCGGCGAGGGCGTGCCGCACCTGCTCGACGAGATCGTCCGGCAGTTCATCCCGCCGGTCGGCGACGCCGAGGCGCCCGCCCGGGCGATGATCTTCGACTCGGTGTACGACGTCTACCGCGGCGTCGTCACCTACGTCCGGGTCATCGACGGCCGGATCAGCGCCCGGGACCGGATCAAGATGATGTCCACCGGGGCGGTGCACGAGCTGCTGGAGATCGGTGTCATCTCGCCGGAGATGGTGAAGGCCGAGGCGCTCGGCGTCGGCGAGGTGGGCTACCTCATCACCGGCGTGAAGGACGTCCGACAGTCCCGGGTCGGTGACACGGTCACCATCAACAGTCGGCCGGCGGCCGAGGCGTTGGGTGGCTACAAGGACCCGAAGCCGATGGTCTACTCCGGCCTCTACCCGATCGACGGGTCCGACTACCCGAACCTGCGCGAGGCACTGGACAAGCTCAAGCTCAACGACGCCGCGCTGGACTACGAGCCGGAGACCTCCGGCGCGCTCGGCTTCGGCTTCCGCTGCGGCTTCCTCGGCCTCCTCCACCTGGAGATCATCCGGGAGCGGCTGGAGCGCGAGTACAACCTTGACCTGATCTCCACCGCGCCGAACGTCGTCTACCGGGCGATCACGGATGACGGCGAGGAGATCGTCGTCACCAACCCCAGTGAGTACCCCACCGGCAAGATCGCCGAGGTGTACGAGCCGGTGGTCCGGGCCACCGTGCTGACACCCAATGACTACGTGGGCGCGGTGATGGAGCTCTGCCAGGGTCGGCGGGGCAGCCTGCTCGGCATGGACTACCTCTCCGCCGACCGGGTGGAGCTGCGCTACACGCTGCCCCTCGCAGAGATCATCTACGACTTCTTCGACCAGTTGAAGAGCCGGACCAAGGGCTACGCCTCGCTGGACTACGAGCCCTCCGACGAGCAGGCGTCCGACCTGGTGAAGGTGGACATCCTGCTGCACGGCGAGCCGGTTGACGCGTTCAGCGCCATCGTGCACAAGGACAAGGCGTACAACTACGGCGTCACCATCGCCGCCAAGCTGCGCACGCTGATCCCGCGCCAGCAGTTCGAGGTGCCGATCCAGGCGGCCATCGGCAGCCGGGTCATCGCCCGGGAGACCATCCGGGCGATCCGCAAGGACGTGCTCGCCAAGTGCTACGGCGGTGACATCAGCCGTAAGCGCAAGCTGCTGGAGAAGCAGAAGGAAGGCAAGAAGCGGATGAAGATGGTCGGCCGGGTCGAGGTGCCGCAGGAGGCCTTCATCGCCGCCCTCTCCTCCGACTCCGGCGACGGCAAGGCCGCCGGCAAGAAGTGACACCGGCGCCGGTGCGCCGGCGCTGACTGACGAACACGGCCGGTGCCCCGGCCGGGCCGGTCGCGACGACCGATCGCCCGACGGGGTGCCGGCCGTCGCCGTACCCCGGCCGGCGGCACCGCCGTTTCTCGCCGGCTGGCGGGTCGTGGCAACGGGCCGACCCGGCCGGGGCGGAGATTTTTTCGGGCCTCGCCGGTGGCGGGTGGCCCCCACGACAGGGCGGGTGACCTGTGTGGACGCGCCCTGTGTCAACCGACGCAGCCGTGGCGCATTGACGCCCACCGTTGGTGTCGATGGTGAGTCGGTTTGGATTTTCGGTGGGTCGGGAACTTAGCGGTCACGACAGGAAGCACACATCGTGTGTCAGACATTCTTTGAAGGAGGGCGACCGTGGAGCTCACCGTGTGGGGCATTATCACTGCGCTTGTTGTTGGTCTCATCGTCGGCGCGCTGGGCCGCCTGGTCGTTCCGGGCCGGCAGAACATGCCGATGTGGCTGCACATGCTGATCGGTGTCGGCGCGGCCCTGCTGGGCACCGTGCTGGCGCGGGCGATCGGCATCGCGACCGAGACCAACGGGATCGACTGGGGCGAGCTGCTGGTGCAGGTCGTCGTGGCCGCGATCGCGGTTGCGCTGGTGGCCGGCGTGGGTCGCCGCCGCAGCGTCACCCGATAACACCCGCACCACCGCGACACATCCGAAGGGCGCCCGACCGACTGGTCGGGTGCCCTTCGCGTTCATGCCCGACGGTCTCGTCCTGGCGCCAGCCCGCCTTTGATCCACTCGACATCAGGGATCTCGCGGTGTCCCTGCTGCCGGGACACCCCGATATCCGTGAACTCGTGTCGATCACGCCAGCGGCGGCCGTTCGCCGCCGTCGGCGCTCGCCCGCAGCCCGTGCACCTGCCCCCAGCGCGCCCGTCGCCGCTCGCAGCCGCCCGCGGCCAGCCCCGCGCACACCGCCCGCTGCCCGCCGTGGCCCGTCGGCCGTCCGGCATGGCCCGCCGTCTGTCGCCCGTCCCGCGCCCGTCGCCCTCGGCCGCAAGAGGCAGGGGGCGGTGGAACCTGTCCGTGTACGCCCAGTCGTGATCGTCTGGTGCGGGAAGTCGGTTTGGATTTTCGGCGGGTCGGGAACTTAGCGGTCACGACAGGAAGCACACACCGCGTGTGTCAGACATTCTTTGAAGGAGGGCGACCGTGGAGCTCACCGTGTGGGGCATCATCACTGCGCTTGTTGTTGGTCTCATCGTCGGCGCGCTGGGCCGCCTGGTCGTTCCGGGCCGGCAGAACATGCCGATCTGGCTGCACATGCTGATCGGTGTCGGCGCGGCCCTGCTGGGCACCGTGCTGGCGCGGGCGATCGGCATCGCGACCGAGACCAGCGGCATCGACTGGGGCGAGCTGCTGGTGCAGGTCGTCGTGGCGGCCATCGCGGTTGCGCTGGTGGCCGGCGTGGGTCGCCGCCGCAGCATCACCCGATAACAACCCGGCATCACCTGGCACCACCGCACCACTGGAAAGAGCGCCCGGCCCTCGGCCGGGCGCTCTTTCGTGTGGGAGTGCCCGACTTCGGCCCGATGCCACAGCGCCTTTCGCCGGCCCCCTGCGGTACGGTCGCCACGCTTCCGCCGGCACGCCCACTGTTGTAAAGGAATCCTTCGTACTAAGGTGCGGCGGAGAAGGTTAGTTCCAGGCGGCGCGAGGGGAGAAGTGGCGTGAACAGGTGGAAACGGCTGGCCCCGGTCACCGCCGTGGTGGCCTCGGCCGCGATGGTGCTGACCGGCTGCGGCGGGGGCTCCGGCGACGACGCGGCAGACGACAGCAAGCTCACGGTCTGGATGATGGGCGAGGGCGGGGACGCGCAGAACACCTTCCTCGACGGGGTGGAGACCGAGTTCCGGCAGAAGCACCCCGACACCGACGTGGTGGTGCAGTACATCCCCTGGCTCGAGGCGCCCAAGAAGTTCCAGGCCGCGCTCGCCGGCGGTGAGGGACCGGACATCACCGAGCTGGGTAACACCGAGACCCAGGGCTGGGCGGCCCAGGAGGCGCTCGCCGACGTGAGCGGCCGGATGGGCGGCTGGGCCGACGGCAAGGACCTGCTGCCTGACCTGGTACGCAACGCGCAGCTCGACGGCAAGCAGTACGGCGTGCCGTGGTATGCCGGCGTACGGGCCATCTACTACCGCACCGACTGGTTCGCCGAGGCGGGCGTGCAGCCGCCGAAGACCTGGGACGAGCTGATCAGCGTGGCCAAGGCCGTGCAGGCGAAGAAGAAGGGCACCTACGGCATCGCCCTGCCGGGCAACTCCGAGCTGCCCTTCTATTCCTTCCTCTGGGGCGCCGGCGGCGAGATCGCCAGCAACCAGGGCGGCGCCTGGAAGTCCGGCTACACCACGCCGGAGGCGCAGCGGGCCGTCAAGTTCTGGACCGACATGGTGACCGTCCACAAGGTGGCCCCGCCGGCCGCCGCGGGCTGGAACGAGATCGACGCGCGTACCCAGTTCGCCACCGGAAAGGCCGCGATGGCCTTCGCCGGCAGCTGGCAGCAGGGCGCCATCAAGAAGGACAACCCCGAGATCGAGAAGGTCTGGGGTACGTTCCCGATCCCCGGCCCGGACGGCAAGGCCGCGCCCGGTTTCGCCGGCGGCTCGGACGTGGCGATCTGGAAGGACAGCGAGCGTCAGGACCTGGCCTGGGACTACCTGACCGTGCTGCTGAACAAGAAGAACTCGCAGAGCTTCGCGAGCAGCCTCGGCTTCTTCCCGGTCTACAAGGACCTGGTCGCCAGCGACACGTACACCAACGACAAGGTGATGGCGGCGTTCGCCACCACCATGCAGAACACCAAGCTCACGCCGCTCACCCCGAAGTGGGTGGAGGTCAGCCGAACCAAGACGGTGACCCAGGCGATGAACAGCTCGGTCATGAAGGGTCAGAAGACGGTCGAGAAGGCCACCGCCGACGCGGCCGCTGAGATGGAAAGCATTCTCAACGCCAAGTGACCACGCTGACCGAGGTGCCGGAGACGGCAGCCGCGCGGGAGAACCCCGCGCGGCGGCGTCGCCGAGTCGACCGCCTGCCGTACCTGCTGCTGCTGCCCGCACTGGCGATCATTGGGGTGCTGCTGCTCTGGCCGCTCGGCCAGGTCGTGGTGATGTCCTTCTACCGGTTGAACAGCGTCCGGCAGTTACGCGGCGACCGGGAGTGGCCGTGGGTGGGGTTGGGCAACTACGCCGACATCCTCACCGATCCGTTCTTCCTGACCGTGCTGCGCAACACGGTCCTGTTCGCCGCGGCCAACGTGCTGCTCACGATGGTCCTCGGCACCCTGGTCGGGCTGCTGCTCAACCGGCTCGGCCGCAAGATGGCCACCTTCGTGGCCAGCTGCGTGATGCTCGCCTGGGCGACCCCGGCACTGACCGGGACGATCGTCTGGAAGTGGATCTTCGACGACACCAGCGGTCTGGTCACCTGGCTGTTCAACGCGCTGCCGGACGGCCTGTCCAACGCCCTTTTCGGCCACAGTGACTGGACCGGCTACGGCTGGTTCAACTCGCCGCTGCTCTTCTTCGCCATCCTCACCCTGGTGGTGGTCTGGCACTCGTTCCCCTTCATCGCGGTGAGCGTGCTCGCCGGCCTGAAGAGCGTGCCGAGCGAGCTGCACGAGGCCGCCCGGGTGGACGGCGCCGGCCCCTGGCGGGCGTTCTGGAAGATCACGTTCCCGCTGCTGCGCCCGGTCTTCGGGATCCTGATCGTGCTCTCCACCATCTGGGACTTCAAGGTCTTCACCCAGCAGTTCGTACTGGCCGGAGGCACACAGGACCGGCCGACGTTCATGCTCTCCATCTACTCCTACGCGGAGGCGTTCTCGCCACCGCCGAAGTACGGCCTCGGTGCGGCCATCGCGGTGATCCTCACGCTGATCCTGCTCCTGGTCACCGGCTTCTACGTACGGATGGTGCTCAGGCAGGAGGACGAGTCGTGAAGAAGTTCGCCCTCAACGGCGCCGGGCTGCTGGTCGCGCTCTTCGCGGCGTTCCCCGTCTACTGGATGATCTCCACCTCGCTGAAGCCGAGCAAGGAGATCTTCTCGTCCACCCCGCAGCCGGTGCCGACCCACCCGACGCTGGCGCACTACCGGGAGATCCTGACCGGCAACCTGATCCCCGGCGTGAGCTTCGCCGACTTCTTCCTCAACAGCGCCCTGGTCGCAGTCTCGACGGTGGTGCTCAGCGGCCTCGTCGCGCTGCTCGCCGCGACCGCGGTGGCCCGGTTCCGGTTCCGGCTGCGGACCAGCTTCCTGATCATGCTGCTGGTGGTGCAGATGATCCCGCTGGAGGCGCTGGTCATCCCGCTGTTCCTGATGATCCAGCGGCTCGGGCTCTACAACACCCTGCCCAGCCTGATCCTCACGTACCTCGGTTTCTCGCTGCCGTTCGCGGTCTGGATGCTGCGCGGCTTCGTCGCGGCGGTGCCCAAGGAACTGGAGGAGGCGGCCGCGATCGACGGAGCCAGCCGGGCCCAGATCTTCCGGCGGATCCTGTTCCCGCTGGTCGCACCCGGCCTGGTGGCCACCAGCATCTTCTCCTTCATCACCGCGTGGAACGAGCTGATCTTCGCGTTGACGTTCATCAACGACCAGAATCGGTACACGCTGCCGGTGGCGATGACCTTTTTCTTCGGCCGGGACGACACCAACTGGGGCCCGGTGATGGCCGCCTCCACCCTGTTCACCCTGCCGGTCATCATCTTCTTCCTGCTGGTGCAGCGGCGGATGGTCTCCGGCCTGGTCGCCGGCGCCGTCAAGGGCTGACGGCCGCCCACGGCTGTCGGCGATCTTGGCGACGCGCCACCCCGTCGGGTCCCGCTAGGCTGACCGCCATGACGGGCAGGGTGGCAGCGGTGAACCTCGGTGTGGTCACCGAGGCCGAGTGGGCCGGCGACGCGAGCGGTCGCAGCGGCATCGACAAGCGGCCGGTGGACGCGCCGGTGCTGATCCGGGTCGACGGGGTGGTCGGCGACTTCATCGGCGAGCGAGCCCACCACGGCGGCGAGGATCAGGCGGTCTACGCCTACGCGGAGGAGGACGGCGCCTGGTGGGCGACCGAACTGGGCCGGGACATCGGGCCCGGCGGCTTCGGCGAGAACCTCACCACGTATGCGGTCGACGTGACCGGCGCGGTGATCGGTGAGCAGTGGCAGATCGGGTCCGCCCTGCTTGAGGTGACCAAGCCTCGAACGCCGTGCACCACCTTCGCCGGCTTTTGGGGCGTACCGGACCTGATCAAGCGGTTCACCGTCCGGGCGCTGCCCGGGGCCTACCTGCGGGTGCTGCGCGAGGGGGAGGTGGGCCCGGGCGACCCGGTCGAGGTGGTGGACCGGCCCGCGCACGGGGTGACCATCGGCGAGGTGTTCCGGGCGACCAGCCTCGAGCCGGAGCTGCTGCCCCGGCTGCTCGACGCCGAGGACCTGCCGGAGCCGATCCGGGAGAAGGTCCGCCGCCGGCTCGTGGGCCGCGCCTGACGAACGCCCGGCGGACGCGCAAGAGCCCCTGCCATCTCCAGACGGCAGGGGCTCTCGCGGTCAGCGGGTCAGCGGAGCCAGGGGACGCTGCGGTCCAACAGGCCGCGCTCCTTGAGCTCCTTGCGCAGCGGGATCTCGTCGTCGACGTACCCGTCCCAGTTGATGCCCCAGTAGTTGGCGGTGTGAGTGCCCTCGCCGATCAGCTGGCGCTGCACCGGCGTGCGGTTGCGGTACCACTCGCCGTCCAGGTCCGGGTGCAGCTCGTCCAGCGGGCGGATCCACCGGTACGTGTAGCCGACGAAGAGCATCTTGCGGGTGATGGACGACAGGTTCGTCGACCGCGAGTGCCACTGGCGGCGGTCGAAGATGAAGGCGTCACCCGGGTTGGCGGTGATCTCCACCGTGCCCTCCGGGTCCGGGTTGTGCACGCTGAGGTCCTTCGGCCGGGGCAGCGAGTTCAACAGGTGGCTGCCCGGGATGACCTTGGTGGCGCCGCGACCGGTCTCGGAGAGGTCGGAGAGCACGTACGCGACCTTGAGCGAGAACATCGGCCGGGGCAGGTTCGGGTCCATCGTCTCCGGGTCGGAGTTCTGGCGGTACCCGTCCTGGTGCCAGCCCCAGTACGGCTTCTCCGGCTGGAGCGCCGGCGGGGTGACGTCCAGGTGGTTGTGGTGGGTGTAGATGTTCCAGCCCGCCAGCCCCCACATGTACGGGAAGGCGATCGGGTGGGTGAGCAGCTCACCGAAGAGCTCGTCGCGCTCCAGGAAGCCCAGCAGGTGCAGCGTGCCGTCCTTCTTGGTGTTGCCCTTGGCCTGTTCCTCCGCGTAGACGCGGTCGACCGCCGCCTCCAGCGCCGCCCGGTGATCCTCGGTCAGGACGTTGCGCAGCAGGAGGAAACCCTGCTCGTGGAACTCCTTGCGGTCAGTGTCGCTGATCGGTTCGTAGCCGGTCCGGTCGCCGTAATCGAACACCGCGTCGTACCCCTCCCCATGAGGTGAAACCATTTCTGGCACAGGCCGCCGATCGTAACGCGCATACCTCGGCATTGGGGAGGGCGTGCGGAGCGGTTGGACACCGGTCGGACCGCGCGCAGCGGGACTGTCACGGATGGTCAAATTTGCGTGATCAATAGCAGCCTCTGTGGGCCGTTGTCCGATTGTGCGGTGACTGCCGGTTAAGAAATCGGGGCGGTGTCACGCCTCGGCGAACACCTCGGCCACCACCTGACCGGCGGGGCCCTGCTCGCCACTCACCCGCCCCCAGGTGCCGTCCCGGGCCGTCCACTCCAGCCCGCCGAAGCGGACCCGCTTCACCCCGTGGTCCTGTGCGTGCGAGACCAGCCAGTGCGCGTACCGCCAGCCGTCGCGCTGGTCGCCCGCGGTCACCGCCAGCCCGGTCTGGTCGTCCGGGTCGGTGCTCGACACCCCCCAGTCCAGCACCAGGTTGCGGGTCAACTGGGCGGCCGCCGCCGCGCCGCGCATCACCGGGGTACGCCCCACCGAGCAGGCGACCGCGCCGGTGACGTCGCCCAGCAGCGCCCGGCTGAGTACCTCGGAGTCGTCGGCCCACTTCTGGTACGCCTCGGGGAACGCCGAGCGCTGCACCCGCTGGGCGGCGTCGGTGACCCGCATCGACTCCCAGCCGCGCACCTTCTTCAGCGCCGCGTAGAACCGGTTCGCCGCGTAGCGCGGGTCGCGGATCTGCTTCGGGCTGCCCCAACCCTGGCTCGGGCGCTGCTGGAACAGGCCGACCGAGTCACGGTCGCCGTCAGCGAGGTTGCGTAGCCCGGATTCCTGGTAAGCCGTGGCCAGCGCGACCACCACGGCCCGCTCGGGCATCCCGCGCTGGGCGCCGATCGCCGCGATGGTCGCCGCGTTGGCCATCTGGTCGGCGTCCAGGGCGACCCGACCGTCGGCCTGGACCGTGCAGGTCCGCGAGGACAGCGGCAGTCGCAGCTCGTCTCCGACCTGCCGCAGGACGAGCCAGATTGCGATCACGGCGACGAGGACGAGGACCACGCCACCCGCCACGGTTGCCCGAGTTCGCACCCACACCCCCAGATCGACAGTCCGACAAGAGTACGTCCCCCGGCGACCAATCCGGGTCGTCCGACCGGTTTCGAACCGACGGGACCGACCTACGCCGACTGGAGATTCCCCCTCCGGTCGGGGTCTCACCCGACTTCCTGATCGCAGGACTATTGCCCGGATTCTCCGAATTTATCCCCAATGGTCTGTCGTCAGCGTCACGATGGCCGAGTTCGGTGGAAAGTGCTTGATCGGTCAAGCGGTTGCCTGACATGACACGTCAATTACCCGGGCCCGTCAGGACCTGGGCCACGGACCGAGGAGGAGTCCCATGGGAACGCTGGATGGCGAGGTCGTGCTCATCACCGGCACCGGTGGAGGTCTGGGCCGCGTCGCGGCGCTGGCCTTCGCGCGGGAAGGTGCACGGGTCGTCGGGGCCGACATCCAGATCGATGGCAACAACGAAACGGTCGACCTCGTCCGGAAAGCCGGTGGGGAGATGACGGGCATCGCACCGGTCGATCTCACCGACCCGGAACAGGTGCGCCAGTTCGTCGAGGACGCGGTGGCGGCGTACGGCGGGCTTGACGTGGTTTACAACAACGCGGCCGCGCTCCGCTTCGGCCCGATGCCCGACTTCTCCGTCGAGGACTGGCGGTACACGATCACCGGCGAACTCGACATTCCCTTCTTCGTGTCGAAGTTCGCCTGGCCGCACCTGGTCCGGCGCGGCGGCGGCGTCATCATCAGCGCCGCTTCCATGGCCGGAATGATCGGTGGCCATGTCCCCCCGATGGTCGGGCACGCCGCGGCGAACGCCGGCATCATCGGCATGACCCGACAACTCGCGCTCGAGGGCGCGCCCCACGGGATCCGGGCGGTGGCGATCAGTCCCGGGCCCATCGTGAGCCCGGCCAGCGAACGCGACCTCGGCGACAACCAGGCGGCCCGGGACGCGATCACCGGCAAGACGCTCGTCAAGCGCTTCGCCCAACCCGAGGAGGTCGCCGAGCTGGTGGTCTTCCTCGCGTCCGACCGGGCCTCGTACATCACCGGCGCGAACTACCCGGTCGACGGCGGCGCGACCGCGTGGTGACGGACCTCGGGGCGCCGCCTTTCCCGGGCGGCGCCCCACCCTCATCGAGGCCGTTTGCTCTGCTTAGACGTCGAGAGCGGGCACCCAGTGCGCCGGTCGTTTCTCCCGGAACGCGGTGACCCCCTCGCGTCCCTCGTCGGAGAGGAAGTAGCCGGTCGACAGAGCGGACAGCCGGGCCAGCTCAGCGCGCAGCTCGGCGGTGCCCGGTTGGCGCAGCAACTCCTTCGCGCCGGCCAGCGCACCCGGGGCGCCGCGCACCAAGGAGTCGCAGTACCGGCTGACCGCCGAGTCCAGCCCCTCGACCGGGACCGCGGCGGTGACCAGGCCGATCTCGGCGGCCCGCCGGCCGTCGAAGGTGTCGCCCGTCAGGTACAGCTCGGCGGCGGCGCGCGGGTGCAGCCGGGGCAGCACGGTCGCCGAGATCACCGCCGGGATCACCCCGATCCGCACCTCGGTGAAGGCGAACGTCGCCTCCTCGGTGCAGACCGCCAGGTCGGCGGCCGCGATCAGGCCCAACCCACCGGCCCGCGCGGGCCCGGCGACCCGGGCCAGCACCGGCTTCGGGCACTCCCAGAGCGCGGCGAGCACGTCGCCCAGCATTCCGGCCGGCACCGTCCCGCTGGCATACGCGGCGGCGGTCTCCTTCAGGTCCGCGCCCGAGCAGAACACCGGACCGGTGTGGTCGAGCACGATCACCCGGACCGCGTCGTCGGCCACCGCGTCGGCCAGCCCGGCCAGCAGCTGGGTCATCAGGCCGGTGGAGAGCGCGTTGCGGTTGTGCGGGCTGTCCAGGGTGAGGGTGGTCACCCCGCGGGCCGTGGAGACCCGCACGAGCACGTCGGGAGAGGTCATGCCGGGCACACTAGTGGCCATGCCCGGCGTCCTTCCAGATGGTGAGACCGTCCCCGCCGACGGATCGCTGCCCGCCACCGCCACCACCGCGGTCGGCGCGCGCGGCTTCGGCGTGTACGTCCACGTGCCGTTCTGTGCCAGCCGCTGCGGCTACTGCGACTTCAACACCTACACCGCGGCCGAGTTGGGCGGCGGCGCCAGCCGCGAGGGGTACGCCGACACCGTGCTGGCCGAGCTGGCGCTCGCCGCCCGGGTGCTCGGCGACAACCCACCGCCCCGGGTCGACACCGTCTTCGTCGGCGGTGGCACGCCCACTCTGCTTCCCGCCGACGACCTGGCCCGCATCCTCGACGGCATCGACCGCACCTGGGGGCTGGCCGCCGACGCCGAGGTGACCACCGAGGCCAACCCGGAGTCGGTCACCCCGGAGTCGCTGAAGCTGCTGCGGGCCGCCGGCTACACCCGGATCTCGCTCGGCATGCAGTCCGCCTCCCCGGGGGTGCTGGCGATCCTGGACCGCAAGCACAGCGCCGGTCGGGCCACCGCCGCCGCCCTGGAGGCGCGCGACGCCGGTTTCGAGCACGTCAACCTGGACCTGATCTACGGCACCCCGGGGGAGCGGGCCGAGGACTTCGCCGCCTCGCTGGAGCAGGTGGTCGCAGCCGGGGTGGACCACGTCAGCGCGTACGCCCTGATCGTGGAGGACGGCACCCGGCTGGCCGCCCGGATGCGTCGCGGCGAACTGCCGTACCCCAGCGACGACGTCGCCGCGGACCGTTACCTGGCCGCGGAGGCTGCCCTCGACGCCGCCGGCCTGTCCTGGTACGAGGTCTCCAACTGGGCCCGCACCGACGAGGCCCGGTGCCGGCACAACCTGCTCTACTGGACCGGCGCCGACTGGTGGGGGCTGGGCCCCGGGGCGCACAGCCACGTCGGCGGGGTGCGCTGGTGGAACGTCAAGCACCCGTCGGCGTACGCTGAGCGGCTGGCCGCCGGCGCGTCACCCGGCCTCGCCCGGGAGGTGCTCACCGGCGACGAGGCGCACATGGAGGACGTCATGCTCCGGCTGCGGCTCGCCACCGGGCTGCCGCTGGCGGTGCTCGACGCCACCGGCCGGGCCGGCGCCGAACGGGCGCTGGCCAACGGACTGCTGGCCGCACCGGAGTACGCGGCCGGCCGGGCGGTGCTCACCCTGCGCGGCCGACTGCTCGCCGACGCCGTGGTGCGCGACCTGCTGCCCTGAGCCGGCGTGCCGCCGCCGGTCGGCCCGACGGCCGTCGGCAGTCGGCCCGCCGGTCGACCGACGGCGGTGCACCGGGTCGGCCGGGGGAGCGGCCGACCCGGGTCACTTGATGAAACTGGCCGACATCGGGTAGCGGTAGAGCTGGCCCTCGTTGGCCTTCATCCCGGCGATGATCCCGAACAGGATCTGGATCACCACCACCGCGATGCTGGGCAGGAAGAGCAGGCACCAGCTCACGAAGAGCAGCACGAACGCGATGATCGACCAGAGGATCTGGAAGTTCAGCGCGGCCAGGGCTTGCGCCCGGACGGCCGGCGACTGCTGACCGCGGGCCAGATAGGCGATGAGCGGGGCGACGAAGCCCAGCGGGCCGAAGCTGATCAGCGCGCCGGCGGCGCCGCCGAAGTGCGCGACCAGTGCCCAGGTCTTGTCCTCGTTGCTGGCGTAGCCGCCGCCGGGGCCGCCGTAGGCGCCGCCGGTCGGATAGCCGCCAGGGGGATAGCCCCCGGGTGGCGGAGGGTAGCCGCCCGACGGCGGTTGGTCACCGGTGGGCGGCGGATAGCCACCGGCCGGGGGATAGCCGCCCGGGCCGGGTGCCCCGGACAGTGGTGCGGTGGGTGGCTCGGCCGAGGAGGCCGGGCCGGGAGCGGCCGGCGGGTAGGTCGGCTCCGGCGGCTGATCGCCGGGGTCTCCCGCACCGGGAGGGCGAGGTGGTTCAGTCATGGATGTCACGGTAGGGGCCCGTGGCAACGCCCACCAGAGCGACACCGCCGGGCCAGCCTGTCTGAACGGACAGCGGCGGCCTTGATCATCGCGCTGGGGGGCACGCCGACGTAGACTGGCACTCGTTACAGTCGAGTGCCAGTACGGCCCGCCGGCCCCGCCGTGCCGGCGGCCGACGTGCGACAGGAGGTGCGGAGGATGGGTCTGGACGACCGCAAGCTCGCCGTGCTCCGCGCCATCGTCGAGGACTACGTCTCCACGCAGGAGCCGGTCGGCAGCAAGGCGCTGGTCGAGCGGCACCAGCTCGGTGTCTCCCCGGCCACGGTCCGCAACGACATGGCCGTGCTGGAGGAGGAGGGCTACATCCGGCAGCCGCACACCAGTGCCGGCCGGGTGCCCACCGACCGCGGCTACCGGCTCTTCGTGGACCGGCTGTCCCGGGTAAAGCCGCTCAGCCCGGCCGAGCGCCGGGCCATCGAGCGCTTCCTGGTCGGCGCGGTCGACCTCGACGACGTCGTGCACCGCACCGTACGGCTGCTCGCCCAATTGACCCGGCAGGTGGCCGTGGTGCAGTACCCGAGCCTGGCCCGCTCCTCGGTGCGCCATCTGGAGCTGGTGCCGATCTCCACCACCCGGCTGATGCTCGTCATGATCGCCGACACCGGGCGGGTGGAGCAGCGGCTGGTGGAGCTGCCCGGGCCGGTGCATCCCGACGACGTCACCGACCTGCGCCGACTGGTCAACGAGAAGCTCGCCGGCGCCCGACTGTCCGACACGCCGCCGCTGGTGCAGGCGCTGGTCGAAGAGGCGCCGTCCGAGCTGCGCCCGGCGATGACCACGCTCTCCACCGTGCTGCTGGAGACGCTGGTCGAGCGGCACGAGGAGCGCATCGCGCTGGCCGGCACCGCCAACCTCACCCGGGGCGGGCTGCTCGACTTCCAGGGCTCGCTGCGGCCGATCCTCGAGGCGCTGGAGGAGGAGGTCGTGTTGCTCAAGCTCATCGGCGAGACCGAGCCGAGCACGACCCGGGTGCTGATCGGCGACGAGAACGAGTTCGACAACCTGCGTGCCGCCTCGGTGGTCAGCACCGGGTACGGCCCGGGCGCCACCATCGTGGGTGGCCTGGGGGTGCTGGGGCCCACCCGGATGGACTACCCCGGCACCATCGCCACGGTGCGCGCCGTGGCACGCTACGTGGGCGAGTTGCTGGCCCAGAACTGACCAGTCAGGGCCGACGGCCGGCTGCGGCCGCCGACCGGCGCAACGCGAGACGAACATGAGGACACGGAACGCAGTGGCCAGGGACTACTACGGCATTCTCGGTGTGAGCCGGGAAGCCTCCGATGACGAGATCAAGCGCGCCTACCGCAAGCTGGCGCGCCAGTTCCACCCGGACGTCAATCCGGACCCGGAGGCTCAGGAGAAGTTCAAGGACATCAACGCCGCGTACGAGGTGCTCTCGGACGACCGGAAGCGGCAGATCGTCGACCTCGGTGGCGATCCGCTCGCCCCGGGTGGCGGCGGCGCCGGCGGCCCGGGTGGTCCGGGCGGCGCCGGCCCGTTCGTCGGGTTCCAGGACATCATGGACGCGTTCTTCGGCGGCGCGGCGGGTGGCGCGCGCGGCCCGCGCCCGCGGACCCGGCCGGGCGCCGACGCGATCCTGCGGCTGGAGCTGGACCTGCACGAGACGGCGTTCGGGGTCGAGGCGCCGATCACCGTCGACACCGCGGTGCTCTGCACCACCTGTTCCGGCGCCGGCACGGCCGCCGGCACCCACCTGGCCACCTGCGAGGCGTGCGGCGGCCGGGGCGAGGTGCAGTCGGTGCAGCGCACCTTCCTCGGCCAGGTGGTCTCCGCCCGGCCGTGCACCGTCTGCCAGGGCTACGGCACCACCATCCCGCACCCCTGCCCCACCTGCGCAGGCGACGGCCGGGTGCGCACCCGCCGTTCGCTGACCGTGAAGATCCCCGCCGGCGTCGAGGACGGCATGCGGATCCGGCTGGCCCAGCAGGGCGAGGTGGGCCCGGGTGGCGGCACCGCCGGTGACCTCTACGTGGAGATTCACGAGCGGCCGCACGACGTGTACTCCCGCAAGGGCGACGACCTGCACTGCCGGGTCACCGTCCCGATGACGGCGGCGGCGCTGGGCACCCGGCTGACCATCAAGACGCTGGACAGCGAGGAGACGGTCGACGTCAAGGCAGGCACCCAGCCCGCCAGCACGCTGCGGCTGCGCGCCCGCGGTGTGCCGCACCTGCGTGGCACCGGGCGGGGCGACCTCTACGTGCACCTGGACGTCCGGACGCCGACCAAGCTCGACCCGGACCAGGAGAAGATGCTGCGCGACTTCGCCAAGACCCGGGGCGAGGAGGTCGCCGAGCTGACCAAGCAGGGCGGCTTCTTCTCCCGGATGCGCGACGCGTTCAACGGCCACGCCTGACCGGCGCGGCTAGCCTGATCATCGTGTCCGCCCCACTGTTCCTGGTCGAGTCGCTGCCCACCGCCGACACGATGACCCTCGACGGTCCCGAGGGGCATCACGCCGCCACCGTGCAGCGGCTGCGGGTCGGCGAGGAGCTGCTGCTCGCCGACGGCCGGGGCGGCACGGCCGCCGCCGTGGTCACCGCCGTCGGCCGGGGCAGCCTGGAACTCACGATCACCTCTCGGGGATACGTGGACGCGCCCGTACCCCGGCTGGTGATCGTGCAGGGCATCGCCAAGGGCGACCGGGGAGAGCTGGCCGTGCAGGCGATGACCGAGGTCGGGGTGGACGAGATCGTGCCCTGGGCGGCGGTCCGCTCGGTCACCCAGTGGCGCGGCGACCGGGGCGTACGGGCCCGGGAGAAATGGGTGGCCACGGCCCGGGAGGCGGCCAAGCAGGCCCGCCGCCCCTGGTTGCCGGTGGTGGCCGGGGCGCCGGACGAGTCGACCGCCACGGTGACCCGCCGGATCGCCGGTGCCGCCGCCGGGTTCGTGCTGCACGAGGAGGCCGACGAACGGCTGACCGTCGCCGACCTGCCGCCGGCCGGGGAGATCGTCCTGGTGGTCGGCCCCGAGGGCGGCATCGCCCCGGCCGAGCTGACCGCTTTCCGCGAGGCGGGCGGCCGACCGGTCCGGCTCGGCCCTGCGGTGCTACGGACGTCCACCGCCGGGGTGGCCGCGCTCAGCGTGCTCGCCACCCGGCTCGGCCGCTGGTAGTCCGGGCTCGGAGCCGTTCCCACCCCCGAGGGCGACGCCCGCCCCGGCTGTCCTGCCCCCGACGTCCCAGCTCCCCCAACCACCCTGCCCGCGCCCTTTGCTCTGCTTCAACCACCGCAACACTTGCGGCCGTCGGGTGTTGCGCCCGTTGAAGCAGAGCAAAGGCGCGATGAGCAGGTCGGGCGACTCGACAACCGGCGGGTCCGGCTCGATCGCGGAACCGGCGGTCAGCTGCGCAGGTAGGAGGCGCCGTTGAGGTCGACGATGGTGCCGGACGCCCACTCGGCCTGGGGCGAGGCCAGCCAGTGCACCGCAGCGGCGATCTCCTCCGGCCGGGCCACCCGGTCGAACGGGCTCTGCGCCCGGATCGCCGCGCCCGGCTCACCGCGCAGGTGCTCGGTGGTCATGTCGGTCGCCACGAAGCCCGGCGCGACGGTGGCGACGGCGATGCCGTACGGCGCGAGCGCCACCGCGAGGGACTGGCCCAGCGCGTTCAGCCCCGCCTTGCTGGCGCCGTACGCCGGCTGCGACGGCTCGCCCCGGAACGCACCCCGGGATGAGACGTTGACGATCCGCCCGCCGCGCTCCCGCATGTGCTGGGCGGCGCACCAGGTGACGTTGCCGGCGCCGGTCAGGTTGGTCTCGAGCACCTGCCGCCAGCGCTTCTGCCACTGCTCGTAGGAGGCGCCGAAGATCGGGTGCGGGTCGTCCCGGTCGCCGTACACCCCGGCGTTGTTGACCAGCACGTCCAGGCCGCCCAGCAGTTCGGCGGCCCGGTCCACCATGGCCCGGACCTCGTCCGGGTCGGTGAGGTCGGCGCGGACCACCACGTGCCCCGCGCCGGGCAGTTGGGCGCGTAGCTCTTCAGCGGCGTCCGCGGAGTCGCGATGGTGGATGGCCACCCGGTCGCCGCCGGCCGCGAACGCCGTCGCCACCGCCCGGCCGATCCCGCGCGAGGCCCCGGTCACCAGTACCGCCCGATTCGTCACGCCGGACATCCTGCCGTAGCCGCCGCGGATGTCGGGACGGGACCCTTCCTTAGACTGCCCCGATGGGATCCGATTGCCTGTTCTGCCGCATCGTCGCCGGGGAGATCCCGGCCACCGTGGTCCGGGAGACCGCCACCACGCTCGCTTTCCGGGACATCGGCCCGAAGGCGCCGGTGCACGTCCTGGTGATTCCGAAGGAGCACTACGCCGACATCGCCACCCTCGCCCAGGGTGACCCGGCGCTGGCCGGGGAGGTGTTGGCCACGGCCGCCGCGGTCGCCGAGGACGAGGGGCTGCTCGGCGACGGCTTCCGGTTGATGTTCAATACCGGCGCGTACGGCGGCCAGGAGGTGTTCCACGCGCACGCGCACCTGCTCGGTGGCGCGCCGCTCGGCCCGATGCTCGCCCGGGACCTGGCGTGAGCACCGAGGCGGCGTCGACCCGAGTCGTGGACGAGCGGCTGGGCCGGCTGGTCCGCCGGGTGCAGGCCGACGCCCGGGTGCCGGCGGTGTCGGCGGCGCTGCACCGGGCCGACCGTCCGCTGTGGAGCTGCACCGTCGGCGGCACCGGCACCGACAGCCCGTTGGGGCCACGCACCCAGTTCCGGATCGGCTCGGTCACCAAGACTTTCACCGCGGTGCTCACCCTCCAGTGCCGCGACGACGGGCTGCTGGACCTGGACGACCCGGTGGGCCGGCACCTGGACCTGCCCGCGCACGGTGAGCTGACCGTCCGCCGACTGCTGTCGCACACCGGTGGTCTGCAACGCGAGCCGTTCGGCGACGTCTGGGACAGCCTGCGCGCGCCGGACGCCGGGCAGTTGGTGGCCGAGCTGGACCGGGCCGAGCGCGTGCTGCCGCCGGCCCGCCGATTCCACTACTCGAACCTTGGCCTGGCCGTGCTCGGCCAGCTGGTCGCCCGGCTGCGCGGCGGCAGTTGGGCCGAGGTGCTCGCCGAGCGGGTGCTGACGCCGCTGGGGCTGACCGACACCACCGTGACGCCCGGGCCTGCGGCGGCCACCGGGTTCCTCGTCGACGCGTACTCCGACGAGGCGCACCCGGAGCCGCCGACCGACTTCGGCGCGGTCGGCCCGGCCGCCCAGCTCTGGAGCACCGCGACGGACATGGCCCGCTGGGCGGCGTTCCTCGCCGACCCGGCCGCGTTGGACCCGGCCGGCGCGGTGCTCGCCCCCGCCACGCTGGACGAGATGCGCTGGCCGGTGACCACCACCGACGAGACGCTCTGGGGGGCCGGCTTCGGGCTCGGGTTGATCCTGGTGCCGCAGGGCGAGCGGGTGGTGCACGTGGGGCACGACGGGGCCATGCCCGGTTTCCTGGCCGCGGCGTACGGCAGAAGGGGCGGCGACGGCACGGCGGGCGCGATGGGCGCCGCGGTGCTCGGCTCCTCCGGCACGGCGGCGGAGCTGTTCGACCTGCCGCACCGGCTGCTCGCCGCGGCGGTCGAGCACGACCCGGCCGAGATCGAGCCGTGGCGGCCCGGCGCACCCGCTCCGGCCGCACTGCGGGGTCTGCTCGGTCGCTGGTGGGGCGAGGGTTTCGAGTACGTCTTCTCCTGGCACGACGGCACGCTGCAGGCGCGTGGGGCCGGCGACCCGGCGGGACGCCCACCGGCGGTCTTCACCCCGCTGCCGGACCGGCCGGACGTGTTCCGCACGGTCTCCGGTCGGGAGGCCGGCGAGCTGCTGAGGCTGACCCGGGACGAGTCGGGCGCCGTGGTCCGGATGCACTGGGCGACGTACCGCTTCACCCGCCACCAGGAGACCTTCGACCGGTACGACTTCCGGGCCGGGAGCTGATCGCGGCCAGCGGAAATGGACGCGATGCGGGCCGCGTTGAACGGATACGATGGGGGTGACGTCCGCACGCCGTGCCAGCAGGGCCGGCGCAGAGATCGAGAGCAGGTGCGCAGGGCCCTTCGGCCCGACCTATGACTGGCACCCCACCTCCCGGCCCGCCCCGGGTGCAGACCAGGATCACCGTGCCCGACTCGAAGATCATGGTCAATCTGCTCGGCGCAGGTGACGAGATCCTGCGACTCGTCGAACGCTCGGTCACCAGTGACGTGCACGTGCGTGGCAACGAGATCACCATCACCGGTGCGCCCGCGGACAACGCCCTCGCCGAGCGGGTCTTCACTGAGCTGCTCGAACTCATCGAGAAAGGCGAGACCCTGACCACTGACGCGGTTCGGCGTACCGTCGGCATGCTCGAGCAGGGCAGCGCCGAACGGCCCGCCGAGGTCCTGACGCTCAACATCCTCTCCCGGCGCGGACGCACCATCCGCCCCAAGACCCTCGGGCAGAAGCGGTACGTCGACGCGATCGACTCGCACACCATCGTCTTCGGCATCGGCCCGGCCGGCACCGGCAAGACCTACCTGGCGATGGCGAAGGCCGTCCAGGCGTTGCAGGCCAAGCAGGTCAACCGGATCATCCTGACCCGGCCGGCGGTCGAGGCGGGTGAGCGACTGGGCTTCCTGCCCGGCACGCTGAACGAGAAGATCGACCCGTACCTGCGCCCGCTCTACGACGCGCTGCACGACATGCTCGACCCCGAGTCGATCCCGAAGCTGATGGCCGCGGGCACGATCGAGGTCGCCCCGCTGGCGTACATGCGCGGCCGGACGCTCAACGACGCGTTCATCATCCTAGACGAGGCGCAGAACACCACGCCCGAGCAGATGAAGATGTTCCTGACCCGGCTCGGCTTCAATTCCAAGATCGTCGTCACCGGTGACGTCACCCAGGTGGACCTTCCCGGCGGCACGACCAGCGGTCTGCGGGTGGTCCGGGAGATCCTGGAAAACGTCGAGGACGTGCATTTCGCCCAGTTGTCCAGCTCCGACGTGGTCCGCCACCAGTTGGTCGGGCAGATCGTCGACGCGTACGCCCGCTGGGATGAGCGGGAGACCCAGCAGGCGCAGGGCGTCCACGCGGTGCCCGGGCGACCCGCCCAGGGCGGCCGTGCCGGCCGCCGCCGTTAAAGCAGAGGAAAGCAGTTGTCCATCGAGATCGCCAACGAGTCCGGTGTCGAGGTCGACACCGACGCCGTGCTCGCCGTCGCCCGGCACGCTCTCGACGAGATGGGGGTCAACCCTCTCGCCGAGCTGTCCGTGCTGCTGGTCGACATCGACTACATGACCGAGCTGAACCACCGCTGGATGGGTGGCGAAGGCCCGACCGACGTGCTCGCGTTCCCCATGGACGAGGGCAGCGTCGACCACGGCCCGGGCGAGAGTGCCCCGTCCGGCGGCGAGCCGGCCCTGCTCGGCGACATCGTGCTCTGCCCCGAGGTGGCGGCCAAGCAGGCGGCGACCGCCGGGCACGCTCCGGCCGACGAGCTGCACCTGCTCACCGTGCACGGGGTGCTGCACCTGCTCGGTTACGACCACGCCGAGCCGGAGGAGGAGCGGGAGATGTTCGCGCTCCAGGCCCGACTGCTGGCGAGCTGGCGGTCGACCCGCACCCAGTGATGCCCACTCCGCTACTGGCGGTCGGCCCCACGGCCGGCCTGCCCGACCTGCAACTGATCGTCTTCGCGGCCGGCCTGGTGGTGCTGGCCGGCCTGATCGCGATGACCGAGGCGGCGCTCGCCGCGGTTTCCCCGGCCCGGGCCGCCGAGCTGGCCCGGGACGGCGTACGTGGTGCCCGTACCCTCCAGACCGTCGCCGCCGACGTGGTCCGGCACCTCAACCTGCTCCTGCTGTTGCGGCTGCTCGCCGAGTTGACCGCCACCACGCTGGTGGCACTGGTCGCGGTGGACACCTTCGGCGCCGGCTGGCGGGCCGCGCTGGTCACCGCCGGCGCGATGACCGTGGTGAGCTTCGTGGTGGTCGGGGTCGCCCCGCGCACCATCGGCCGGCAGCACGCGTACGCCGTGGGGCGGGCGGTGGCGCCGCTGGTCCGCTGGCTGGGCCGGGCGCTCAACCCGCTCGCGTCGCTGCTCATCCTCATCGGCAACGCGGTCACCCCGGGGCGCGGCTTCCGGGAGGGTCCGTTCGCCACCCAGGTGGAGCTGCGCGAGCTGGTCGACCTGGCCGAGCAGCGCGGCGTGGTCGAGCACGGCGAGCGGCAGATGATCCACTCGGTCTTCGCGCTCGGCGACACCATCGCGCGTGAGGTGATGGTGCCGCGTACCGAGATGGTGTGGATCGAGGAGGGCAAGACCCTCGAACAGGCGCTGGCGCTGTTCCTGCGGTCCGGTTTCTCCCGGATCCCGGTGATCGGCGAGAGCGTCGACGACGTGCTGGGTGTGCTCTACCTCAAGGACCTGATCCGGCGGTCCCGGGGCGGTGACCCGGACGCTGAGCAGTTGCCGGTGGCCGAGTTGATGCGTCCGGCCACCTTCGTACCGGAGTCCAAGCCGGTCGACGACCTGCTGTCGGAGATGCAGGCCGCCCGCAACCACCTGGTCATCGTCGTCGACGAGTACGGCGGCACCGGCGGCCTGGTCACGATCGAGGACATCCTGGAGGAGATCGTCGGCGAGATCACCGACGAGTACGATGTCGAACGCCCGCCGGTCGAACGCCTGGCGGACTCCTCGGTGCGGGTCACCGCCCGCCTGCCGGTGGAGAATCTGGGCGAGCTGTTCGACACGGACCTGCCCACCGATGAGGTGGAGACGGTCGGGGGCCTGCTCGCCCAGTCGCTGGGGCGGGTGCCGATCCCCGGAGCGCAGGCCGAGGTGGCCGGCCTCCGGCTGGTCGCCGAGGGCACCACCGGCCGGCGCAACCGCATAGACACCGTTCTGGTCAGCCGGGTGGAACCGGGCGATGAGCAGGACACCGCGGGGCGTGGCGAGCACGCCGGCCCCGGGGACGGCCAGGACCACTATCGAGACGAGGAGAGGCAACCCGCCGATGCCTGACACATCCGCCGCGCCCGCCGCCCGGCCCACCCCCACCGCGCCGGCCCCGCTGAGCGCCGAGGACGGCAAGCTTGTCGTCCTGGCCCGCGGAGCCCGTGGGCGGGTCGGTGCCGTCGAGGGCGCCGCGGTCCGGGACCAGGATGGCCGGACGTACGCGGCGGCCAGCGTCGCGCTGCCCTCGCTGACCCTCACGGCGTTGCAACTGGCGGTGGCCTCGGCCGTGGCGGCCGGGGCGAGCCGGCTGGAGGCGGCGGTGGTGGTGACCGAGGCGTCGACGCTGGACGGCGCCGGGCATGCGGCGGTGCGTGACCTCGCCGTGGACGCGCCGATCCATCTGGCGGCGCCGGACGGCACCGTGCTCGGCACGGTGACCCAGTGACCCCCGTGCAGGATCCGGACGGTCGCCCGTACCGGGCCGGGTTCGGCTGCTTCGTCGGCCGGCCCAACGCCGGCAAGTCCACGCTGACCAACGCCATCATCGGCACCAAGATCGCGATCACCTCGAACAAGCCGCAGACCACCCGTCACGTCATCCGGGCCGTGCTGCACCGGCCCGAATCGCAGCTGGTCCTGGTCGACACGCCGGGCCTGCACCGCCCCCGTACGCTGCTCGGCGAGCGCCTCAACGACCTGGTCCGATCGACGTGGACCGAGGTCGACGTGATCGGCCTGTGCATTCCGGCCAACGAGCCGGTCGGCCGGGGCGACCGGTTCATCACCGGCGAGCTGGCCGAGTTGAAGGCGACCGTGCTGGCGGTGGTCACCAAGACCGACCTGGTCGACAAGCGTCGCCTGGCGGAGCAGCTGCTCGCGGTGAGCCAGATGGGGGAGTTCGCCGAGATCGTGCCGGTGAGCGCGGTCTCCGGGCACCAGGTGGACACGCTGGTCGACGTGATGACCAGCTACCTGCCGCCGTCACCGCAGCTCTACCCGGACGACATGCTCACCGACGATCCCGAGCAGGTGCTGGTCGCGGAGCTGATCCGCGAGGCCGCCCTGGAGGGGGTCCGTGACGAGCTGCCACACTCCATCGCCGTGGTGGTGGAGGAGATGATCCCCGAGGGCCAGGTCATGAAGATCTACGCCGACCTGTACGTGGAACGGCCCAGTCAGAAGGCCATCGTTCTCGGTCACAAGGCGAGCCGGCTCAAGGAGGTCGGCACCACCGCCCGCCGGCAGATCGAGGAGTTGCTCGGCGGTCGGGTCTACCTGGACCTGCACGTGCGTGTCGCGAAGGACTGGCAGCGCGACCCGAAGCAGCTGCGCAAGCTGGGCTTCTGACCGACCCCACCGGTCCGGCCAGGCATTCCGGTCGGACCGGGGCGCGATGATCGTCTTCGGTCGGGCTGAGGGGCAATGTCACGTTTGATCGGGGTGCCGACCGTTTGGCGCGGCGGCCGCGAAGGGTAGGGGAGGTACGCCCGGCGTCCCCGACCAGATGCAGGCTGATGCGCAACAGATACCTCGATCTGCTCCGTTTCCTCGCCATCGTCCGGGTGGTCGTCTACCACGTCACCGGGTGGGCGACCCTCACTCTCGTCTTCCCGGCCATGTCCGTGATGTTCGCGCTGGCCGGCTCGTTGATGGCCGCCTCGTTGACCCGCTCCGGACCGGCGGCGGTCGGCCGCCGGCTGCGCCGGTTGCTGCCGTCGCTGTGGGTGTTGGCGGTGATCTTCGTACCGGCCATGCTGATCACCGGGCTGCCGCTGTCGCCCCGGCTGCTGCTGTGGCTGTTCCCGATCGCCGATCCACCGGCGAACCACTGGGGCGCCCTGGCGCTGAGCGTCATCTGGTACCTGCGCGACTACCTCTGGTTCGTGCTCGCCTCACCGGTCGCGTTCTGGCTGTTCCGGCGCGCCCCGCTGCCCACTCTGCTCGCCCCGTACCTCCTGCTGGTGACGATCGAGGCGGGGATCTACCCGGCGCCGCCGGTGCTGCGCGAGTTCGGGCTCTACTTCGGCGCGTGGCTGCTCGGCTTCGCCTACCACGCCGGGATGCTGCGCCGCCTGGCCGGCCGGCTGGTCTACCCGCTGGCGCTGACGCTCCTGGTGGGCGGCGGGGCCTGGATCGTCGCGCATCCGGGCCCACGGGGGTACGACCTCAACGACAACCACCTCGGCAACGCCCTCTGGTCCGCCGCGTTCGTCCTGATCGTGCTGGGTCGGGCGCCGGCGGGGATCGCCTGGCTGGGCCGTAGCCGGCTGGCCGACCGGGCGGTGACCGTGGTCAACCGGCGGGCGCTCACCGTCTACCTCTGGCACATGCCGTTCGTGGTGGCGCTCACCCCGCTGGTGGACGTGGTCGGCTGGTCCCACCAGGACCCGCTGGGACTGGCCGTCCGGGTGCTGCTGGTCTTCGCGCTGGTGGGGCTGGTCACCCTGGCCGTCGGCTGGGTCGAGGACATCGCCGCCCGCCGACCGCCGGAGCTGGTGCCCGGCCGCCGGTCGCGTCCCGCCGACCCGGCGGTCCGGTCCGGAGCCGGGCCGGCCGGGGAGACCACCGGACGAGCGGTGGTGCCGGCCCAGCGGGTGGCCGGGGACGCGGCCACCGCCGAGGTCAGCGCTCGCTGATCGTGACGTTGCCGCTGCCGGCCGAACCGTCGAGCACCAGGGACGCGGCCGGGTTGTCGGCGACGGTGATCCGCTCGTCACCGGATCCGGCGTTGGAGCGGACCCGGTAGCTGCCCGCCGGCACCAGCAGGGTGACGTCCCCGCTGGAGGCGTGCGCGCGGGCCGAGGCGGGCGTCTCCAGCTCGACGATGACATTGCCGGAGCTGGCCTCGGCGTCGACCGTGCCACCCAGTCGACGTGCGGTGATGTCCCCGGACGTGGCATGCAGCCGTACGGCCGCGCTGGTCTCGCTCACGTCGATGTTGCCGGAACGGGTCTCCACCCCGAGCGCGCCGGAGGCGTCGGCGACCCGTACGTCGCCCGAGCCCAGCCGCAGTTCCACCGTGCCGACCCGGCTCAGCTCGACGTTGCCGGAGCCGACCTCGCCCTGCACGGCCACACCCTCCGGCACGGTCACCTCGTAGGAGATGCTGCACCGCGAGCCGCAGTCGGTGTCCAGCACCAGCTCGCTGCCCTCGATCTCGTACCTTGCGTTGTCCGGTTCGCCGCCCTGGTAGCGCACCACCCGCTTGATCCGCGCCTGCCCGGCCGGGCCGGTGCCCCGGACCACCACATCGCCAGAGCCCCCCTGCACCCGGATCGTGGCGATCTTCACCGTCTCGGTGTTGTCATAGTCGAGCCGGCGGAAGGACAGGTTGTCGCACCCGGCGAGCAGGATGAGGGCGGTGGTCAGCCCCAGCGCGATGGGGGCGGCGGCGCGACGGCGGAGGTCGGCGGTGGTCTGGTGCATTGCCATGGCGAGCACGCTACGGCCGGTCATCGGCCCGACGCATCGGGGTTCCTCCGCGCATCCACCCCGAGCCGACCCTGATTTCACACCCCGAGGGAGAATGGTCCGATGGCCGGGTACCGCCGACAGCTCTACCGCGACGACGCGGTGGTGCTGCGCGTGCAGAAGCTCGGCGAGTCCGACCGGATCATCACCCTGCTGACCCGCCGGCACGGCCGGCTGCGCGCGGTCGCCCGGGGGATCCGTCGCACCACCAGCAAGTTCGGTGCCCGGCTGGAGCCGTTCGGCCACGTCGATCTTCAGCTCGCCGGCGACCCGAAGGGCAACCTGGGCAGCTCGCTGCACACCGTCAGCCAGGTCGAGGGCATCGACCTGTACGGCAAGCGGTTCCTCGGGGACTATCCCCGCTACACGGCGGCCAGCGCGATCGCCGAGACCGCCGAGCGGCTGACCCCGGTGGAGCGGGAGCCGTCGCTGCGCCTGTTCCAGCTCACCGTGGGCGCGTTGAAGGCGCTGTCCCGGGGCGAGCACGCCACCACCCTGGTGCTCGACGCGTACCTGCTGCGCGGGATGGCCCTCGCGGGCTGGGCGCCGGCGCTGATCGCGTGCGCGGTCTGCGGCACACCGGGGCGGCACCGGGCGTTCTCCGTGCCGGCCGGCGGCGCGGTGTGCCCGGATTGCCGGCCGCCCGGCGCGGCCCATCCCGCGCCGGCCACCATCGACCTGATGTCCGCGCTGACCACCGGCGACTGGGTGATCGCCGACGCCACCGAGGCCGGCGTGCGCCGGGAGTGCAGTGGGCTGGTGGCGGCTCACCTGCAGTGGCACCTGGAACGCGCGCTACGCTCGCTGCCGCTGGTCGACCGGGGTCCCTCGGCGGCCGGCGCGGTCCCGCCGCCGGGCGGCGCGGGGGCCGCGACGCTCCGGCCGCACGGCGACGTGGTGGCCGGGGCGGACGGTGCGAACAGGGAGAGAGCCGAGTGATCCGATCGATGAGGGCCGGCCGGCGTGAGCCGGTGCCGCCGACACCGCACCCGTCGGGCGCCCGGCCGCCGGCGCTGCCGACCGAGGCGGTGCCGAAGCACGTCGCCGTGGTGATGGACGGCAACGGCCGGTGGGCCAAGGAGCGTGGGCTGCCCCGCACCAAGGGTCACGAGGCGGGGGAGCACAGCCTCTTCGACACCATCGAGGGCGCCATCGAGATGGGCATTCCCTACCTGTCGGCGTACGCGTTCTCCACGGAGAACTGGCGGCGCTCGCCGGACGAGGTCCGGTTCCTGATGGGGTTCAACCGGGACGTCATCCGCCGCCGCCGCGACCAGATGGTCGATCTCGGCGTCCGGGTGGTCTGGTCGGGCCGGCCCGGGCGGTTGTGGAAGAGCGTCATCTCCGAGTTGCAGACCGCCGAGGAGATGTCCCGCGGCAACTCGACGCTGACCCTGCAGTTCTGCGTCAACTACGGCGGGCAGGCGGAGATCGGCGACGCCGCCGCCGCGATCGCCCGCGACGTCGCGGCCGGCCGACTGGATCCGGCGAAGGTCACCGAGAAGACCGTGGCGAAGTACCTCTACCACCCGGAGATCCCGGAGGTGGACCTGTTCCTGCGCCCCTCCGGGGAGGAGCGCATCTCCAACTTCCTGCTCTGGCAGACCGCGTACGCCGAGCTGGTCTTCCTGGACACGCTCTGGCCGGACTTCGACCGCCGTCACCTCTGGTACGCGTGCGAGCTGTACGCCCAGCGTGACCGGCGGTTCGGCGGCGCGCTGCCCAACCCGGTCGCCCCGGTGGGCTGAGCCCAGGCTTACCGGCACGTCACGCTGGGTACCACTGCTGTCAGGAGCCACTGACGGAGGTGAACCCACATGATCCAGAAGCGCATCGCACAGTGGGCGGTGATGGCGATCGCGGTGCCGTTGGCCGCGGCTGGCGCCCGCCGACTCAGCCACACCCTGGAGGCCCGGCGTGGTCCCTCCGGGGCGACCCGGCTGCTGACAAAGGGCGCGGACTTCATGCGCCCCCAGAAGGCCAAGCGCCGCCGATTCTGGTAAGCCCGAACCACCCGGTGCCGCTCCCACATCCGTGCGAGCGGCACCGCCGCATCTCCACCTCGGCCCGCCCTCCCCCATGGTGGGGGCGGGGGGTGTGGTGGTTTTGGAGTTGTGGCGGGTGCGGGCGGGTAGGGTCCGAGAGTGGTGGGGTTGCGGCGGTCGGGGGTGGGATGTGCGGGATCTCCGGTACAAGATGATCATGGCGTTGAACGCGGCCGATCTGGGTGACCCGATCTGCGAGCAGGTGGCCGAGATCTGCGCGGAGATCGCCGAGCAGCACTGCGCCGAGTTCGGCCACACTCCGCAGCTGCGTACCGGCGAGATCGCCGAGCTGGCCACCGGGGACCCGGCCCTGACCTGGGCGCCGTCGTCCGCCGACACCGGGCAGCGTGCCTGGTGACCGCGTCCGCCCCAGCGGTCGACGTACGCCGGGCCGAGGACCGCTTCGCCACCCGGATCTCCTGGCTGGACTCCAAGCACTCCTTCTCGTTCTCCCGGCACTACGACCCGGCCAACACCCACCATGGGCTGCTGCTGGTCAACAACGACGACGTGGTCCGCCCGGGCGCCGGCTTCGAGACCCACCCGCATCAGGACATGGAGATCGTCACCTGGGTGCTGCGTGGTTCCCTCGTGCACCAGGACTCCACCGGGCACTCCGGGGTGATCTACCCGGGGCTGGCCCAGCGGATGAGCGCCGGCACCGGCATCCTGCATTCGGAGAAGAACGACGCCTGGCGGCTCAACAACCAGGAGCCGCACAGCGACCCGGTGCACTTCGTGCAGATGTGGGTGCTCCCCGACGAGGAGGGCGTCGACCCCGGCTACGAGCAGCTGGAGATCGAGGACGAGCTGCTGCGCGGCGGCCTCGTGCCGGTCGCCTCCGGAATGGAACGCTACGACGGGGCATCCGCGATCCGGATCCGCAACCGGTACGCCACCCTGCACGCCGCCCGACTCGCCCCCGGCGACGAGGTCACCCTCCCGGACGCGCCCTTCGTGCACCTGTACGTGCCCAACGGCACGGTGAACCTGGAGGGCAGCGGCCCGCTCGACACCGGTGACGCGGCCCGGCTCACGATGACCGGCGGCCGTCGGGTCACCGCCGACGAGCCGGCCGAGATCCTCGTCTGGGAGATGCACGCCACCATCGCCTGACCCCGCACTCGACGTCGGGAGAGGGGCCAGGCGGCGGGCCGTCAGGCCGGGGACTCGGTGCGGTCTCCCGCCCAGGTGGTGTGGAACGAGCCCTCGCGGTCGACGCGCTGGTAGGTGTGCGCGCCGAAGTTGTCCCGCAGACCCTGGATCAGCGCGGCCGGCAGGCGCTCGGCGCGCAGCGCGTCGAAGTACGCCAGCGACGACGAGAACGCCGGCGTCGGCACCCCGGCCCGGACCGCGTCGGCCACCACCCGCCGCCAGCTCGGCACGCCGGCCGCGACCGCGTCGGCGAAGTACGGCGCCACCAGCAGCGTGGGCAGGTCGGGCTGCTTGTCGTACGCCTCACGGATCCGGTTCAGGAAGCGGGCGCGGATGATGCAGCCGCCCCGCCAGATGGTCGCCGTGCCTCCGAGGTCGATGTCCCAGTCGTACTCCTGGCTCCCGGCGCGGATGTGGTCGAAGCCCTGCGCGTACGCGACGATCTTCGAGGCGAGCAGCGCGCGCCGGACGTCCTCGATGAACGCCTCCCGGTCGGCCACCTGCCACCTCTCGCCGGCGTCCGGGAACGCCCGATGGGCCGCATCGCGCTGGTCGACGTGCCCGGAGAGCGAGCGGGCGAAGGTCGCCTCGGCGATCCCGGTGATCGGCACGCCCAGGTCCAGCGCGCTCTGCACCGTCCACCGCCCGGTGCCCTTCTGCTCGGCCCGGTCCTGCACCACGTCCACGAAGGGCTGGCCGGTGGCGGCGTCGCGGTGCGCCAGCACGTCGGCGGTGATCTCGATGAGGAAGGACTCCAGCTCGCCGCTGTTCCAGTCACGGAAGATCTCCGCGATCTCCGCCGGCTCCGCGCCCAGGCCAGCCCGGAGCAGGTCGTACGCCTCGGCGATGAGCTGCATGTCGGCGTACTCGATGCCGTTGTGCACCATCTTGACGAAGTGCCCGGCGCCATCCGGCCCG
Source organism: Micromonospora sp. NPDC005163 (assembly GCF_053599835.1). Taxonomy (NCBI): domain Bacteria; kingdom Bacillati; phylum Actinomycetota; class Actinomycetes; order Micromonosporales; family Micromonosporaceae; genus Micromonospora; species Micromonospora sp. NPDC005163. The sequence continues at coordinate 50,221 of NZ_JBSFYP010000005.1, forward strand.
ACGTGCATGCAGCACGGCACCCCGTCCACGTGGGCGGAGATCTTCTCGAACATCGGGCCGAGCTTGGCGTACGACTCGACCGAACCGCCCGGCATGATGCTCGGCCCGAGCAGCGCGCCCTCCTCGCCGCCGGAGACGCCGGTGCCCACGAAGTGCAGCCCGGACCCGCGCAACGCCTCCTCGCGGCGGCGGGTGTCGGCGAAGTGGGCGTTGCCGCAGTCGACGACGATGTCGCCCTCCTCCAGCAGGGGCACCAGCTCGTCGATCACCGCGTCGGTGGGGGCGCCCGCCTTGACCATCACGATCACCGCGCGGGGCCGTTCCAGCGACGCCACGAAGTCGGCCATCGACTCGCCGGCCGCGAACGTGCCCTCGTCGCCGTGCTCGGCGACCAGGCTGCGGGTGCGCTCCGGCGAACGGTTGTGCACCGCCACGGTGAAGCCGTTGCGGGCCAGGTTGCGGGCCAGGTTGCGGCCCATCACCGCCAGCCCCGTCACGCCGATCTGCGCCGTCGCCTGCTCAGCCATCCGTGCCGCCACCTCTCACCGTCGTACTGCCGTGCTGCGACCGTATCGCGGTGCGCGGCGGAGCGGGCCGCCTCGTCGACAGCCAGTCACCGGCCGGTGGCGCTCGGCCCCGGACCAGCCGATTCTCCACGCGGTCACCGTCGTGTTGAGCGCGTCGGCCAGCAGGCCGCCGATGCTGTCGGGGAAAACGGATGCGCCGGTGCCCGCCCACGGGATAGCGTGCGGGCATGCGTAACTGACGCCCCATTTCCGAGCCGGCCCGCCGCCCCGCGCCGCGGTCCGAGCGCTCCCGGGCGTCCCGCATCCCCACCCGCCGTGCGGCGGTGCTGGCCCTGCCCGACCCCGGTGAGCAGTCCCTTCCCTCTCGACCGTCGCGGTGCGACGGTCACCAGCCGAGCCGACCGACCGCGGAACGCGGGAACGGGTCGGCACGAAGGAGGCCCGGATGCCTGCCAGGCGCAACCCGAAGAAGAAGTCGTCCCGTACTCCCGCACTGACGCGGCCCGGCACCGAGCCGGCGGCCGGCCGCGGCCCGCTTCCGGCCGTGTCGACCCGGTCCGACCTGCCGGCCCTGCCGGTCAAGTCGGCCCTGCCGGCGATACCGGTCGAGCCGGCCCGGCCGGTCGGGGTGCCACCGGCCGTCGAGGTGCCGGCGGCGATCGACGTGCCCGTGGTGGTCGACGTGCCGGCGGCGCTGGACGTTCCCCCGGTGGTCGACGCGTCGTCGGTGGCCGGGCGGTCGGCGGCGCCCAAGGCCGGCCCGCCGCTGCCCGGGGCGGCCCGCTCCGCCGGTGGCAAGAGCCAGCGAGCCGGTCAACCTCGCCGCTACGCCTTCCGCCGCAGCTGACCGGCCCCGCCCCGCGAGAATCGCGGTTGCCGCCTCCGCCGCAGCGGGGGCGGCAACCGCAGGATCGTGGGGGAGCCTCAGCCCAGCAGGGGGCGGAAGGTGCCGAGCAGCACGCTCACCGTCAGGGCCGCGCCGGCCAGCGCGACCGCTCCGGCGATGAGCAGTCCGTCGGCGAGGCCGAAGGGCTGACGGCGGGCCACGGTGCGGGGGGTGCCGGCGTCGAAACCGCGGGCGTCCATCGCCACGGCCAGTCGGGTGCCCCGACGGATCGCCCCGACCAGCAGCGCGAACCCGGTCGAGGCGAACAGCCGCAGCTTCGCCGCCGGGTTACGTCCGGCGTCGACGCCCCGCGCCCGCCGGGCCATGCTGATCATCTGCCACTCCTGACCGAGCAGCGGCACCAGCCGGAACGCTGCCAGTGCCCCGATGGCGAACCGGGCCGGCGCCTTCGCGTTCTGGATCAGCGCGTCCGCCAGGTCGGTGGGGTCGGTGGTGGCGAAGACGATGACGCCGGGCAGTGCGACCGCGAGCACCCGCAGGATCAGGCCGAGCGCGGTGAGCAGCACTCCGGTGGTCACCAGCACCGGCCCCGCGTCCAGCAGGACCCGACCGGACCGGTCGGAGGCGAAGAGCACCAGGGTGACCAGGATGCCGACGGCGCTGACCAGCAGCGGCCAGGCCCGCCGGGCCAGCACCCCGTAACGGATGCCGAACAGCGGCAGCACGGCGAGTTCGACGGCGATGGCGATCGCCGGGGCCACCGGGTCCAGGGTGGCCAGCAGGGTGAACGAGAAGACCAGCGCGGCGGCGACCTTCGCCACCGGGTTACGGCGGGCCAGCGGCGCACCGGGCGCGGCGACCGGCTCGATGCTGATCATCGAGCGGCCGGTCACGATCGCTCCAGGGTGACGGTGCGGTCGGCGAGCGCGGCGACGAAGTCCGGGTCGTGGGTCACGGTGACCACGCCGTGCCCGGCGTCGCGGAGATCGGCGAAGAGATCGACCAGCTCCCGCCAGGTCCGCCGGTCCTGACCGAAGGTGGGTTCGTCGCAGATCAGCAGGCGGGGCGCGGTGGCCAGGGCGGTCGCCACGCTCAGCCGCCGGGCCTCCCCACCGGAGAGGGTGTACGGGTTGGCCGCGGCGAGCCGGGTCAGCCGCAGCCGGTCCAGCAGCCCCGCCACGGTCTCCTTGACGGCCGCCTCGGGCTGGCCGGTCCGGCGCGGGCCGAGCGCCAGCTCGTCGAAGACGGTGCTGGTGACGAACTGGTGCTCAGGGTCCTGGAACACCGACCCGATCCGTCGCGCCAGCGCGGGCGCCCGCCACCGGTGCGGGGCGGTGCGGTGGTCCGGCCCGGCCAGTTCGGCGGACGCGGTGACTCGGCCGGCACCCGGCCGGAGCAGCCCACCGAGCAGCAGCGCGAGAGTCGACTTGCCGGCCCCGTTCGGCCCGCGCACGGCGAGCGCCTCGCCGGCGCGTACCGCCAGGTCGGTGGGGGCCAGCCGGGGTGGCAGGCCGAGCCGGTCGGCGGTGAGCAGCAGCTCGCCGGGGGCGGCGGTCGCCCGCCGGATGGCCACGGGATGACCCGGCACCCAGACGCCCTCGGCGGCGAGGGCGGCGCCGTGCGCGGCGAAGACCGCCGCGGGCGGGCCGTCCGCGCGGACCCCGCCGCCGGGCTCCAGGACGACCACCCGGTCGACCAGCGGAAGCGCCTCGGCGACCCGGTGCTCGACCAGGACCAGCGTGGTGTCGGCGTCCAGCGCGCCGGCCACCGCCCGCCGGACGAGGTCTGCCCCGGCCGGGTCGAGGTTGGCGGTCGGTTCGTCGAGCAGCAGCAGGCCGGGGCGCAGGGCCAGCGCACCGGCGAGGGCGAGGCGTTGCTGCTCGCCGCCGGAGAGCGCGGCGGTGGGCCGGTCCCGGTCGTACGGGAAGCCGACCCGGCGCAGCGCCTCGTCCACCCGGGGCCAGATCGCGTCCGTCGGCACCCCCCGGTTCTCCAGCCCGAAGGCGACGTCGTCGCCGCTACGGGCCATCACCAGCTGGGTCTCCGGGTCCTGGAAGACGATGCCGACCCGTTCCCGACCCTTGCGCGGGTCGAGCCCATCGATCTCGACGGTGCCCTCCTGCTCGCCGGAGTCCTCCGGCAGCAGCCCGGCCAGCGCGCTGAGCAGCGTGCTCTTGCCGGCCCCCGACGGGCCGAGCAACAACACCCGCTCCCCAGCCTCGACCCGCAGGTCCACACCGCGTACGGCCCACGCGAGCCGCCCGGCGTGCCGCCACCCGAACCCCCGTAGCTGGACCCCGCTCACCACACCCCCCTTCCCCCGCCCGGGCCGCTCTCACGTCGTTGATCAAGAGGTTTACGTCAGTTCGCCGCCCCTTGTTGACGCAAACCTCTTGATCAACGGGGAAGACGTGGGGGTCAGATGGCGGCGCGGTCGCGGGCGACCGGGAAGCGGTCCAGGACGCCGGTGTCTGCCATCGCGCGGGTGAGGACCCAACCGCCGACGCCGGCGATCACGGTGGCGCTGACGATGGTGAGCAGCGCGTACGGGATGCGGTAGTCGACCAGCTCGTACTCGGCGTTCCAGACGAAGAAGTCGAACAGCGCGGCGCTGAGCCCGGTCAGCGCGCCGGCCAGCGCCGCGGTCGGCAGCCGGAACGAGCGGTACCGGAAGGCCGCGAAGGCCAACTCGGCGCCGAGGCCCTGCACGATGCCCTGCGGGATCACCGTGCCGGCCCACTGGCTGCCCAGCAGCGCGGAGAGGACCGCGGCGACCGTCTCGCAGTAGAGCGCGGCGCCGGGCTTGCGGATGACCAGGCCGCCCACCACGGCCGGCATCAGCCAGACGCCGTAGATCAGCGTCTGTGCCGGCGGGAAGAAGGCGAACGCCCCCTCGGTGGCGCTCCAGACCAGGCCCCAGGCCCAGAAGATGACGCCGAAGGCGACCGCGATCACCGAGGCGACCACGATGTCGATGGTGCGCCAGCGGTTGGTGTCGCTGTGGTTCATGTGAATGCTCCCAGTTCTGACTGCGAACCAGGAGAAGACGCACGCCGCGCGCCCGGTGGCACCGGACGGCGGCGCGGCTGGAGGTCGACCGAACTCCCTGCGCTGGCATTACCCAGATCAGGTTCGAGGGTCTGCGGGCGTGCCCGCACTCTCAGCGCTGTGCGCTCCCCTGTCGGATGTGAAGTTGTCTCGCTGACGCTAGCACCGACCAGGGGTACCGGCCCAGCAGGGCGTCCCGCCGCAGGGTCCGGTTCAGGAGACTTCGGCTGGGTAGGCTGACGATCATGCGGGTTGACGCACGGGGTCTCAGGTTCGACGTACGCGCCGGTGGTCCGCCGGACGGCGCGCCCGTCCTGCTTTTGCACGGCTTCCCCCAGCACTCCGGCGAGTGGGACGAGGCCGCGACGGCGCTGCACACAGCCGGGCTGCGCACGTACGCGCTGGACCAGCGGGGCTACTCGCCGGGCGCCCGGCCGGCGGCGGTCCCGGACTACCGGATCCCCGAACTGGTCGCCGACGCGGTGGCGGTGCTGGACGCGCTCGGGCTGGACGCCGTCCACCTGGTCGGCCACGACTGGGGTGCGATCGTGGCCTGGGCGCTGGCCGCCCGGCACCCCGAGCGGGTCCGTACGTTGACCGCGGTGTCCGTGCCACATCCGGCAGCCATGGCGCACGCGCTCGCCACCGACGGCCAGCAGAAGGCGCGCTCGTCGTACATCGCGTTGTTCCGTAAGCCGGGCAAGGCGGAGAAGGTGCTGCTGGCGTGGAACGCCACCGCACTGCGCAAGTTGCTCACCGGGGTGGGCGACGCGTCCCGGGTGGACCACTACGCCGACCCGATGCGCGAGCCGGGCGCGCTCACCGCGGCGCTGAACTGGTACCGGGCGATGTCCCGCGCCGACCTGGCCGGCGTCGGCCCGGTCGCGGTGCCCACCACGTACGTGTGGAGCGACCGGGACATCGCCATCGGCCGGACCGCCGCCGAGGCGTGCGCCGCCAACGTCACCGGGGACTACCGCTTCGTCGAGCTGCCCGGCGTGAGCCACTGGATCCCGGACGCCGCGCCGGGCCCGCTGGCCGAGGCGATCCTGGCCCGAACCAGCGGAACGGCCTGAGCCATGGCGGTCGGGAGGCACACCGTGACGATGGACGCCGGCGGGCCGGGGACCCGGCGCTCGATCGCCGCGCAACTGCGCATGCTGGGCGTACGCCCCGGCGGGACGCTGCTGGTGCACGCCGGGCTGCGTCAGCTGGGTTTCGTCTGCGGTGGTCCGCAGGCGCTGGTGCTCGCCCTGCGCGACGCGCTCGGCCCGGACGGCACGATCGTGGTGCCCACCCACACCCCGGACAACAGCGACCCCGCGCAGTGGCGCGACCCGCCGGTGCCGGTGGACTGGTGGCCGCTGATCCGCGCCGAGATGCCCGGATTCGATCCGGCGGTCACCCCGAGCCGATTCATGGGCGTGTTCGCCGAGACGGTCCGCGGCTGGCCCGGAGCGCTGCGCAGCTCCCATCCCCACGTGTCGTTCGCCGCCCTCGGCCCGGCCGCCGAACAGGTGGTCGCCGGGCACACCCGGGCCGACATGCTCGGTGAGGGCTCCCCACTGGCCCGGCTCTACGACCTCGACGCCCACGTGCTGCTGCTCGGTGTGGACCACGCGGTGAACACCTCGCTGCACCTGGCCGAGTACCGCCGTCCGGCCCCACCCCACGAGCAGTTGGGCGCGGCGGTACGCACCGCCGACGGTGGCCGCGAATGGGTGTGGTGGCAGGACGTACGGCTCGACGAGACCGACTTCGACGCGTTGGGCCGGGACCTGGAGGCGACCGGGGCGGTCCGTACCGGACGGGTCGGCACCGGGACCGGGAGGTTGATGCGCCAGCGGGCGGCGGTCGACTTCGCAGTGCAATGGCTCGCCAGCAACCGGACGACGGAGGACGCATGACGGTGAGTGCCGAGGACTACCTGGCCGTGGTGACCGAGACGATCGGCCGGGTGGCCGCGAGTCAGCGGGCGGCGGTGGGGCGGGCCGCCGACCTGATCGCCGACGCGGTGCGCGCTGACGGGGTGGTGCACGCCTTCGGCACCGGGCACTCCGAGGCGTTGGCGATGGAGATCGCCGGCCGGGCGGGCGGTCTGGTGCCGACCAACCGGATCGCGCTGCGCGACCTGGTGCTGCTCGGCGGCGAACCGGCCGACCGGCTCGGCCCGTTGCTGGAGCGGGACCCGGCGGTGGCGCACCGGCTCTACGAGCTGGCCCCGGTGCGACCCACCGACGTCTTCGTGCTCGCGTCGAACTCCGGGGTCAACGGCGCGATGGTGGAGTTCGCCACGCTGGTCAAGCAGCATGGCCACGGACTGGTGGCGATCACCTCCGCACAGCACTCCGGCCGGATGACCTCCCGCCACCCGTCCGGGCGCAAGCTGGCGGACCTCGCCGACGTGGTGCTCGACAACGGCGCGCCGTACGGCGACGCGACGCTGCCGCTGCCCGGCGGTGGCGCGGTGGGCGCGGTCTCCTCGATCACGGCGGCGCTGCTGGCCCAGCAGGTCACCGTGGAGGTGGTGGCCAGGTTGCTGGCGGCGGGGGAGCGGCCCCCGGTCTACCTGTCGGCGAACATCCCGGACGGCGACGCCCACAACACGGCGCTGGAGGCGCGGTACGCGGGCCGCATCCGGCGCGGCTCCTGAGGCTCGTCCGGGAGGGGCCGGTGCCCCGGCGGCGGTCGGGGTGTCGTGAACCTGTTTCGCGCTCGACCGGGTGGGGCACTTGCCTTGCTGGCGGCGGCCCGTACCGCCGGCAGTACCGTCGCACCGGAGGTAGCGCGTGTCCAAGGAGACCGAGAAGCAGCGTTGGCAGCGCAATTTCGCCGACCTGTTGCAGGAGTTGCGGGTCGCCCAGACCGGCGTGCAGATCCTCTTCGCCTTCCTGCTCACCCTGCCGTTCAGCAACGGGTTCGGTCGCACGACCGAGTTCCAGCGGGACGTCTACATCGTCGCGCTGCTCGCCGCGGCCGCCGCCACGGCGCTGATCATCTCGCCGGTGGCGTTCCACCGGGCGCTGTTCCGGCAGGGGCGTAAGCCGGAGCTGGTCCGGTTCGCGCACCGGATGGCCAGCGGCGGCCTCGCCTTCATGCTGATCTCCATGGTCAGCGCGGTGCTGCTGATCACCGACTTCGTGCTGGACCGGCCGATCGCGTTCGTGCTCAGCGCGCTGACCGCGCTCTGGTTCCTCACGTTCTGGGTGGCCCTGCCGTTCTCCCGGCGCAGCTGGGGGGACGACGACATCGACGACGACGATGACGACCCGCGCACCCTCGCCAGCTGAGGCCGGGGCCAGGTATCGAACTCGATCTTCACGGACCGCTACCCCTGAGTAACACCCGGGGGTAGCGTGACGGTAGTCGCGCACGTCGACGCAGCCGCACCGAGGTTCGAGGGGGCAGCCGTGACCACGACGCAGAACGGCCGACCGGCAGCGGACGGCCCCGATCCCGGCACCGCTCCGAACACCGCCGGCGCCGCAGCGCCGTTGCCGAAGGAGGCGGGGCAGGTCTCCGAGAAGGAGGCCCGGCAGGTCGCCGAGGCGGCTCGCGAGTCCGCGTGGGACCGGCCCAGCTTCGGTAAGGAGCTGTTCCTCGGCCGGTTCCGGCTCGACCTGATCGACCCGTGGCCGCGGTCCGACCCGGACGACGTGGCCCGCGCCGACGAGTTCCTCGGCCGGTTCCGCGCCTTCCTTGCCTCTGAAGTGGACGGCGCGGCCATCGAGCGCGACGCGTCCATTCCGGACGCGGTGTTCCACGGGCTGGCCGACCTCGGCGCGTTCGGCATGAAGATCGACCGCGGGTACGGCGGTCTCGGGCTGAGCAACCTGCACTACTGCCGAGCGCTGATGCTGGCCGGCTCGGTCGGCCCGGCGATCGGCGCGCTGCTCTCGGCGCACCAGTCGATCGGGGTGCCGCAGCCGCTGAAGATGTTCGGCACCGCCGAGCAGAAGCAGCGCTTCCTGCCCCGGCTCGCCGCCGGCGAGGTGTCCGCGTTCCTGCTCACCGAACCGGACGTCGGCTCCGACCCGGCCCGCCTGGCCACCACCGCCGAGCCGACCGAGGACGGCACCGGCTACCGGCTCAACGGCGTGAAGCTCTGGGCCACCAACGGCATCGTCGCCACCCTGCTGGTGGTGATGGCCCGGGTGCCGGCCACCGAGGGGCGGCGCGGCGGGATCACCGCGTTCGTGGTGGACGGCGACAGCGCGGGCATCACCGTGGAGCGGCGCAACGAGTTCATCGGCCTGCGCGGCCTGGAAAACAGCCTCACCCGGTTCCACGACGTGTTCGTGCCCGCCGAGAACGTGATCGGCGGCGAGGGCAAGGGGTTGAAGATCGCCCTGACCACGCTGAACACCGGCCGGCTGTCACTGCCGGCGATGTGCGTGGGCGCAGGCAAGTGGGCGCTGAACGTGGCCCGGGAGTGGTCCGCCGACCGGGTCCAGTGGGGCCGACCGGTCGGCGAGCACGAGGCGGTCGCCCAGAAGCTCGCCTTCATCGCCGCCACCACGTACGCCATGGAGACCATGCTCGACCTCTGCTGCCTGCTCGCCGACGACGACCGCAACGACATCCGGATCGAGGCCGCGCTCGTCAAGCTGTACGCCAGCGAGATGGCCTGGAAGATCGCCGACGAGCTGATCCAGATCCGGGGCGGCCGGGGGTACGAGACGGCCGACTCGCTGGCCGCCCGCGGCGAACGACCGGCCGCGGTCGAGCAGATGCTGCGCGACCTGCGGATCAACCGGATCTTCGAGGGCTCCACTGAGATCATGCATCTGCTGATCGCCCGGGAGGCGGTCGACGCACACCTGTCGGTGGCCGGCGACATCATCGACCCGGACGCGGGGTGGGGCCGCAAGGCCCGTGCCGGGGCCCGGGCCGGGGCCTTCTACGCGAGGTGGCTGCCCACCCTGGCCGTCGGCCGCGGGCAGAGCCCGTCGGCGTACGCCGAGTTCGGGCCGCTGGCCGCGCACCTGCGTCAGGTGGAGCGCTCGTCGCGCAAGCTGGCCCGGTCGACGTTCTACGCGATGTCCCGCTGGCAGGGAAAGATGGAGCGCAAGCAGGCGTTCCTCGGCCGGGTGGTGGACATCGGCGCGGAGCTGTTCGCGATGTCCGCGGTCTGCGTCCGGGCGTCCGCCGAGAGGGACAGCCGGCCGGAGAACGTCGAGCTGGCCGACCTGTTCTGCCGGCAGGCCCGGGTCCGGGTGGACGCGCTGTTCGCCGCCCTGTGGGACAACACCGACTCGGTCGACACCGCCGCCGCGAAGCGCATCCTCGACGGCCGCTACGCGGCCTTGGAGGAGGGCGTCATCACCCCGTCCGACGAGCTGCCCTGGGTGGCCCGCTGGGCACCCGGTCCGTCCGCCGCCGACGACGTCCGCCGCCGTATCCCGCCGAAGCCGTGACCGGTGCCGCCCGGCGCGTCGCCGTGCCGGGCGGTCAGCGGGCGACCGCCCAGGCCAGCACCGCCGCCAGGATCAGGCCGTTGAGCACCGCCAGACCCAGGTACGCCGCGGGCGGGATCTTCCTGCCCCGTCGGACGAAGGAGACCAGGACCGCGGCGTAGCCGAGCAGCAGGACGGCGATGACGACCAGGAAGTAGAACACGCCGACGACCTTAGCGGGCCGCTCGGCTCCTGGCGCGCAGGCCGAGCTGCCGCAACTCCAGCGCGGCCAGGGCGTCGACGGTGTCGTCGTCACCGCGCCGCCACGCCTCGGCCACGTCGGGCGCGATCCGGGTCAGCCGGCCCAGTGGCTGGGTGGCCAGCGCGCGCAGGGCGAGCAGGTCCCGGCCGGCCGGCCCCGCGGCCAGCTTCGTGGCCGAGGAGGCCCGGCGCATCCAGCGGACCCGCAGGGGCAGCCACCCGAACAGCACCAGCCCGAGCGGGAAGATCAGCACTGCGATGGCGAGGGCGAGGGCGAGCTGGTCGACCAGGTGCTGCTGGTCACGGCCGGCGTCGGCGAGCGACCGGGCGGCATCGGCGGCCCGCTGGAAGGGCGCGGTCAGCTCGTCGCCGACCAGCGGCACCCGGCCGACCTTGCTGCCGGCGTCGCCCAGGTTGTCGGCGAGCCCGGTGCCGGCGCCCTCCAGCTTCTGCCCGGGTACGGCGAGCTTCTGCACCAGGTCGTGCAGCCAGAGCGCGCCGCGGATCGCGACGTACACCCAGGCGACGACGAGCAGATCGGTGAGCAACTGGCGGGCGGCGGTGGGAAAGCGATCGGCGTAGATCTTCACGCCGGACAGCGTGCCACGAACAGCCCGGCACGACACTCGTCGTCCCGCCCACCACGTCCACGGACCCCACCTCGAAGCCGGTGCTGGTGATCCGTGGATGCGGCTGGTTCACCCGTCGAAGCGTCGTCCGCCGCCGGCGCGGGCGGCATTACCCAGCGCCTTTGCTCTGCTTCAACTGGCGCAACACTTTCGGCCGGCCGCTGTTGCGTGGGTAGAAGCAGAGCAAAGGGCGCGCGGAGGGTGCCCCGGGCCGGGAGGGCGTGCGGAGGGTGGCCGGGCCCGGGAGGGCGTGCGGAGGGTGGCCGGGGCGTTGGTCAGTGGGCGCAGGCCGGGCAGGTGCCGAAGATCTCCAGGGTGTGGCTGACGTCGGCGTAGCCGTGCTGGGCGGCGACCCGGTCAGCCCAGCTCTCCACTGCCGGGCCGGCCACCTCGACCGTGTTCCCGCAGGCTCGGCACACCAGGTGGTGGTGGTGCCCCTCGCTGCACCGGCGGTAGAGGTGCTCGCCGCCCGGCGGGCGCATCACGTCGATCTCGCCCGCGTCGGCCAGCCCCTGCAGTGTGCGGTAGACCGTGGTCAGGCCGACCCGCTCGCCGCGCTGCCGCAGCATCGCGTGCAGGTCCTGGGCGCTGTGAAAGCCTTCCATCTCGGCGAGCAGCGCGCTCACCGCCGAGCGCTGCCGGGTGTTGCGCACCGCGGCGCCACTCTCGCTCATCATCCCTCCCCGGCGTGGCTGACCGCGTCCGCCACGATGTGCGCGACGTGCTCGTCGACCAGGCTGTAGGCGATCTCCCGCCCACGGCGGGAACCCCGCACCACGCCCGCGCCGCGCAGCACCCGCAGGTGCTGGGAGACCAGCGGTTGCGCGGCCCCGAGCTTCTCCACCAGCTCGTGCACGCACCGCTCGCCGTCGGCGAGCTCACTGACGATGGCCAGCCGGATGGGCGCCGACAGGGCGCGAAGCAACTCGCTGGCCCCATCGAACCCCTCGTAGCCCGTCGCGCTGGTCACCCTGCAACGGTAACCAATATCGGCGACATCCCGCTGATCAGGTTCACCCCAGCACAACCTCGTGCGGTTCCGGCGCCGGCGCGGCGGCCGGCGCGGCCCGGCGGCGCAACGCCCGCCAGACCCCACCCGCCACGGCCACCACCAGGAACGAGGCGATCGCCAGCAGCACCACCGAGGCGCCCGGCGGCGTGTCCGCCGTGGCCGCCACCCACACGCCGGAGCCGGCGGCGAAGAAGCCGAGCGCCATCGCGGCGGTCATCGTGCTGCGGAACCCCCGGGTGACCTGTTGGGCGGTGGCCACCGGCACCACCATCAGCGCGCTGATCAGCAGCACCCCGACGGCCCGCATCGCGATGGTCACGGTGATCGCGGTGGTCACCGCGATGAGCAGGTTGAGCGTACGCACCGGCAGGCCGGACACCCGGGCGTACTCCTCGTCGTGGCAGACCGCGAAGAGCGCCGGCCGCAGCGCGATCATGGTGACGAGGATCGCCGCGCCGAGAACCGCGATGGTGATCAGGTCACTGGCCTGGATGGTGGTCAGCGACCCGAACAGGTAGGCGTTGAGGTTGGTGCTGGTCGCGTCGGAGAGCCCGACCAGCAGTACGCCACCGGCGATGCCGCCGTAGAAGAGCAGCGCCAGGGCCAGGTCGCCGGAGGTACGCCCGCGGGCGCGGACCAGCTCGATGGCGATCGCCCCGATGGTGGCCACGATCACCGCCACCAGCACCGGCGAGCGGTTGAGCAGCAGGCCGGCGCCAACGCCGGTCAACGCCACGTGCCCGACGCCGTCGCCGATCAACGCCAACCGGCGCTGCACCAGGTAGATGCCGAGCGCCGGCGCGGCCAGGCCGATCACCAGCGCGCCGATCAGGGCGCGCTGCATGTAGGGGTACTGGAAGAGTTCCATGCTCAGTTGCTCCACAGCCCGGCGGGCTCGTCGGGACCGTGCGGGTGCACATGGTCGTGGTCGGGCTCCGCGTGATGGCCGGCCGGGTCCGGCACCGCACCGTCGTGACAGATGCCGCCCTGGTGAACGACGACCGCCCGGCTGATCACCGGTCGCAGCGGGCCCAGCTCGTGGGCCACCAGCAGCACCGTCCCGCCGCCGGCGACGAAGTCGCGCAGCGCCCCGGCGAACGCCTCCTGGCTGGCCGCGTCCACGCCGGCGGTGGGCTCGTCGAGGATCAGCAGCTCCGGTTGGCCGGCCAGCGCGCGGGCGATCAGCGTGCGCTGCTGCTGGCCGCCGGAGAGGGTGGACACCGGGTCCGCGGCACGGTCGGCGAGCCCGACCGCGCGCAGTGCGGCGTCGACGGCGGCCCGGTCGGCCCTGCCCGGTGGGCGGAGAACCCCCCGGCGGGCCAGCCGGCCGGAGGCCACCACCTCACGGACGGTGGCCGGCACGCCGCCGCCGGCGCCCAGGCGCTGCGGGACGTACCCGATGCGCTGCCACTGGCGGAACTGGCGCAACGGCCGGTCGAAGAGGGTGATCGAGCCGCCGCCGAGCGGCACCAGCCCGAGCACGGCCCGGATCAGCGTGGACTTGCCGGAGCCGTTGGCGCCGAGCACCGCGACCACCTCCCCGGCGGTCACGGTGAGCGAGACGTCCCGGAGCACCGGGCGGCCGTCGTAGCCGACCGCCCCGTGCTCGACGGTGATGACGGGTGCGTTCACGAGCAGCTCAACGCCGTCCGCAGGGTCTGCAGGTTGGTACGCATGACCGAAAGGTAGTCCGCGCCGCTGCCGGCGGCGAGCCCCTCGATCGGGTCCAGCACCGCGGTCCGCGCGCCGACCTGACCGGCGATGGTCTCGGCGACCTTCGGGCTGACCAGTGTCTCGAAGAAGATCGTGGTGGCCTGGTGCTCCTTCGCCTCCTCGATCACCTGCGCGAGCCGCTGCGGCGAGGGCTCGACGTCCGGGCTCAGCCCGGTGATGCCGACCTGCTGGAGCCGGTACCGGTCGGCCAGGTAACCGAACGCGGCGTGGCTGGTCACGATCTCCCGCCGCTGGCAGGTCCGCAGGCCCTCGGTGAACTCGCCGTCCAGAGTCGTCAGGTCGGAGCGCAGCGCCGCGGAGCGGGCGGTGTAGTCGGCGGCGTGATCCGGGTCGGCCTTGCCGAGCCGCTGGGCGAACTGGTCGCCGATGGCGGCCAGTCGGGTCGGGTCGAGCCAGACGTGCGGGTCCTTGCCGCCGTGCTCCTCCTCGGCGTGCTCATCCGCGCCCTCGCCAGCGTGGTTGTGCCCGCCGGCGCTCGCGTCCAGCAGCGGCTGCACGCTGGTGACGTCGAACGTCCGGTCGTCACCGTTCTGCGCGACGGCGTCGTCCACCGCCGGCTGGAAGCCCTTCAGGTAGACGATCAGCTCGGCCTCGCTGACCTGGCCGACCTGGCTCGGTGTGAGCTCCAAGTCGTGCGGCTCTGCGCCCGGCTTGGCGAGGTTGGTCACCCGGACCGCGTCGCCGCCGATCCGCTCCGCGAGGAACTGGAGTGGGTAGAACGCGGCGACCACGTCGACCCGCTGGGGGTCGGCGCCGGCGGCGCCGCCGACGGAGCAGCCGGCGCCGGCGCCCAGGGCGAGCAGGGCGGTCGCGGCGGCCAGGACACGAGACGAGGTGCGGTTGGTCATGTCACCAACTGTCCGTCGTAACGATAATGATTGTCAAAAACGCATGAGTGCATGTCAGAGCAGCTTCACCAGGCCCACCGTCACCAGCAGGGTCAGCATCAGCAGCCGGATCAGCCGGGTCTGCGGGGCCTGAACCGGCCAGGTGGTGGCCAACAGGGCGATCAGGCCCGCGGCCAGCGCCAGCGTCAGCAGCCCGCCGATCACCCCGGGCGTGAAGAACGCGACCAGCACCACCACCAGGGTGAGCAGGAACACCGACGTCGGGTTCGCCCCGGCCAACCGAGCCAGCAGGGGGCGCTGCGTACGCTGCATCCCACAGACTCTACGAGGAGGAACCCGGTGCTGGTGACCAACCGGTTCGTGGTCGACGTCGATGTCGCCGACGACTTCACCGAACGGGCGCACGCCGCCCTCACCGCGCTGGCCGCCCGCCCCGGCTACCTGCGCGGTCAACTGGTCCGGGCGCTGGACGACCCCCGCCACTGGTCCTTGGTCACCGAGTGGGAGTCGGTCGGCACGTACCGGCGGGCGCTGGGCGCCTTCGAGGTCAAGGTGAGCGCGGTGCCGCTGCTCGCCGAGTCGGTCGACGAGCCGTCCGCGTACGAGGCGCTGGCCACCGCGGCGCCCGGCGGGGCCGTGGTGGTCGCCGAGAGTGATCGGGCTGCTGGTCCTTACCGCTGAGCCGTCGGGCACTACCCTGCTCCTATGACCGCACCCGCCCCGCCGCCCGGTCCCGGGGTGGCGCCGCCGTTCGCCGCGCCCCCCACCGAGGGCCGCCGGACCCGGCTCTGGATCGGCCTCGGCGTCGGCGCGCTCGCCGTGCTGCTCTGCTGTGGCGGAGGCGGAGCAGCCGTGGTCGGCCTGGCCGTCACCGGCGTGCAGGCGATCCGGGAACAGGGCCGCACGGTGACCGGCGACTACTACCAGGCACTGGTCGAGCGGAACTACGGACGGGCCTACGACCAGCTCTGCGACGACGCGCAGCGGCGCGAGTCCCGCCCCGAGTTCGAGCGGCGCGCGGCCGCCGAGCCACAGGTCGCCGCGTTCCGGGTGGGTGAGGTGGACACCACCAGCCTGACCGTGCCCGTCGACGTGACGCTCGACGGCGGCGACCGGGAGCAGCAACAGGTCAGCCTGGGTCAGGACGGCCAGACCGGTGGCATGGAGGTCTGCGGGGTGAGCTGAGCCGCCCCCGGTATTCTGCTGGGCTCGGGGCGACAGTGGTCGTACCGTTGTCCCGAACTGACCCGCTCCATCCACATCTCGCCCCCGCCGACCGCCAGCCGGCGTAGGAGGAAACATGCCAGCCGACCGTATCGACGCCGTCGTCAGTCTCGCCAAGCGCCGAGGCTTCGTCTTCCCCTCCAGCGAGATCTATGGAGGCACCCGATCGGCGTGGGACTACGGCCCGCTCGGCGTGGAGCTCAAGGAGAATGTCCGCCGGCAGTGGTGGAAGACCATGGTCCAGCAGCGCGACGACGTGGTCGGCCTCGACTCCGCGGTGATCCTGGCCCGCAGGGTGTGGGAGGCGTCCGGTCACATCGCCGAGTTCGTCGACCCGCTCACCGAGTGCCAGTTCTGCCACAAGCGGTTCCGGGCCGACCACCTCGAGGAGGCGTACGCCGAGAAGCACGGCAAGCCGCTGACCTCGCTCGCCGAGCTCAACTGCCCCAACTGCGGCAACAAGGGCACCTTCACCGAGCCGAAGATGTTCAACGGCCTGATGAAGACCTACTTGGGCCCGGTGGAGAGCGACGAAGGGCTGCACTACCTGCGCCCGGAGACCGCGCAGGGCATCTTCGTCAACTACAAGAACGTCGAGACGGTCGCCCGCAAGAAGCCGCCGTTCGGCATCGCGCAGACCGGCAAGTCGTTCCGCAACGAGATCACCCCGGGCAACTTCATCTTCCGGACCCGCGAGTTCGAGCAGATGGAGATGGAGTTCTTCGTCGAGCCGGGCACCGACGAGCAGTGGCACGAGTACTGGCTCCAGGAGCGCTGGAACTGGTATCTCGACCTCGGCCTGTCGGCGGACAACCTGCGGCTCTTCGAGCACCCCAAGGAGAAGCTCTCGCACTACTCGAAGCGGACCGTGGACATCGAATACCGCTTCCAGTTCGGCGGCACCGAGTTCGCCGAGCTGGAGGGCATCGCCAACCGCACCGACTTCGACCTCTCCACGCACAGCAAGCACTCCGGCGTCGACCTGTCCTACTTCGACCAGACCAAGGGCGAGCGCTGGATGCCGTACGTCATCGAGCCCGCCGCCGGTCTGACCCGCGCCGTGCTCGCCTTCCTGCTGGAGGCGTACGACGAGGACGAGGCGCCGAACACCAAGGGCGGCGTGGACAAGCGCACCGTGATGCGGTTCGACCCGCGGCTGGCCCCGGTCAAGGTGGCGGTGCTGCCGCTGTCCCGCAACGAGGCGCTGTCGCCGAAGGCGAAGGACCTCGCGGCGCTGCTGCGCAAGCGCTGGGTGGTGGAGTTCGACGACTCGCAGGCGATCGGCCGCCGTTACCGCCGGCAGGACGAGATCGGCACCCCGTTCTGCGTGACGGTGGACTTCGACACCCTGGACGACAACGCCGTGACGGTTCGTAACCGGGACACGATGGCCCAGGAGCGGGTCTCCCTGGACCAGGTCGAGCGCTACCTGATCGAGCGTCTCCCCGGCTGCTGAGGTGCAAGGAAGGGCCCCTTCTTAACGCCTCAGGTATAGGAGGGGCCCCTTCTTAACCGCGCACACTCCGGGAGTGGAGTGTGCGCGTACCCGATCAGGTGCCTGCGTGCTCCGGGCCGGCTGAGTCGACCCGGACCCGGAGCGTGGCGCCGACGCCCTGCCGGGACTCGTACGCGTCCTCGACAGTTCGTCGGATGTGGTCCGGATGGCGCCGGAGTTGTGCTGGCGTAACGTGCAGTACCAGGACACCGTGCCGACTCAGCTCGTTGTGCCGTTCCAACGTCCGCGCCCAGTCGCTTGGACTGAAGTGGTACTCCTGCGAATCGACCTCCAGCGCCACCGCCGAGTCGGTCAGGTACCCGTCCGGCGTCGGCAGCGCCGCCCCGTCGAGCGTACGAAGGCGTGGATTCCATCGTATTTCTGGCAGAACTGCGCTGCCTGCCAGGCACTCACGCATCTCCGCCTCTGGAGCCGACCGGGTGCCGGCCACGACCTCCGCGTACGCCATCCTGATCAGCGCTGTGCGACTGCGCCGCGCCCGGCGGATCTCCTCGTCCAGCCTGCCGAGATCGGTGAAGCCGCGCTGGACGGACTCGGCGACGATGGCCCGCACTGGGCGAAGCTGCCGTAGGTCACGGGCCGCGTCCACCACCGCCCGCGCCGGCGAGCAAACCGGGTAGAGCGCGGTCGACCGGGGCCGATCATCGAGTGCCAGGGCTCGCCGAACAAGGGCGTAACCCGCCGACCGGCGCCGCGTGTGGTGCGGCACCACCAGGTGTACGTCGGTGTTGCGCGGAATCTGGCGGAACCCGTACCAGGCGAGCGCCGCGAAGCTGGTGAGCTGCGCCCGCGGCCCGGCGTAGAGCGCTGCGGAGATCCGCCGTTGTTCATCGGTCAGTACGCCCGTCACCAGGGCGTACGTCGCCGGCAGGACGCGTTGCCACTGCCCGCGCCGGGCCTGACGGTACAGGTACATGTCGTCGTAGCCGGCGGCGAGCAACTGAGCTCGGGTGGCGATCTGCTGCTGCCGCTCGACCACCGCCGCCAGCTCGGGTGGATGTTCACGCATGACCGCAGCCTGGCTGCCGGAGCCGGGCTGTTCCCGTCCCAGCCGTACGAGCTGTGGACAACCCGCCTGCTGTGGACAACCCCGTTGATCATTGCTTGGTGTGATATGCGTCGTGTTAATAGGGGGCCCTTCCTATGCACCAGGCGTTAAGCAGGGGCCCTTCCTTACACTTGTCCGGTGAATGTTTCGACCGTGCCTGTGCTGCGCCCGTTGACGCTCGGGCGGTATCAGGTGTGGCCGCCGGTTGTGCTCGCGCCGATGGCCGGGATCACCAACGTCGGGTTCCGGCGGCTGTGCCGGGAGCAGGGCGGCGGCATCTACGTCTGCGAGATGATCACCACGCGGGCACTGGTCGAGCGGAATCCGAAGACGCTGCGCATGATCGCGTTCGGTGACGACGAGCAGCCGCGCAGCCTCCAGCTCTACGGCACCGATCCGGAGATCACCGCCGCCGCGGTGCGGATCGTCGTGGAGCGCAACCTGGCCGATCACATCGACCTGAACTTCGGCTGCCCGGTGCCCAAGGTGACCCGCCGGGGTGGCGGCGCGGCGTTGCCGTGGCGACGCCGGCTCTTCGCCCGGCTGGTGAAGGCCGCGGTGGACGCCGCGTCGCCGGCCGGGGTGCCGGTCACGGTCAAGATGCGCAAGGGCATCGACGACGACCATCTGACGTACGTCGAAGCCGGGCTCGCGGCCCAGGAGGCCGGTGTCGCCGCGGTGGCCCTGCACGGACGCACGGCCGGGCAGCGTTACTCGGGCACGGCCGACTGGGACGCGATCGCCACGCTCAAGCAGGCCCTGGACGTGCCGGTGCTCGGCAACGGCGACATCTGGGAGGCCGACGACGCGCTGCGGATGGTCGCGCACACCGGCGTCGACGGCGTGGTGATCGGGCGCGGCTGCCTGGGCCGACCGTGGCTCTTCGCCGACCTGGAGGCCGCCTTCCACGGTCGGCCGGAGCGGCGGCTGCCCACCCTCGGCGAGGTGGCGGTGACCATGCGCCGGCACGCCGAGCTGCTGGTCGACCAGTTCGTCGCGGGGGCGCGCAACCCGGCCCGCGGTGAGCGGGACGGGTGCACCGACTTCCGCAAGCACGTCGCCTGGTACCTCAAGGGCTTTCCGGTCGGCGGCGAGCTGCGCCGCTCGCTGGCGATGATCGAGAGCCTGGCCCAGCTCGACGACCTGCTCGGCAAGCTCGACCCGGCGGAGCCGTTCCCGGTGGCCGCCCTCGGCCAGCCGCGCGGCCGGACGAACTCCCCGGGCAAGGTCTTCCTGCCCGACGGTTGGCTCGCGAGCCGGGACGACGACGTCGTCCCCGAGGACGCGGAGCTGGACGACTCCGGCGGCTGACCGCCTCCGACGACGACGAGAGGCCGGCCCCCGATGGGGGCCGGCCTCTCGCTCACGCGCAGGGGATCAGGAGGTGGCGTAGCCGCGGCTGGCGATCCAGTTCGCCAGGTTGGCGATGCTCACGTCGTAGGCGGGGTCGTTGGGGTTGGCCGAGTCGGCGATGGTGGCCGTGTCGCCGTTGTCGCGGTAGCCCACGACGCTGATGTAGTGGCCGTTGTCGTACGAATGGGTGTTGCCGTCGGTGTCCGTGGTGGTGCCGTAGATGTTGGCGACCACGGCCCGGCCCGCGTCCACGGTGCGGACGACGTCGGCGCGCAGCGTCTTGACCTGGGCGTCGCTCGCCTGGTCGTCGCGCATCTCGACGCTGTGGTACGCGTTCTTGCCGGTCTCCTGGTTGAGCACCGGGGTGATGTCGAAGATGGAGCCGGTGCCGGCCTCGGTGGTGCCCATCTTCTTGGCCATGTCGTCGACGCTGATCTCCTTGCCCAGTACGGACAGGGCGTTACGGGTTGCGGCGGGCCCGCAGTCGAAGAAGTTGGGCTGCGCCGCGTAGCGGACGTTCAGCTCGCGTTCGCTGGGGCTCTTGCGGTCGCCCTGCGTCTGGGTGGTGGCGGGCTTGGCGTCCGACGCGGCGTATGCAGCGGTGACGGGTCCGACGATGGCGCCACCGGTGCAGGCGAGGCCGGCAGCGGTCAGAGCGGCCTTACGAATCAGATCGGTACGCATGATGGCGTGCTCCTCTGCTCGGGGTACGCGCGACACAGTCCTGCGTCACACGGGATCGGGAAGGTCCGGAGTGATCTGCCGGGCGGCCGTGTGGCCTGCTCCGGTGTCCTGGGGATGTAACCGTCTGGGCCGGCGAGCCATTCCGCCGATGCAGAGGCGGCGGTCAACCCGAAACAGGATGTCCCGTCGGTTATCGACAATGCGGGAGTGCGGGCCCCATAAACCGGACATCAGTCGTTCCTGTCATATTACCGGGCTTTGGCATGTCCCCCCCAAATGCCGCCGGAACCGGACAAGGGCAATCTTCGCTCATCTCCTCGTGGTAATCGGGTCAGTACCTCTATGTACTGTGTGCCGCAGAACTGGTGCGCAGATCGGGAAGATGATCGGGCAAATCTTCGGCTGGTTGCTCCCCTGTGGCGGGGATGGGGCGGTAAGTGGTGACGGAAGGGCCGCGCGGGGGGCGGGAGGTCGTCTCGAATCTGGCCGCCGCGGCGGCGGCCTGCTGGCGACATGGGCGCGACGTCGTCGAGACGACGGACATCCTCGTCGAACTGGCGACCTCGATCGCGTCACTCGACCGTCTGCTCGGCCCGCGTGCGCACGATCTCCCCGAGGCGGTTCGTGGCCTTCCGGCGGAGCTTGCGTCGCCCGACGCGCCGGCGACGCGCGCACCAGCCGTCCGGGAGGCCGAGGCTGTCCTGCGAGAGGCGACCTGGGAGGCCCGCCGGGAGCTGCGGCACGACCGCGGCGAGGCGGCGCCCGCCTGGAGCGCGGCCAGTCGCGCCGCCGTCACCGGGGCCCTCGACACCGCCGCAGCCAGGGGTGTCCAGCACGCACACGGGATGCAATTCCTCTCGGCGCTGCTCGACGACCCCGCGTGCCGTGCCACCGGCGCGTTGACGCGCCTGGGTTTCACGCAGGACGACATCCTGCGGGCCGTGCCGGTGGGCAAGGTAGTGGCCGAGGAGGGCTCGCCGATCGCCTTCACCGCCGGCTTCCTAGCTGCGGCGGGACTGGTACGGGAGTCGGGCGGTGCGCTGTCCCGGCGAGTGCGCCACCGGCTGAGTCGCCTGGTGCTGCGACCGCACGCCGGTGTCGTCCTCGTGTGGCTCGAGCAGGAGGCGATTCGTCAGACTGTGCGGCTGGGCAGGGCCGACGTCGACAGTGTCGCGCTGCTGGCCGCGATCCTCTCCCTCGACGAGCAGTTGCGGTTCACGCGTCGCACCATCGCGGTGCCCTGGGCCGCCTTGAATGCCGCCCGGGAGAATCTCGTGGGGCACGGGCTCGATCTGCCCACGCTGGCGTCGCGGGCCGTGCCCCTGCCGTCAGCGGTGACCGCGCCGGGCCGGACGTACCACCGGCGGGACATGACCGGAGACCCACCGTTCGGGCGGGACGCGGCGGACGTGGTGGAGCACGCTCGTGGCCTGCCGGACCGACGTGACCTGGGCACGAGCCATCTGGTGCTGGCGATGCTCGCCGAGCCGGGATGCGCCGCTCATGCCCTGCTGGCCGGCGCGGTGGACCCGGCCCGACTGGGACGCGAGCTGTCGAACCGGCTGTCTGCCTAGCGCCGCCGCGGTGTCGACTCGGTGGCGGCGCGGGGCGCAGGAAGCGGCGGCGCGGCGGGCCAGGGGACGTCCGGGGCGGGGTGGAAGGCGATGCCGGCGGCGGCCCAGCGCGGGCCGTGCCCGGCCAGGCGGTCGCGGAACGCGGCCCAGTCGTGCGTCGCCCGGGGCGACCAGCCCAGCTCGGCGATGGCGGGCAGCCGGGGCAGCAGCATGAACTCGATCTCGGCCAGCGAGGTGACCGATTCGGTCCAGAGCGGTGCCTCGACACCGAGTACCGCCGCGTCAGGCACTCCCGTCACGTGTGACCCGGGATCCCAGTCGTACGCCCGGCGCACGTCGATCAGGCCGGCCCAGTCCTGCCCGAGCGGGGTGTCCGGGTCGTACTTCATGTCCAGGTAGGCGTGGTTGCCGGGGGAGAGGATCAGCCGGGCGCCCCGGCGTACCGCCTCGAGGGTGGCCGGGTCTTCGCCGTTCGTGCCCCACCACTGGAGTACCCGCCCGTCGACGTGCGCGGCCGGCGCGAGCTGGTGCCAGCCGACGACGGTCTTGCCGGTGTCGGCGACGATCCGCTGCGTCCGCTCGACGAAACCGGTGTAGACTGCACCCTTGACCTTGAACGCCTCGTCACCGCCGATGTGCAGCCACGGTCCGGGGGTGAGCGCGGCGATCTCACCCAGTACGTCGGCGATGAAGTCGTACGTCCGTTCGTCGGCCGGGTCGACGTAGCTGAAGCCGACCTCGGTGCCGGTGTACGGCGGTGGCGCGACCTTGTCCGGCGCCAGCTCGGGGTATGCGACCAGCGCCGCGTTGGTGTGCCCGGGGAGGTCGATCTCCGGGATGACGGTGACGTGGCGGGCGGCGGCGTAGCTGACGATCCGCCGGTAGTCGGCCTTGGTGTAGTGCCCGCCGGGGCCGCCGCCGACCTCGGTCGCCCCACCGACGGTGGTCAACCTCGGCCAGGAGTCGACGGCGATCCGCCAGCCCTGGTCGTCGGTGAGGTGCAGGTGCAGGTGGTTGAGCTTGTACCGGGCCAGGTGGTCGACGACGCGCAGGACGTCCTCGACGTCGAAGAAGTGCCGTGCCACGTCGAGCATCGCGCCCCGGTACGAAAAGCGGGGTGCGTCGGTGATGGTCCCGCCCGGCAGCATCCACCGTTCGGTGACCGGGGCCGGGCTCTCGATCGCCGGTGGCAGCAACTGGCGCAGGGTCTGCACGCCGTGGAAGAGGCCGGTGGCGGTGGCCGCGGTGATGGTGACGCCGGCGCGGGTCACGGCGAGCCGGTATCCCTCCGCGCCCAGGCTGTCGTCGTCGTTGAGCACGAGCGCGATGCCGCCCGCCGCCGGTCGGGTGGTGTCGGTGACCGGCAGCGGGTAACCGGTGGCGGGTCGCAGCAGCTCGGCGAGGTGCGCGGCGACCGTCAGCGCGGCGGGGTCGGCGCTGGCCACGATGACGGCGTCGGGTGGTAGCAGCCAGTCCCCGGCCGGGTCCGGCTCGACCTGCTGCGGCGCGGGCACGACGTCGGCCAGCCGGACCGGGGCCGGCGGGGCGAGCAGTTCGCCGGCGGCCTGCTCGGCAGACCGGGCGAGCGTGGCGGCGTCCGGTTCGTGCGCCGACAGCGGCATGGAGCCGGTGGGACCGGGTCCGCCGGGGGTGGCGGTGGGTCCGGGCGAGGGGATGGTCGACACGGCGGCGGCTCCGGGGGGTGTATTCGCGTCGGTTATGGCAAAAGTGAGGTTCACCGGCTGGCGTTGCCGTCAAGGGTACGGCGACAGGCCGGGATGCGTGATCGTGCGCATGGAAGCGTTCCCAAAAACCGGTACGAACGCGGATAGTCGTGATAGCTGTGCCGATTGTCACCGAACGGTCCCGGGCCACTCGATGTTCGCTTAACCTTCGCCCACCGATCGGCGTCGACCCCGGGATTACCGGTGGTCCGTCCCGGGGTATGAGGAAACTGAACCTTCGTTAAGTGTCAATCCGGCGCGCGTGGGAGGCTCTGGTGGCAGCGCAAGAGACCGTCGATCACAAGTACGTCTACGACTTCACCGAGGGCAACAAGGACCTCAAGGACCTGCTCGGCGGCAAGGGCGCCAACCTCGCCGAGATGACCAACCTCGGTCTGCCCGTTCCGCCTGGCTTCACCATCACCACCGAGGCCTGCCAGGCGTACCTCACGACCGGCCAGGAGCCGGACGGGCTCGCCGACCAGATCGAGGCGCACCTGGAATCGCTGGAGCGCGCGATGGGCAAGCGCCTCGGTGACCCGCAGGACCCGTTGCTGGTCTCCGTCCGCTCGGGCGCCAAGTTCTCCATGCCCGGCATGATGGAGACCGTCCTCAACGTCGGCCTCAACGACCAGAGCGTGGTCGGGCTCTCCGCGCAGGCCGGGAGGAACGACCGGTTCGCCTGGGACTCGTACCGGCGACTCATTCAGATGTTCGGCAAGACCGTCTGCGAGGTGCCGGGCGAGGAGTTCGAGCACGCCCTCGACGACATCAAGCGCGCCAAGAACACCCACAACGACCTGGACCTGGACGCGGACGACCTTCGCGGGCTGGTCGACGCGTACAAGAAGATCTTCCTGAAGCACACGGGTCGGGAGTTCCCGCAGCAGCCGCGCGAGCAGCTCGACCTGGCCATCCGGGCGGTCTTCGAGTCGTGGAACGCCGAGCGCGCGGTGCTCTACCGCCGCCAGGAGCGGATCCCGGCCGACCTCGGCACCGCGGTCAACGTGGTGACCATGGTCTTCGGCAACCTCGGCCCGGATTCCGGCACCGGCGTCGCGTTCACCCGCGATCCGGCCAGCGGCGCCCAGGGCATCTACGGCGACTACCTGGCCAACGCCCAGGGCGAGGACGTGGTCGCCGGCATCCGCAACACGGTGCCGTTGCAGGAGCTGGAGCAGCTGGACAAGACGTCCTACGACCAGCTGCTCTCCTTCATGGCCCGGCTGGAGGAGCACTACCGGGACCTCTGCGACATCGAGTTCACCATCGAGCGCGGCAAGCTGTGGATGTTGCAGACCCGCGTGGGCAAGCGCACCGCCGCCGCCGCGTTCGTCATCGCCGGCCAGCTCGTCGACGAGGGCCTGATCGACCTGGACGAGGCGCTGCACCGGGTCAACGGCGCGCAGTTGGCCCAGCTGATGTTTCCCCGCTTCCAGCTCGACCACGAGTTCCAGCCGGTCGCGAAGGGCATCGGCGCCTCGCCCGGCGCGGCGTCCGGCAAGGTGGTCTTCACCTCCGCCCGGGCCGTCGAGCTGGCCGCCGAGGGCGAGTCGGTGATCCTGGTCCGCCGGGAGACCAACCCGGACGACCTGAACGGCATGATCGCCGCCAAGGGCATCCTCACCTCGCGCGGTGGCAAGACCAGCCACGCCGCCGTGGTGGCCCGGGGGATGGGCAAGACCTGCGTCTCCGGCGCCGACGAGATCGACGTGAACGTGCCGGCGAAGCGGTTCACCGTGGCCGGCCAGACCGTGAGCGAGGGCGACGTCGTCTCCGTCGACGGCACCACCGGCAAGGTCTACCTGGGCGAGGTGCCAGTCATGCCGTCGGAGGTGGTGCAGTACTTCGAGGGCAGTCTCGACCCGGAGCACATCGACAACGCGCTGGTCCGTGCCGTACACCGGATCATGACGCACGCCGACGACAGGCGGCGGCTCGCGGTCCGCACGAACGCCGACACCGGCGCGGACGCCGCCCGGGCCCGGCGCTTCGGCGCCGAGGGCATCGGCCTGTGCCGCACCGAGCACATGTTCCTCGGCGACCGGCGCGAGCTGGTCGAGCGGCTGATCCTGGCCCGCGCGGACGATGAGCGGGAGGCGGCGCTGACCGCGCTGCTGCCGTTGCAGCGGGCCGACTTCGAGGAGATCTTCCGCGAGATGGACGGCCTGCCGGTCACCGTCCGGCTGATCGACCCGCCGCTGCACGAGTTCCTGCCGCCGCTGGAGCAGCTCGCGGTCAACGTCGCGGTCGCCCAGGAGCGCGGCGAGGACGTGGCCAAGGAGGAGGCGCTGCTCGCCGCCGTCCGGCGGATGCACGAGGAGAACCCGATGCTCGGGCTCCGGGGCGTCCGCCTCGGCCTGGTCATCCCCGGATTGTTCGCGATGCAGGTCCGGGCCATCGCCGAGGCGGCCGTCGCCTGCGCCCGCGGCGGCGGGGTGGCCAAGCCGGAGATCATGGTGCCGCTGGTCGGCGCCGTGCAGGAGCTGGAGACGGTGCGCGCCGAAGCCGAGAAGATCATCGCCGAGGTGGTCGGGGACAGCGGCGTCGAGGTGCTGATCGGCACCATGATCGAGGTGCCGCGGGCGGCGCTGACCGCCGGGCAGATCGCCGAGGCGGCCGAGTTCTTCTCCTTCGGCACCAACGACCTCACCCAGATGGCCTGGGGCTTCTCCCGGGACGACGTCGAGGGCGCGTTCTTCTGGCGCTACCTGGAGCTGGGCATCTTCGGTATCTCGCCGTTCGAGTCGATCGACCGCGACGGCGTCGGCCGGCTGGTGCGGATCGCCGCCGAGGAGGGTCGGGCCGCGCGGCCCGGACTGAAGCTCGGCGTCTGCGGTGAGCACGGCGGCGACCCGGACTCGGTGCACTTCTTCCACGAGGTCGGCCTGGACTACGTCTCCTGCTCGCCGTTCCGGGTGCCGGTGGCCCGGCTGGAGGCCGGCCGCGCGGTGGTGGAGACCGACGGCTCGGACAGCCGCTGACGCGGTGCCGGCGGCGGCCCGGGCCTCCGGACCGCCGCCGGCACCGATCATCAGATCGGCGGGCGACGCCAGGTGGGCCGCGCCGAGCGGCGCAACTGCGCCGGCAGGGTGGCCATCGGGGTACGCATGACCAGCGGCGCGTGCGCGTCCGGTACGGCCGAGACGGGGGGTCTCGCGTCCCGGTTGTCCAGCACCGAGCCGGCCCGGCGCGCCACCGCCCGGGCTTCCTCGTGCAGCCCCTCCAGGTCGTCCGCCGCCGTGACGGTGACCAGGGTCAGCAGGGCGGTGCGCCCAGCCGGGTAGGTGACCACGCAGCCGGCGGTGGTGCGCACCACCGACTCCCGGAAGTCGCCCCGCCGCACCGTGTCGGCCACCCGGTGACCCAGACCGAAGCTCGCGGCGGCGAGCGCGGCGAGGTGGGTGGCGTCGGTGCTGGGCAGGTCACTGGAGATGAGCAGCCCGTCGGTGCCGGCCAGCACGGTCCCCGCGACCTCGGGGCGGCGCCGACGCAGCCCGCGTAGCTCCGTGCCGACCACCATGTCTGCGTCCACGAGCGTCTTCTCCCTACCGGTCGGGCCCCTGCGTGCGATCAGTTGGTCACGTTCCGCGCCGGGAACGCTACCGGCGGCCACTTCCGTCCGCGAGCCCGTAACGGTCGGCGATCGGCTGACAACTCCCGGCCAATCGGCGGTTGTGGACCTTTCGGCGAGGCGTCGCGGGCAGGTCGGTCGGCCCTGGCGGGCGTAATCTTGGCTCGCTCGTACACCGCCGATTGCGCACGCCGTCGAGGGGGGAAGGGGACTGCATGAGCAGCGTCTGGGAGAGCCTGACCGTCGACGCCCGCGATCCGGCCCGACTGGCCCGCTGGTGGGCCGAGGCGCTCGGCTACCAGGTCGTCGCCGAGGAGCCGGACGGCGTGGAGATCCGCCAGTCCGCGGACCGGCGTCCCGCCCTGTTCTTCGCGCGGGTGGCCGACGGCAAGGAGCGGAAGAACCGGCTGCACCTCGACCTGCGCCCCGCTGACCAGGAGGCCGAGGTCGAGCGGTTGGTCGACATGGGCGCCCGGCACGTCGACATCGGCCAGGGCGACGTGGACTGGACGGTGCTGGCCGACCCGGAGGGCAACGAGTTCTGCGTTCTTCGTGAGCGCGAGGAGTGAGCCGGGTTTGCGAGCCCCGCAGTCGCGGTTGACCGCACCGCCGTCCGGCGCGGCGGACGCCCGGCTGGTCGAGGAGGCCCCCAAGGACACCGGCCACCGTCGGTCACCGTACGAGCGTGACCGCGCCCGGGTGCTGCACTCCGCGGCGTTCCGTCGACTGGCCACGAAGACGCAGGTGCACACCGCCGGCACGGACGACTTCCTGCGTACCCGGCTGACCCACTCGTTGGAGGTCGCCCAGATCGCCCGGGAGATGGGCGCCCGGCTGGGCTGCGACCCTGACGTGGTGGACGTCGCCGGGCTCGCCCACGATCTCGGGCACCCGCCGTTCGGGCACAACGGCGAGGCGGCGCTGGACCTGCTCGCCACGCCCTGCGGCGGCTTCGAGGGCAACGCGCAGACGCTGCGGGTGCTGACCCGGCTGGAGGCGAAGGTGCTCGCCCCGGACGGCTCGTCCGCCGGGCTGAACCTGACCCGAGCCTCGCTCGACGCCATCGGCAAGTACCCCTGGGCGCGGCGGCCGGGCCAGCGGAAGTTCGGGGTGTACGCCGACGACGTTCCGGTCTTCGACTGGCTCCGGGTTGGCGCGCCCGGCGACCGGCGCTGCCTGGAGGCGCAGGTGATGGACTGGGCCGACGACGTCGCGTACTCGGTGCACGACGTGGAGGACGGGATCCACGGCGGGTACGTCTCGCTGCGCCCGCTGCTCGCCGACGCCGACGAGCGGGCAGCTCTCTGCGCCGATGTGGCCGCCACCTACTCGGGGGAGTCCCCGGCGGACCTGGGTGAGGTGCTGGTCGAGCTGCTGGCCGACCCGCTGCTCGCCCCGCTCGCGGGGTACGACGGCAGCCACCGCGCGCAGGCCGCGCTGAAGGCCACCACCAGTGGACTGACCGGTCGGTTCGTCTCCGCGGCGGTGGCCGCCACCGAGGAGCGGTCCGGACCCGGCCCGCACCGCCGCTACGCCGCCGATCTGGTGGTGCCGCGGCTGGTCCGGGCCCACTGCGCCCTGCTCAAGGGCATCGCGCTGCGCTACGTGATGCGTCGCGCCGGCTTCCGGGGCCGCTACGAACGGCAGCGGACGATGCTGGCCGAGCTGGTGGCCGCGCTGGTGCGGCGGGCGCCGGACGGGCTCGATCCGGTCTTCGCCCCGCTGTGGCGGGCCGCGCCGGACGACGCCGCCCGGCTGCGGGTGGTGATCGACCAGGTCGCCTCGCTCACCGACCCGGCGGCCGTGACCTGGCACACCCGTCTGGTCGGCGGCGGCGCACCGCCGGCGGGCGACGGCGAAGATTAGGCTAGCCTAAGTGACATGACGGAACGCCCCAGGAACGTCACCTCGGTCCGGGTGCTGCGCACCGAGCGGCCCACCCCGCACCTCATCCGGCTCGTCCTCGGCGGGGACGAGCTGGCCGACCTGCCGGTGGGCGAGTGCACCGACCACTACATCAAGGTGGTCTTCCCGCAGCCGGGCGTCGCGTACCCGCAGCCGCTGGACCTCGCCGCGATCCGCCGGACCCTGCCCCGGGAGCAGTGGCCCCGGCTGCGGGCGTACACCGTGCGGCGCTGGGACCCGCTCGCCGAGGAGCTGACCGTCGACGTGGTGCACCACGGCGACGAGGGGCTGGCCGGGCCGTGGGCGGCCGCGCTGCGCCCGGGCGATCCGGTGCACTTCGTCGGCCCCGGCGGGGCGTACGCCCCGAGCCCGGACGCGGACTGGCACCTGCTGGTCGGCGACGAGAGCGCGCTGCCGGCGATCGGCGCCGCCCTGGAACGGCTGCCGCTGGGCGCCCCGGCCCATGTCTTCGTGGAGATCGCCGACCCGGCGGAGGAGCAGAAACTACTCAGCCCGGGTGCGGTCCAGCTCACCTGGCTGCACCGCGGTGAGCGCCCGGTGGGTGCCGCGCTGGTGGCGGCGGTCCGAGAGCTGGAGTTTCCGCCCGGTCAGGTGCACGCCTTCGTGCACGGCGAGGCGACCTTCGTCCGGGAGCTGCGCCGGTTGCTGCGCACCGAGCGCGGCCTGCCCGCCGATCAGCTCTCCATCTCCGGCTACTGGCGGCGCGGCATGGACGACGAGGGCTGGCGCTCGACCAAGGCCGACTGGAACCGGCAGGTGGCTGCCGAGGAGACCACGGCCGCCTGAGCACGGTCAGCCGCCGGACCGGCGATCCCACTCCTCGCGGACCGCGGTGAGTCGCCGGTTGAGCAGCACGGCGTACCCGACGATCGCCGCGGCGATCAGGAACAGCAGCAGCCGCGGCTCGCGTACCGTCGCGCCGATCAGGCTGACCGAGACCACCCCGTAGCCGGCGATCGCCACCCGGGCCCTGCTCGGTCGGGCCGAGAGCGCGTACAGGCACAGCCCACACACCACCCAGACCACCACCGAGGCAGCCAGCAACAGCCGCAGCTCCAGCGGCAATCGGCTCGCGCCACGGTCGACCAGCCGGACCGCCTGCCCGAGCGACCAGCCGAGCAGCAGCAGCGCACCGCTGAGCGGGATGTGCAGATAGGTGTACGCCTGCCCGCCACGCAGGCGGGTCGCCGCCTGGCGGGTGGTGACGAAGGTGGTGTAGACCCACCAGACGGCGGCCGGCACGACGAAGGCCAACCCGGCGGTGAGGATCATCTGCGGCCGGGGGTGGTCCGGCACCGCGAAGAGCAGGTTGGCCAGCGCGCTGCCCAGCACGATGATGGTGAATTGCCCGATCCGTTCCGGCAGGTGCCGGTTGTCCACCGGCCATTGCTCGAGCCGGCGTCGGCCGACCCAGGGCGTGGCCAGCTCGATGGCCATCGCGACGATCCACAGCACCGGGCGCGACGCGATCGGCACGACCAGCGAGACCAGCCAGATCAGCCAGCCCAGCCCGAAGCCGAACAGGTAGACCGTGGTCACCGTGCGGGCCTCCGGGTTGGTCGGCCGGGCCCGCAGATACAGCAGGAGCAGTACGCCCCGGACGATCAGGTAGCCGATCGGCAGCAGCGGGCTCTCCGGCACCTCGTCCACGCCGAGCGTCATCGCGCCGGCGCCAACCAGGGCCACCAGCACCAACATCCGGTGCGGCAGGTCGTCCGGGTCGAATCGGGTGTCGTAGTAGACCTGCCCCATCCAGGCCCACTAGACCACCACGAAGAGCCCGATCACGGCCAGCATGGCGTTCGGCGTCGGGGTCGGGTCGGTGCCCAGCCGGGCCACCACCGCCGCCAGCGCGTACACGAAGATGACGTCCAGGAAGAGTTCCAGCCAGGTGGCGTGCCGGTGCCCGGCCTCGTCCGTCAGCGGCTCAGGCCCGCGTACGCCCAGCCAACCGGTCAACCATCCGGGCAGGTGCGCGCTGA
The DNA here is from genome assembly GCF_053599835.1 of Micromonospora sp. NPDC005163. Lineage (NCBI taxonomy): Bacteria > Bacillati > Actinomycetota > Actinomycetes > Micromonosporales > Micromonosporaceae > Micromonospora > Micromonospora sp. NPDC005163. The sequence continues at coordinate 81,128 of NZ_JBSFYP010000005.1, forward strand.
CGGTCCGTACCCTGCGCATCTGGTCATGGTCCCCGCGCGGACCCGGCTCCCGGGCCGGAACCGAAGAGCCGGTGGCGGCCGCCGCCACACCGGCGTCCCCCGGCCGGCGCGTCGTCGGTCCGGCAGGGCAGGATGTACGCCGAGGGGGTGGCGCATGGCTGGGCGGATCCGGGACGAGGACATCGCACTGGTCCGGGAACGCTCCTCGATCGGGGATGTGATCTCCGAGACCGTCACGCTGAAGTCCGCTGGGGGCGGCAACCTCAAGGGCCTGTGCCCGTTCCACGACGAGAAGAGCCCGTCGTTCAACGTCTCCCCGGCCCGCAACGTCTGGTACTGCTTCGGCTGCGGAGCCGGCGGCGACGCGATCAAGTTCCTGATGGACGCCGAGCACCTCAGCTTCGTCGAGTCCGTCGAGCGGTTGGCCGGCCGCGCCGGCATCCAACTGCGCTACGTGGAGGACGACAAGGGCACCCCGCGCCCCCGTCCCCAGCAGGGCCAGCGCCAGCGCCTGGTGGCCGCGCACGCCGCCGCGGTCGAGTTCTACCGGGCGCAACTCAGCACCGCCGGCGCCCGGCCGGCGCGGGAGTTCCTGGCCCAGCGCGGCTTCGACCGGGCCGCCGCCGAGCGCTACGGCTGCGGCTTCGCGCCGGAAGGTTGGGACCTGCTCACCAAGCACCTTCGCCAGCAGGGCTTCACCCACCAGGAGCTGGTCACCGCCGGGCTGTCCCGAGAGTCCCGCTCCGGCACGCTGATCGACCGGTTCCGCCGGCGGCTGCTCTGGCCGATCCGCGACCTCGCCGGTGACGTGATCGGCTTCGGTGCCCGCAAGCTCTTCGACGACGACGACGGGCCGAAGTACCTGAACACCCCCGAGACGCCGATCTACAAGAAGTCGCACGTGCTCTACGGCATCGACCAGGCCAAGCGGGAGATCGCCAAGCAGGGCCGTGCGGTGATCGTCGAGGGTTACACCGACGTGATGGCGTGCCACCTGGCCGGGGTGACCACAGCAGTGGCGACCTGCGGCACCGCTTTCGCAGCGGACCACATATCTGTCCTGCGTCGGCTCCTGTTCGACAGCGACGAGGTGGCCGGCGAGATTATCTTTACCTTCGACGGCGATGCTGCCGGCCAGAAGGCCGCACTGCGCGCCTTCGAAGACGATCAGCGCTTCGTCGGGCGCACCTTCATCGCGGTCAGCCCGGACAACATGGACCCGTGCGATCTGCGGCTGGCCAAGGGTGACCTGGCGGTGCGTGACCTGGTCGCCCGCCGCGAGCCGCTGGTCGACTTCGCGCTGCGACACGTGATCAGCCGCTTCGACCTGGACACCGTCGACGGCCGGGTCGAGGCGATGCGCCACGCCGCGCCGCTGGTCGCGCGACTGAAGGACCGGGAGAAGCGCCCGGAGTACGTCCGCAAGCTCGCCATGGACCTCGGCATGGAGATCGAGCCGGTGCAGCGGGCGGTGCTCGCCGCCGCCAACACCCCGCCGCCCAACGCCCGGGACGCCGCACCCGCGGCCCGGCCCGCCCCGGCCCGCCCCGAGCCGGCGCTGGACAGCCCGCAGTCGATGGTCGAGCGGGAGGCGTTGAAGCTCGCTCTCCAGCAGCCGGTGCTGGCCGGGCCCATGTTCGACGCGGTCGAGGCCACCGAATACCGCCACCCGGTGCACGTCTCGGTGCGCGCGGCCATCGCGGCGGCCGGCGGGGCCGCGTCGGCGACCGGCGGCGCGGTCTGGATCGAGTCGGTCCGCGACGCCTGCGACGACCTGGCGTCCGCGGCGCTCGTCGGCGAACTGGCCGTGGAGCCGCTGCGGATCGACGGTGAACCGGACCCGCGCTACGTGTCGATCACGATGGCCCGGGTGCAGTTCGGGTCGGTGACGGCCCGGATCCGGGAGCTCAAGTCCCGGATCCAGCGCATCAACCCGGTCAACAACAAGGACGAGTACTTCGCCGCCTTCGGCGAACTGCTGTCTCTGGAGCAGCACGCGCGGGCGCTGCGCGAGCAGGCCGCAGGAGGGCTCTGATGGGACTGTTCAGCCGCAAGCCGAAGCTTCCCCCGGCCGACCGGCCGCCGCTGACCGCCGACGAGCGGGTGCTGGCCTGGGCGGCGGCGGGCAACGGCGAGGGCGACGGGGTGGTGGTGGCCAGCAACCTCGGGTTGTGGCTGCCCGGCCGCGGGCACCGGCTCGGCTGGCACACCATTCTCAAGGCGGTCTGGTCCGGCCGGGAGCTGACCGTCACGCCCGCCGAGACCCTCGTCGAACGCGACGGCTACACGGTGGTCACCGACGGGCCGGCCGAGACCTACCTGCTGCTCGACCCGGGCGAGCTGCCGCACCAGGTGCGGGCCCGGGTGACCCGCTCGGTCGCGTACACCGAACACCACCCGGTGCCCGGCGGCGCGGCCCGGGTCGCGGCCCGGCGCGTGGCCGGGGTGGACGGTCTGACCTGGACCGTCCGCGTCGACCCCGGCACCGCGCCGGACGACGACGACCTGCTCGCCGCGACCGACCGCCTGATCACCGTCGCCCGCGCCGCCACCGCACCTGTCGACGGCTAGCGGTCGGGCGGCCACTGACCGCCCGACCCCGCCCCCCGGTCAGTTGGCGCCGAGACCCTCCAGCGCCTTGGCGGCACCGCGGTGCAGCGGAACCGGCTCGGTCTTGCGGGCGTTCTCCAGGGAGATGCCCTTGGCCGCCGGGTTGGCCTGGGCGAGGGCGTCCCGCTTGTCGAACACCGTCCGGGTGATCGCGCAGGCGACGTTGGCGTCCAGGTCCTTGCGGACCAGCAGCACGTTCGGCACGACGATCGTCGGGGTGTCCGCCGCCGTCTTGTACGCGTCCCGGCCGATCGTTCCGGCCTGGTAGGCGGGGCTCAACTCGTTCATCTTCGGCAGCAGGGGCGCGATGTCGATGAACTTCACCGTGTCGCCGGCGGTGGTGAACAGGTCGGTCAGGCCGCCGGTGGGCAGGCCACCGGACCAGAAGAAGCCGTCGACGCTGCCGTCCTTCATGCCCTCGACCGTCTTGGCCAGGTCCAGGCGCTGCGCACGGATGTCCTTGGCCGGATCGAGGCCCGCGGCCTCCAGCAGCCGGTTGGCGATCACCTCCGTGCCAGACTTCGGGGACCCGGTGGAGATCCTCTTGCCCCGCATGTCGGCCACGGAGCCGATCTGGGCGCCGTTGCGGACCACGACCTGGGTGTAGTTGTCGTAGATGCGCGCGAGCGCCTCGACCGGCTGCGGCGCGGTGAAGCTCCCCTTGCCCTGAACCGCGTTGACCGCCGTGTCGAAGAGGGAGAACGCCACGTCGTACTGGCCGCCGACCAACTGCTCGACGTTCTGCACCGAGGCGCCGGTCTCCGCGGCGGTGCCGGTGAGCTTGCCGCCGGTCGCCCCGGACAGCTGCCCGGCCAGGGCGTTGCCGACCACGTAGTAGACGCCGGTCGCGTTTCCGGTGGCGATGCCCACCCGGGTCTCCCGGTCCACCTCACAGGTGACCTCGCTGGCCGCGTCGTCCTTGGCCGCGCCGCCCTGCTGGCCTCCGCACCCCGCCGCGCCGACCGCCACGAGGGCCACCACACTCAGGCCCGCCACGAGCCGTACGTCGATTCGTCTCACAGTTTCTCCTCCCGGAGGTTGGCTGGTGATCCGGCTCGCGGCCCGCCGGTCCGGCCGGCGGCTCCGCGTCGTACGAGCACCCCCGCCACCGCGACGGCGGCCAGTGCGGCGCCGACCGTGACCGGCACGGGTTCGAGCCAGAGCAGGGTGACCCCTGCGAGTGCGCCGAGCACGCGCTCCGGGGCGCCGGCGGGGCCGACGCCGGGCAGCCAACCGCCGGCGGCGACGGCGAGCACGGCCACGCTGAGCGCGACGACCACACCGGCGAAGGCGATCCGCCCCGCGCCGCCGATGCCGAGCAGCCCCAGCCCGGCCGGCGTGATCACGAAGGCGATCGGGGTCAGGTAGGCCGGCAGCGCGTACCGCAGGGTCTGCCACATGGTCGGCACCAGCCGGCCGCCGGTGACCGCCGCGGCGGCCACCGCGGCGAGCGCGGTCGGCGGGGACACCTCGGACAGGACCGCGAAGTAGAAGACGAACATCGCCGCGGCCGGCGCCGTCACGCCCAGGTCGAGCAGCGCCGGGCCGACGATCACCCAACCGATCACGAACGAGGCGGTGACCGGCACGGCCAGGCCCAGCAGGCTCAGTGCGACGGCCGCGAGCAGCGCGGTGAGCACCAGCACGAGGGTCGGGTCCGAGGTGACCGCCTTGGCCCCGCCGATCAGCAGCGCCGCCGCCTGCGGCCCGAGGCCGGTCTTCGTGGTGGTGGCGGTGATGATGCCGGCGGCGGCGCAGACGGCGGTCACCGCCAGCACCCCGCGTACGCCGGTGACGAAGGCGGTCACCAGCCGGGCCGGGGTGAGCTGGTGCGCCCGGTCCAGGAAGGAGAGCGCCACCGCCAGGAGGGTGGCGAGGACGACCGCCCTCGTCGCGGAGAAGCCGACGGCGAGAAGCACGACGATGGCGATCAGCGAGGCGAAGTGGTAGCCGAACCGGGCCAGCAGGCGCCGCGGCGAGCTGACGTCGATCACCACCGGGCGTACGCCGGAGCGCCGGGCGTCGATCTCCACGGCGAGCAGGATGCCGAGGTAGTACAGCACCGTCGGCACGGTGGCCCAGCCCAGCACCTGGAGGTACGAGACGCCGAGGTACTCGGCGATGATGAACGCCGCCGCCCCCAGGGTGGGCGGGGAGAGGATCGCGCCCACCCCGGCGGCGGCGAGCATGCCGCCGGCCCGCTCCGGGGGGTAGCCGGCGCGGCGCAGCAGCGGCCAGGTGACCGCGCCGATGCTCACCGTCGTCGCGGCGCCGGACCCGGAGACGGTGCCGAGCAGGAAGCCGGAGGCCACCGCCGTCCGTCCGGCGGCGGTGCGTGAGCGGCGGAACGCCGCCGCCGACAGATCGACGAAGAACCGCCCCGCTCCGGAGAGCTCCAGCACCGCGCCGTAGATGGTGAACAGCACGATGTACGAGGCGGCCACGTCCAGTGGTGTGCCGTAGAAGCCGCTGTCCGAGTTGTAGAACGCGTCGATCAACTGGCTGAAGTCGAGCCCCGAGTGCGCGACCGGCCAGGCCTGCGGCAGCAGCCCGCCGTAGTAGCCGTAGCCGAGGAACAGCAGGCAGACGGCGGGCAGGATCCACCCGGTGGCCCGCCGGCACGCCTCCAGCAGCAGGAGCAGCAGGACGGTGCCCATCACCAGGTCCATCGGCACGAGCAGGCCCTGCCGGTCGAGGAAGGCGTTGTAGCCGCCGCCGCCCGTACCGATGCTGATGGGCAGCACGGGGTAGAGGCAGCCGGCCACCGCCAGAGCGACCAGGGCCCAGTCCACCGCGGTGGGTCGCGCCGGCGCCGAATGTGGCAGGCCCGGCCCGACCGGTCCGTCGCCGCCGGTGCGGCGCAGCCGGGCCCGGAGCCGGGCCGCGAGCCGCAGGTCGGCCGGGTAGACCAGAAAGACCAGCGGCAGTACGCCCGCCAGAAAGAAGATCAAATAGTATTTGCTGCCCTGCGCGAGGGGGCGGAACACCTGCCAGAGGGCGAGCGCGCCGACCGCCAGCGCCGCCGCGGTGAGGAGCAGACCGGCCGGCCCGGACAACACCCGCCCCGGCTTCTCGTCCTCGAACTGGGCGGCCAGGTCCCGCGTCGCCCGTTCGGCGTCGGCGCGGGCGTCGTCGTCGACCCGCCCGGCCTGGTCGCCGCCGTCGGTCGCAGCGGGCGCGTCGGTCTCGGCCGCTCGTGGTCGGGGCGGTGCGCCGCCGTCGCCCGGTGTGGGCTCATCGGCGGAGGAGTTGGCCGGCTGTGCGGGTGGCGGCGAACCGTCGGGCGAACGGGTGGGCGACACGAGGGGACGATACACGTCGATCAAGCGACAGGTGGGGCATCGACATCCGTTTCGCCGGGTGCGGTCGAGGGTTGTGGCAGCGTCCTGTCGTCCCTGCCGGAATTTGCCTGGAGGGCTGTCGGACCCGGCGGCTAGGGTCGGGCGGTGACTTCGGGGCGACCACTGATTCAGGCTCGCGGGCTGGTGAAGCGGTTCGGCGACTTCACCGCAGTGGCCGGCATCGACGTCGAGGTGCGCTCGGGCGAGGCGTTCGGCTTCCTCAGGCCCAACGGCGCCGGCAAGTCCTCCACCATGCGGATGGTCGGCTGCATCTCCCCACCGAGCGGTGGCGAGCTGCGCATCCTCGACATGGACCCGGTCCGCGACGGGCCGGCGATCCGGGCCCGGCTCGGCGTCTGCCCGCAACTGGACAACCTCGACCCCGAGCTGACCGTCCGGGAGAACCTCACCGTCTACGCGCGCTACTTCGGCATCTCGCGGCGGGTGGCCCGGGAGCGGGCCGCCGAGCTGCTGGACTTCGTCCAGCTCAGCGAGCGGGCCGACAGCAAGGTCGAGCCGCTGTCCGGCGGGATGAAACGCCGGCTGACCATCGCCCGCGCGCTGGTCAACGACCCGGAGATCGTGCTGCTCGACGAGCCGACCACGGGGCTCGACCCGCAGGCCCGGCACCTGGTCTGGGAGCGGTTGTTCCGGCTCAAGCAGCAGGGCGTCACGCTAGTGCTCACCACGCACTACATGGACGAGGCCGAGCAGCTCTGCGACCGGCTGGTGGTGATGGACGGCGGGCGGATCGTCGCCGAGGGCTCACCCCGGGCGCTGATCGAGCAGCACTCCACCCGCGAGGTGGTGGAGCTTCGCTTCGCCGCCGAGTCGCAGGAGCCGTTCGCCGGCAAGCTCGACGGGCTGGGGGAGCGGGTCGAGGTGCTGCCCGACCGGGTCCTGCTGTATGTGCCCGACGGCGACGCGGCGGTCGCCGAGGTCGCCGCGCTGGGGCTCAGCCCGGCCAATGTGCTGGTGCGGCGCAGTGGCCTGGAGGACGTCTTCCTGCACCTGACCGGCCGCACCCTGGTCGACTGACCCGATTGGGCGCCCGACGAACGGGTCAGATGGCGGATGACCGGAGGTGCGCTGCCGGAGTGATCTTGCGTAGCATCGGCGCCCGGGTCGGCATGTCCGCCCGACCCGGAGTTGACCACGGGGGTTTCATGTCCGACGTACAGACCAACAGCCGGCATCAGGCCGGGCTGACCGCCCTCTACCTGGGCATCTTCGCGATGGTCTGGTTCAGCGTGCCCGCCGCGGAGCAGCCGTTGCGTGCCCTGCTGGTGGTGGGCAGCATCGCGGCACTGCTCACCGCCGTGGTGGGCGTCGTGCTGTCGGCCCGCACCCGGGGCGCGGGCGGCCCTCGGGACCGGGCGACCGACCGTCGGTACCTGCTGATCGTGGTCGCGGAGTTCGCCGCCGCCGGGCTGGGCGCCGCCGTGCTCGCCGCCGCCGGCTGGTCCGAGTACATCCCGGTGCTGGTCTGCGCCGTGGTCGGGCTGCACTTCTTCCCGCTCGCCCCGCTGCTGCGGGACCCGCTGCTCCGGCCGCTCGGTGTCGCGCTGTGCGTGGTGGCGGTGGCGGGCCTCGTCACCGCGCTCGCCTCGGCGGTGTCCGCCGGTCTGGTGGTCGGCACCGGCGCGGGGCTGCTGCTGCTCGGCTACGCCGTCCAGGCGCTGACCCGCGCGTACCGCCCGGTGTGACCGGCCCGCGCTTCGCCGCCGAGGTCGACACGGTCCGATCGTTGACGGTTCAGCAGCAGCCTTTCCCGCGTGTCGAGCTGTTGAGCCGCCAACGATCACGGCTCAACGGGCTCTGGCCCAGGTGAGGAATCGGTCGCTGAGTCGGTCGTGACCGGCCTGGCCGGCGAGGTCCCCGGCCGCCTCGTAAAGCAGCGTGGCGAGGTAGATGAGCAGGCCGATCCGATCCTCGCGGTATTCGCCGAGCAGCGACAGACGGGCTGGGAAGCAGGGCCACGCGGCGCCGACAACCTTCCCGCGCTGGTGGCCGTGCGCGACTCCAAGGATCCGACCGGCCCGGTGCTGGCCTTCACGCCCGATGCCTGGCGCGCGTTCGTCGGGTCCGACGTCGTTCGCCGGTAGATAGCGGCCACGCCGTTCCGATCCGCTCCTAGATCCACTCGGCTTCCGGGAAGTCGGGGTGTCGCGGCGGCTTTGACGCCCCGACATCCTGAAAGCCGTGTCGATCATCGGGCCGAAACCCGGGGGACAGGTCGGCGGATGTCGCCGTAGGGTGACCGGCGGCCTGTCGTACCCCCGGGGTAGGAAGGTCGGTGTGGCGGGGGTGGTCGTGGTGAGCGTGGCGGGTTCGGCGCGGGAGCGGGCTCGGCCCGCGCTGCCACGGGTGCCGGCGCTCGCCGTGTTCGACTACTTCCTGGTGGGTTACCGGCGCACCTGGCGGGCCGGGGTGTTCTCCTCGTTCCTGCTGCCGGTGCTGACCGTGCTCGGCTTCGGGCTGGGCGTCGGCGCCTACATCGACCAGGGCGTCGGCGGGGTGCGCTACCTCGACTGGCTGGTCCCCGGGCTGATCGCCTCGACCGCCCTCCAGGTGACCGTCGGCGACTCGACGTGGCCGGTGTTCAGCAACTTCCGGTGGATCAAGACGTACTTCGCCCAGAGCGCGGCGCCGCTGCGGGTGGCCGACGTCCTGGCCGGGCACCTGGCCTTCGTGATGTTCCGGGTGCTCACCACGATCGCGGCGTTCCTGTTGGTCACCGGGCTGTTCGGGGCGTTGCGCTCACCGTGGGCGGTGGCCACCCTGCCGGTGGTGGCGCTGCTCGGGCTTGCCGTGGCCGCACCGACCTTCGCGTACGCCGCCTCGGTGACCAGCGACAGTTGGCTGGCGATGCTGTTCCGGTTCGCGGTCATCCCGATGACGCTGTTCGCCGGGGTGTTCTTCCCGGTCGAGTCGCTGCCCGAGGCGCTGCGCTGGCTGGCGTACGGGACACCGCTGTGGCACGCCGTCGACCTCTGCCGTGCGGCCACGCTCGGCGTCGCCCCACAGTGGTCGATCGCCGGGCACCTGCTCTACCTGGCGGCCTGGTCACTCGCCGGCTGGCTGTTGGCGCTGCGCGCGTTCCGTCGCAAGCTCATCGTCTAGGGAGTTGTCGTGGTCACGCTGACCCTGCCTCGGCTGGTCGACGTCTCCGCCGCGTCCCGGCGGTCGGCGTCGGTGGTCGAGCGCAACGTCGCGGCGCTGAAGTCGGTCTACTGGCTGCTGCTGCTCTCCGGCTTCGTGGAGCCGCTGCTCTACCTGCTCTCGATCGGGGTGGGCGTCGGCACGCTGGTCGGCGACCTGCCGCTGCCCGACGGGCGGCTGGTCTCGTACGCCGAGTTCGTGGCCCCGGCGATGCTCGCCTCCTCGGCGATGACCGGGGCGCTCGCGGAGACCACTTTCAACTTCTTCGGCAAGATGAAATACATGAAGCTGTACGACGGGGTGATCGCCACCCCGGTACGGCCGTTCGAGATCGCCCTCGGCGAGTTGGGCTGGGCGATGCTGCGGGGCAGCGCCTACTCGGCGGCGTTCCTCGGTGTGATGGTCGCGCTGGGCCTGACCAGCGTCGCCCGGGCGCTGACCGCGCTTCCGGCGGCCGTGCTGGTCGGGTTCGCCTTCGGTGCGCTCGGCATGGCGCTGTCCACCTTCATGCGCAGCTGGCAGGATTTCGACCTGATGGGCTCCGCCCAGTTCACCCTCTTCCTCTTCTCCGGCACGTTCGTGCCGGCCCAGGCCTACCCGGCCCTGCTGCACTGGTTGATCGAGGTCACGCCGCTCTACCGGTCGGTGCACCTGATCCGCGGCGTCGCGCTGGGCACCGGCGGCTGGCTCTGGCTGCTCGACGTGCTCTACCTGCTGGCGATGATGGCGCTCGGCCTGTTGGTCGCTTCCCGCCGGATGGGCAGGTTGCTCTACCGGTAGGGGTTACGCGCCGCCCTCCTCGGGGCATGTCGGAGGCGACACCACGACGATGAGGAGGGGCGATGGCCTCCGACCAGTCTTCCGTTGGCAGTGGGCCTGACCGTGACCCGGCCCGTGGGCCGGTCGGCCCGGACGAGGGGCCGGACAGCCCCACCGACCTGCCCGGCAGCGGCTGGAAGGCGGCGCTGCGCCGCACGGTCACTGAGTTCCAGGACGACAGTCTGACGGACTGGGCGGCCGCGCTGACCTACTACGGGGTGCTGTCCATCTTCCCCGGGCTGCTGGTGCTGATCTCCATCCTCGGCCTGCTCGGCCCGGCCGCCACCCAGGGTGTCGAGGACACCGTCAAGCAGGCGGTGCCCGAGGGAAACATTCAGCAGATCATCACGGACGCGATCACCCAGGCGGGTGACAACGGCGGGCTGGCGAGCATCGCCGCGATCATCGGTCTGCTGGCCGCGTTCTGGTCCGCGTCCGGGTACGTTGCCGCGTTCATGCGCGCCTCGAACACCATCTACGACGTGCCGGAGGGACGGCCGATCTGGAAGACGCTGCCGATCCGGGTCGGCGTGACCGCGGTGATCGGCGTGCTGCTGCTGGCCTGCGCGGTGATCGTGGTCTTCACCGGGCGCCTGGCCGAACTGGTCGGAAACGCGATCGGGGTGGGTTCGACGGCGGTCACGGTGTGGAACGTCGCCAAGTGGCCGGTGCTGCTGATCCTGGTCAGCCTGATGTTCGCGATCCTGTACTGGGCCTCGCCGAACGCGCGGCACGGCGGCTTCCGCTGGGTCAGCCCGGGTGGCGTGCTTGCCGTGGTGATCTGGCTGGTGATCTCCGGCCTGTTCGCCTTCTACGTGAGCAACTTCGGCTCGTACGACAAGACGTACGGGACGCTGGCCGGGGTGATCATCTTCCTGGTGTGGCTCTGGCTGAGCAACATCGCGATCCTGCTGGGCGCCGAGTTCGACGCGGAGCTGGAGCGCAGCCGGGCCATCTCGGCGGGCCACTCGGCCGACGAGGAGCCGTACGTCGAGCTGCGCGACGACCGCAAGCTGAGGAAGAAGCGGAACGCCGCGGGCCGTCGCTGACCACTCCCGCCGACCGCCCCGCCACCTGGGTGTCAGGTGGCGGGGCGGTGGCGTGTCCGGCGACGGCACATTGGGCGAGCGGACCCGGGCGCGGAGCGACCCTTTTCTTGATCGACTAGTAGCTTTTGTTCGCATGGACAAAAGTTGGGATCAGAACGGCTGAAGCTCTGGACAGGCGGCACGGAACGCTCCTACTGTGTCGGACACGACACATCGGCATTGCGCCGATGTGAACGAGTCCAATGAAGAGGTGAGTCCGGGTGCGGACCGTCGACCCCCTGCACGTCCGCCTGTTGCGGTTGCTCCGCGACGAGGGGGCCGTGTCCCGGGCCGAGCTGGCCGACCGGCTCCAGATGCCCCGCCCGCGGCTGTTGGCCGAGCTGGATCGACTGGTCGCGTTGGGCTACGTCGCTGAGGCCGGGCTGGCCGCCTCCCGGGGCGGACGTCGCTCCACGCTGGTCGAGCTGAACCCGAAGCTGCGGTTCGCGGCCGTCGACCTGGGCGCCAGCTCGATGGACGTCGAGGTGGTCAACGGCCGCCTCGAACCGGTGGCGCACTACGCCGAAGCCGCCGACATCCGCAACGGACCGAAGGTGACCCTGCAACGGGTCAACGAGCTGCTGCAGAAGGCCAAGGTCGACGGCGCGTACGAGCGGCTGGACGCGGTGGGCATCGGTGTGCCCGGCCCGGTCAGCTTCCGCGACGGCGTCCCGGTCTCGCCGCCGATCATGCCCGGCTGGGACCGGTTCCCGGTGCGCGAGCTGCTCAGCCGGGAGCACGGCTGCCCTGCGGTGGTCGACAACGACGTCAACATCATGGCGATCGGTGAGCGACACGGCGGGGTGGCCCACTCGGTGGACGACTTCCTCTTCGTGAAGATCGGCACCGGAATAGGGTGCGGGATCTACCTCACCGGCGAGGTCTACCGGGGCACCGACGGCTGCGCCGGGGACATCGGCCACATCCAGGTCGACGCGCACGGCCCGATGTGCTCCTGCGGCAACGTCGGCTGCCTGGAGGCGTTGTTCAGCGGCGCCGCGCTGGCCAAGGACGCCACCGCCGCCGCCCGCAGCGGGGTGTCGCCGGCGCTGGCCGAGCGGATGGCCATGCGCGGCGTGGTGACCGCTCTCGACGTCGCCGAGGGCGCCGTCGAGGGGGACGTGACCTGCATCCAGCTGATTCGTGACGGCGGACGGCGGGTCGGTGGGGTGCTCGCCGGCCTGGTCAGCTTCACCAACCCGTCGATGATCGTGATCGGCGGCGGGCTGGCCCAGCTCGGGCACATCCTGCTCGCCGAGATCCGCAGCGTCGTCTACCGCCGATCGCTGCCGCTGGCCACCGGAAACCTGCCGGTCGTGCTGTCCGAGCTCGGCGGTCGGGCCGGCGTCGCCGGCGCGGCGGTGCTCGCCAGCGACGTCGCGTTCGCGGAGGCCACATGAGCCCGCAGTCGCAAGCCGGAGAACCGTCGTGAGCGAGGAGGAGACCGTGGCCCAGTCCGAGGAGAACGTCGCCACCGAGCCGACGGACACCGGCACCGACGCGCCGTTGATCGAAGCCCCCGCCGACACCGTCGCCGGTGAGGTCGTCCTGCGCCTGACCGACGTGGTCAAGACCTTCCCCGGCGTACGCGCCTTGGACGGCGTGCAGCTGGAGGTACGCGCGGGCGAGGTGCACTGCCTGCTCGGGCAGAACGGCGCCGGCAAGTCCACCCTGATCAAGGTGCTGTCCGGCGTGCACCAGCCGGACTCCGGCGAGGTCGAGTGGCGCGGCGAGCAGGTCACCTTCGCCAATCCGCAGGCCGCCATGCGCGCTGGCATCGCGACCATCTACCAGGAACTCGACCTGGTCGAGGATCTCTCGGTGGCGGAGAACGCCTTCCTCGGCCACGAGCACCGCAGCTTCGGGTTCGTCCGGCGCGGCCGGATGGCCCGGCACACCCGGCAGATCCTCGGCCGGCTCGGCCACGGCGAGATTCCGCCCGGGCGGATGGTCCGGGCGCTGCCGGCCGCCGGCAAGCAGATCGTCAGCATGGCGCGGGCGCTGTCGCACGAGGCCCGACTGATCATCATGGACGAGCCGAGCGCGGTGCTGGCCCACGACGAGGTCGGCAACCTGTTCCGGATCATCCGCGAGCTGACCGCACAGGGCATCGCGGTCATCTACATCTCCCACCGCCTGGAGGAGATCCGCGAGATCGGCGACCGGGTCACCGTACTCAAGGACGGCCGGACCACGGCGGCGAACCTGCCGGCACGCGACACCCCGACCCGTGACCTGGTCAGCCGGATGACCGGCCGGACCATCGAGTACGTCTTCCCGGACCGGCCGACCGACGACACGGTCGGCGCCGAGCTGCTCCAGGTGGAGGGGCTGACCCGTCCCGGCGAGTTCGCCGACGTCTCACTCGACGTCCGCGCCGGGGAGATCGTCGGCATCGCCGGCCTGGTCGGCTCCGGCCGCTCCGAGCTGCTGGAGACCATCTACGGCGCCCGCGCCGCGGAGGCCGGCACGGTCCGGATGGCCGGGCGGGTGCTGCGTCCGGGCAGTGTCGGCGCGGCGGTGCGGGCCGGCATGGGGATGGCCCCCGAGGAGCGAAAGAGCCAGGCGCTGCTGCTCGGTGAACCGATCTACCGCAACGTCACGCTGGCCACCTTCGGCCGGTACGCGCGGCTCGGCTTCACCGACGCCGCCAAGGAGCGGGCCGAGGCCGACCGGATCGCCGAGAGCCTGGAGCTGCGGCCCCGGGACGTCGGCCGGCCGGTGCGCACCCTCTCCGGCGGCAACCAGCAGAAGGTGGTGGTCGGGCGCTGGCTGCTCGGCGGCACCAGGCTGCTGCTGCTCGACGAGCCCACCCGGGGCGTGGACGTGGGCGCCCGGGCTGAGCTCTACCAGGTCATCCGGGCGTTGGCCGCGCAGGGCGTCGGGGTGCTGCTGGTCTCCAGCGAGGTGCCCGAGGTGCTCGGCCTCGCCGACCGGGTGCTGGTGATGCGGGAGGGTCGGGTCGTCCGCGAGGCCCCGGCCGGCGAACTCGACGAGAACACCGTGCTCGACCTCGTGATGGCGGGGTCCCTGATGGAAGGCGCACCGGCATGAGCGACGCGACTCCCACTCCCACCGCGACACCGGAGCGCCCGCAGCTTCCTGCGCAGTCTCCGCCGGTGGACCCGGCGGAGACGGCGGCGGCCGGCGACACGACGGCATCCAGGGGCCGGCTCTCCTGGTGGCGGGGTGAAAACGGCGACGGCGTCAAGCGCAACCTCGGTCTGATCGGGGTGCTGGCCGCGCTCATCCTGGTCGGCGCGATCACCAAGCCCGACCTCTACGACGACCCGACCTGGGTCTGGAACAACATCCTGGCCATCCTTCAGCTGGCCTCCGTCGTCGGCGTGGTCACGGTCGGCATGACCTTCGTGATCATCGGCGGCGGGATCGACCTGTCGGTCGGAGCGATCGTCGCGCTGGCCGGCGTCTGGTGCACGACGGTGGCCACCCAGAGCTACGGCGCCGGCGGCATGATCTTCACCGCCATCGTGGTCGGCATCTGCGTGGGTCTGGTCAACGGCGTGCTCATCTCGTACGGGCGGCTGGTGCCGTTCATCGCGACGCTCGCGATGCTGGTGGCCGCTCGCGGGCTCGCGGCATCGATCTCCAACAAGCAGACCCAGGTGTCCAGCAGCACCTTCATCAACGACATCGCGGCGCGCAAGGTGATCGGGATTCCGATCCTGGTCTACATCCTCGGCGCGGTGGTGGTGGCCGGGTGGATCCTGCTCAACCGGACGACCTTCGGTCGGCGGACCATCGCGGTCGGCGGTAACCCGGAGGCCGCGCGGTTGGCCGGTATCAACGTCCGCCGGCACACCATGCTGCTCTACGCGCTCTCCGGCCTCTGCTGCGGCATCGCGGCCATCATGCTCACCTCCCAGGCCACCTCGGCCCAGGCGGCGATGGCCAACCTCTACGAGCTGGACGCGATCGCCGCCGCGATCATCGGCGGGACGCTGCTCAGCGGTGGCCGGGGCACTATCGTCGGCTCACTGCTCGGCGTGATCATCTTCGCCACGATCACCAACCTCTTCGCCATCAACGGCCTCTCCATCGAGGCGCAGAACATGGTCAAGGGCGGCATCATCGTCGCCGCCGTCCTGGTCCAGCAGTTCCAGTTCAAGTCCTTCACTCGGCTCCTCGCGCGGAACAGGCTCACCACCACAACCTGACGCACCGCACGTTGTTCCTGGCGACGTCGAGATATTCGACAGTGGCCGGACCTCGCACACCCTCAACAACTCCATTCCCGTTCCCAGGAGGTCGGCATGACCCAGCACAGTCGCGACCTGTCGCGCCGTCGGTTGCTTTTCGGTGGGGCCGCCGTCGGCGCCGCCACCCTGCTCACCGCCTGCACCAGTAACGAGACCCCGGCGGCGAGCACGCAGACCAAGGCCGCCGGTGACGGCGCCGGCAACAACGCCCCGGGCAAGAAGGTCGTCATCGGCTTCTCCGCCCCGGCCGCCGACCACGGCTGGATGGGCGCGATCCACGCCAACGCCAAGGCGCAGGCCGCCGCGTACTCCGACGTCGAGCTCAAGGAGGTCGACGGCGGGACGACGTCGGAGGCGCAGCGCTCCACGCTCGGCACGCTGATCGCACAGAAGCCGGACATCATCGTCGTGCTGCCGCACGACGGCAAGGAGGTCAACGCGGTCGCTCTCCAGGCGATGCAGGCGGGCATCCCGATCGTCAACCTCGACCGGGTCTTCCCCGACGCGCTGGCGTCGCGGCTGGTCATCAAGGGCGACAACTACGGCATGGGCGTGTCCGCCGGGCACTTCATCGGCAAGCAGCTCAAGGACAAGGGCGTCACCAACCCGGTCATCGGTGAGATCGCCGGTCTGGAGATCCCGCTGACCGTCGAGCGCAGCGCGGGCTTCACGGCGGCCCTGGCCACCTACGGCTTCAAGGTGAACAACCGCCGTTCGGCCGAGTTCACCTCGGACAGCGGCCAGCGCGAGGCGGCTCAGCTGCTCCAGGCGCTGCCCAAGATCGACGCGATCTGGAACCACGACGACGACCAGGGCATCGGTGTCCTTGCCGCCATCAAGCAGGCCAACCGCTCCGAGTTCTTCATGGTCGGCGGCGCGGGCTCGAAGCTTGCGATCGACGCGATCAAGGCCGACAACAGCGTGCTCAAGGCGACGGTCACCTACAACCCGTCGATGGCCTCGTCGGCGATCTCGCTCGCCCGGCTCATCGCGCAGGGCCGGGGCCTGGGCGACTTCACCGAGCTGCAGGTGCCCAAGGAAGTGACCCTCGCCTCGGAGACGATCACCAAGGAGAACGCGAGCAGCTACGAGAAGCTCGGGTTCTGACACACGGGGGGAGACCCACCTTGTCCACGACAGACAGAGAACTGCGGGTCGGCATGGTCGGCTACGCGTTCATGGGCGCCGCGCACTCGCAGGCGTGGCGCACCGTGAACCGCGTGTACGACCTGCCGGCGCGGGCCCGGATGGCGCTGATCTGCGGCCGGGACACCGGGAAGGTGGCGGACGCCGCCGACCGGCTCGGTTGGGACGCGTACACCACGGACTGGCGTGACCTGATCAGCCGGGACGACATCGACGTGGTCGACGTCTGCACCCCGGGTGACAGCCACGCTGAGATCGCCCTCGCCGCGTTGGCCGCCGGCAAGCACGTGCTGTGCGAGAAGCCGTTGGCCAACACGGTGGCCGAGGCGCGGGCGATGGCCGCCGCGGCGGACACCGCCCGGGCAGCCGGGGTGCGGTCGATGTGCGGGTTCAACTACCGCCGGGTTCCCGCGGTCACGATGATGCGCCAGCTCGTCGCCGACGGACGACTCGGGGTGATTCGACACGTCCGAGCGACGTACCTGCAGGACTGGATCGTGGACCCGCAGTTCCCGCTGGTGTGGCGGTTGCAGAAGGACAGGGCGGGCTCCGGGGCGCTCGGCGACATCGGCGCGCACATCATTGATCTGACCCAGTTCGTCACCGGCCAACGGATCACCGGTGTCAGCGCGGTCACCGAGACCTTCGTCAAGGAGCGGCCGTTGCCGGCCGGGTCCAGCGGGTTGGCGGCCTCGGTGGACGGCGGCGGGTCGGCCGACGGCAACGCCTCGGCCACCGGTGCGGTCACCGTCGACGACGCCGCGGTCTTCGTGGCCCGGCTCGACGGTGGCGCGTTGGCCACGTACGAGGCGAGCCGGTTCGCCACCGGCCGCAAGAACGCCCTGCGTGTCGAGATCAACGGCTCGCTGGGCACCGTGGTCTTCGACCTGGAACGCCTCAACGAGCTGGAGTTCTACGACGCCACCCGGCCCAGCGTGGAACAGGGTTTCAGCCGCATCCTGGTGACCGAGGGGGAGCACCCGTACATGTCGGCGTGGTGGCCGCCCGGCCACATCATCGGCTACGAGCACTCCTTCACCCACCAGATGCGCGACTTCATCGAGGCGGTCGCCACCGGCGTCGACCCGGCTCCCTCCTTCGCCGACGCGTTGCAGGTCCAGCTCGTGCTGGACGCGGTGACCCGTTCGGCGGAGATCGGCTCCTCGTGGACCGAGGTGCAACCGGCGCTGGCCGCGGTGGCCGTCTGACCTCTGACCATCCGCGATGGTGGTGTTCGCGCCGCCATCGCCCGACCGGCTTTCCGGAGTCGACCGGCGAGGGACCGGCCGCGGTTTGCGCCCCGCGGCCGGGACGAGGTCGGCACCGGAGGGCGTGCAGCCGGGCCGTACGGCCCGGTGGCGCACGAGCAGGACGGTCGTCCGGTGCGTCCGGACCGGGATTCCCCGGCCGCACCGGAGGACCGCCACCACCCCCGGCGATCCGGAGGACCTGATGGCACCGCCCGCCGCTGCCCCCACCCGTACCGCTTCCGCTCGCCGACGTCCGGCGGGCCGTACACCGGTCGACGATCCGGTGGGCACGGCGGCCTGAGACGTCCGGTCGGGGCACGCCGACGCCCCGGTCGGCCGGATGCGGGGGAGGCAGGGTCGAGACGCCGACCGACCCTGCCTACCAGCCCCGTCTGCCCGCACCCGTGCCGGAAGCCGGCCCGGCGTCGTCGCCGCCGACGCCGATGTCGGGATCCGGTGCCATCCCGGTGCGGGGCGGGCGGGCGGGGCCCATTCACCCAGGGCGTATCTTTTCGAGAAATATTCTGATATTCCTATATTTAGCTACACCGAGGGTTCCTCCTGAACGGGAAGGAGCACCATGCGTACGGGTGTCTGGTTGGTGGGTGCGCGCGGTTCCGTCGCGACCACCAGCATCGTCGGAGGGCTCGCGCTGCGAGCCGGCCTGGCCGGGCCGACCGGCTGCGTCACCGAGCTGCCGGAGCTGCGCGGCCCCGCCCTGCCGTCCTTCGCCGATCTGGTCTTCGGCGGGCACGACCTCGCCACCACCCCACTGTGCAAGCGGGCCGAGGCGCTGGCCGACAGCGGTGTCGTCCCCGGACGGCTGGTCGCCGCGCTCCCGGACGAGCTGGCCACCGTCGAGCGGGAGCTGCGCCCCGCGCCGGTCGGCGCCACCCAGGCCGACCGGGCCGCCGCCGTGGTGCGCGACCTCACCGCCTTCCGTGAGCGGCACGCACTGGACCGGGTGGTGGTCGTCAACGTCTCGGCCACCGAACCGGCTCCCGCACCGCATCCCGGGCACGCCGATCCGGAGGCGCTGCGCGTCGCCCTCACCGGCCCCGACGAGGTGCTGCCGTCCAGCTCCCTGTACGCGTACGCGGCGCTGCTGGCCGGCTGCCCGTACGTCGACTTCACCCCGTCCACCGGGCTGCGGCTGCCGGCGCTGACCGCGCTGGCCGAGCAGGTCCGGCTGCCGTACGCGGGGCACGACGGCAAGACCGGGGAGACCCTGGTCAAGTCGGTGCTCGCGCCGATGTTCGCGATGCGGAACCTGGCCGTGCGCTCCTGGTCCGGGGTCAACCTGCTCGGCGGCGGCGACGGCGCCACCCTCGCCGACCCGGCCGCCAACGCGGCCAAGGTGCAGAGCAAGCAGCGGGTGCTCGGCGAGACGCTGGGTTACCTGCCCCAGGGCGGCACGCGGATCGAGTACGTCGAGGACCTGGGCGACTTCAAGACCGCCTGGGATCTGATCACCTTCGCCGGCTTCCTCGGCACCGGGATGCGCATGGAGTTCACCTGGCACGGCTGCGACTCGGCGCTGGCCGCGCCGCTGGTGCTCGACCTGGCCCGGCTCACCGCCGCCGCGCACGCCGCCGGGCGCGTCGGGCCGCTGGCCGAGCTGGGCTTCTTCTTCAAGGATCCGCTCGGCACACCGACCCACTCGCTGGCCGAGCAGTGGACCCGGCTGGTCGACTTCACCCGCCAGTTGCACGCCGGCCGGGACGGTGCCCATGACCACGCTGGCTGACCTCGCCGAGCTGGTCCGGGCGCCGGCGGCGCTCTCGGTCCCCGGCGACGTGGTCGCCGGCGCGGCGGCGGCTGGCACGCTGGACCGACGTACCCCCGCCCTGGCCGGCGCCTCGGTGCTGCTCTACTGGGCCGGCATGGCCGCCAACGACTGGGCCGATCGGCGGTTGGACGCCGTCGAGCGGCCCGAGCGACCCATCCCCAGCGGTCGCGTCGCCCCGGCCGCCGCGGTCGGTCTCGCGGCCGGCCTCACCGCCGCCGGCCTGGGCCTGGCCGCCGCCGTGGGCGGTCGCCGCGCCGCCGCGCTCGCCGTGCCGCTGGCGGCCAGCATCTGGGGGTACGACCTGCTGGCCAAGAACACCGCCGCCGGGCCCGCCGTGATGGCCGCCTGTCGAGGGCTGGACGTGCTGCTCGGCGCGTCCGGCGGTCGGCTGACCCGGGCGCTGCCGGCGGCGGCGACCGTCGCCGCGCACACCTGGACGGTCACCGCGCTGTCCCGCCGCGAGGTCACCGGGGCCGACGCCGCGCTGCCACTGCGTACGCTGGCCGGCACCGCCCTGGTCGCCGCCAGCGCCGCCGCACCCGCCGGCCGGGCCCGGTCGGTCGGGCTCGTCGCCGCGCTGCCCGCGATACTGTCCGGCTGGTACGCCGCCCGCTACGGCGCGGCCCAGGCCCAGGTGGTCCGGGACCCGTCGGCCGGGCGGGTACGCGCCGCGGTCGGCGCCGGGATCACCGGACTGCCCGCCCTGCAGGGAGCGCTCACCGCGCGCGGCGGTGCCAGCCTGCTCGGGCTGGCCGTCGCCGCGGCGGCACCGCTGGGCCGGCGGCTGGCCCGGAAGGTCTCCCCGACATGACCGCCCCCCAGCCGCGCACCGCGCCGCCGGCCGCCGACGCTCGGACGCTGCGCCTCGGGTACGGCACCAACGGCTTCGCCAACCACCGGCTCGACGACGCGCTGGCCGTCCTCGCCGACCTCGGCTACGTCGGGGTGGCGCTGACGCTCGACCACGACCACCTTGACCCGTTCGCGCCCGGTCTCACCCGCCGGGTCGCGGCGGTGGGCCGGCGGCTGAACGCGCTGGGCCTCGCGGTGGTGATCGAGACCGGAGCCCGCTACCTGCTCGACCCGTGGCACAAGCACGCACCGACGCTGCTGCACGACGACCCGACCCGGCGGGTCGAGTTCCTGCGCCGGGCCGTCCGGATCGGCGCCGACCTGGGCGCGGAGGCGGTCTCCTTCTGGGCCGGCGTCCGGCCCGACGCGGTGCCGGCGCAGACCGCCTGGGACCGGCTGGTGGCCGGCTGCGCCACCGTGGTCGACGCCGCCGACGCCGCCGGTGTCACCCTCGGCTTCGAACCGGAGCCGGGGATGCTGGTCGAGGACATCGCCGGCTGGCGTCGGTTGCGCGCGGCACTCGGTGAGCCGGGCCGCTTCGGCATCACCCTCGACATCGGGCACTGCCGCTGCCTGGAGCCGTGGCCGGTGCCGCAGTGCGTTGCCGAGGTGGCCGCGCACCTGGTCAACGTGCAGATCGACGACATGCGCCGAGGCGTGCACGAGCACCTGGAGTTCGGCGGCGGCGAGATCGACTTCCCGCCGGTGCTGACGGCCCTGGCGCAGGCCGGCTACCGCGGGTTGGTCGCCGTCGAGCTGCCCCGGGACTCGCACGCCGCGCCCGCCGTGGCCGCCCGGTCGATCGAGTTCCTGCGCGCCGCCGCCACGACGGCGGCGGCCCGGAGCACCACCGCGATCGTGACGGCGACCGGCCGGCGCAGCGAGGACGAGGTGCCCACGGGCGCCCTTCGCTCTGCTTCAACGGACGCACCAGCGGCCGTCCGATATCCGGACAGTGGCCGTCGCGTGGAGTGAAGCAGAGCAAGGGGCGCGCCTGGGGTGCCTGCGGAGCAGCACGAGGGAGGAGACGGGATGACACCGGATTCACTACAGGCCGCACTGCGGGGCGTACCCGATCCCGACTGGCTGGAGACGGCGCTGCGCCGGGTCGCGGCCGAGCCCGGCGCGATCAGCCGGCTCTTCCCGGCCACCGGCCGGCGCTGCGGCCGAGCCGCACTGCCCGACGCACCCGGCTGGACGGCCGACGACGCGGCCCGGGTGCTGTTGCTCACCGCCGCGCCCGCTGACCACGCCCAGCTCGCCGACACGCTCTACCGGAACGGCGACGCGGCCGAGCGGCGGGCGGTGCTGCGCGCCCTGCCGCTGCTGCCGATCGGGGCCGCCGGGGTGCCGCTGCTGCACGACGCCATCCGGACCAACGACACCCGGCTCGTCGCCGCCGCGCTCGGCCCGTACGCGCGGCACCTCGACCCGGCGGCCTGGCGGCAGGCGGTCCTCAAGTGCGTGTTCACCGGCGTGCCGCTGGCCGTCGTGGCCGACCTGGACGCCCGCGCCGACGGTGAGCTGGCCGCGATGCTGGCCGCGCTGGCCGCCGAGCGGCACGCCGCCGGCCGGGAGATGCCCGCCGACGCCACCGACCTGCTCGACCGGCTCACCGCGCACAGCGGAGGGACCGGCACCGTCGACAGTCCCACCCCCACGGAGGCGTGATGCGCATCTTCGACCCGCACATCCACATGACCTCACGCACCACGGACGACTACGAACGGATGGCCGCCGCCGGCGTCCGGGCCGTGGTGGAGCCGGCGTTCTGGCTGGGCCAACCCCGCACCAGCGCCGCCTCGTTCGCCGACTACTTCGACTCCCTGATCGGCTGGGAGCCGTTCCGCGCCGGGCAGTTCGGGGTGCGGCACCACGCCACCGTGGCGCTGAACCCCAAGGAGGCGAACGACCCGCGCTGCCGGCCGGTGCTCGACCTGCTGCCGCGCTACCTGGACAAGGACGCGGTGGTCGCGGTCGGCGAGATCGGGTACGACTCGATGACCCCGGAGGAGGACGACGCGTTCGCCGCGCAGCTCGCGCTGGCCGTGGCGTACGACCTGCCGGCGCTGGTGCACACCCCGCACCGGGACAAGGCCCGCGGCGTCGAGCGGACCCTCGCCGTGGTCACCGAGTCCGGCATCGAGCCGGGCCGGGTGGTGATCGACCACCTGAACGAGGTGACCGTCAAACTGGTCCGGGACACCGGCTGCTGGCTGGGCTTCTCCATCTATCCGGACACCAAGATGTCTCCGCCGCGGATGGTGGAGCTGCTGCGGGAGTACGGCACGGAACGAATGCTGGTCAACTCGGCCGCCGACTGGGGGCGCTCGGACCCGCTGCTGACCCGGGCCACCGGCGAGGCGATGCTGCTGGCCGGGTTCACCGACGACGACGTCGACCAGGTGCTGTGGCGCAACCCGGTGCAGTTCTACGGGCAGTCCGGCCGGCTCGACCTGACCGACCTGGAACTCGCGGCCGTGGACCCGGGGACCGGCAACTCGATCCTGCGCGGCGGCAGCTGATGCGGCTGCGGCACGCCGGCGGCGACACCGTGCACCTCGGCTACTGCACCAACGTGCACCCCGCCGAGGACCTCGCCGGCATCCTCGCCCAACTGGACACCTACGCCGTGCCGGTCCGCGCGGCGCTCGGCGGCGACCTGCTCGGCCTCGGCCTGTGGCTGGCCGCCCCGGTCGCCGCCGAGCTGGCCGCCGATCCGGCGCTGCGCCGCCGGCTGCGCGCCGAGCTGGACGCGCGTGGGCTGGAGGTGGTCACCCTCAACGGCTTCCCGTACGCGGCCTTCCAGGCGCCGGTGGTCAAGCACGACGTCTACCGGCCGGACTGGACCACCGAGCAGCGCCTGACGTACACCCTGGACCTGGCCCGGGTGCTCGCCGACCTGCTGCCCGACGACGCCGCCCGGGGCTCGATCTCCACCCTGCCGCTTGCCTGGCGGCAACCCTGGGACGACGAGCGGGCCGACGCCGCGCGGCGCCGCCTCGACCAGCTCGCCGCCGGCCTGGCCGCAGTGCAGAGCGAGACCGGCCGCCAGGTGCGGGTCGGCTTCGAACCCGAGCCGGGCTGCGTGGTGGAGAGCACCGGTCAGGCCGCCGCGCTGCTGTCCGGGATGGACACCGAACGGTTGGGCGTCTGCCTCGACCTGGCCCACCTCGCCTGCGCCTGGGAGGAGCCGGCCGCGGCACTGGACCGGCTGCGGACGGCCGGCCTGCCGGTGGTCAAGGTGCAGGTCTCCGCCGCAGTCGAGGCGGCCGACCCGGCCGGCGGCGCCGACGCGCTGCGCCGCTGGGTGGAGCCGCGCTTCCTGCACCAGACCCGGGGGGCGGGCTGCGCGGGCGGAGCCGACCCGGCCGACCCGGCGTACGCGGCCGACGACCTGGACGCGGCGCTCGACGCGGCGCTGCCCGGCCCGTGGCGGGTGCACTACCACGTGCCCCTGCACGCGCCACCCGAGGAACCGCTCGGCTCCACCCTGCCGGTGTTGCGCGCCGCGCTCGCCGCGCTCTACGCCGGCCCGGCGGCCGGCTGTGACCATCTCGACGTGGAGACGTACACCTGGGGGGTGCTGCCGGCCGCGCGGCGGCCCGGCACCGACGCGGAGCTGGCCGCCGGCATCGCCGCCGAGCTGGCCTTCGCCCGCGACGAGCTGGTCGGCCTGGGCCTGACCCCGGAGCTGACCAGGGCCAGGGCGGGGGTGCCGCGATGAGCCGGCGACTGGTGGTGCTCGACGTGGTCGGGTTGACCCCGCGACTGCTCGCGCACATGCCCCGGCTGCGGGGGATCGCCGACGGCGGCTTCCGGGCCGAGCTGGGCACCGTGCTGCCCGCGGTGACCTGCTCGGTGCAGTCCACCTTCCTCACCGGCGAGCCGCCGAGCGGGCACGGGATCGTCGGCAACGGGTGGTATTTCCGGGAGCTGGGTGAGGTGCTGCTGTGGCGGCAGCACAACGCGCTGGTCGGCGGGGAGAAGCTCTGGCAGGCGGCCCGGCGGGCCGAGCCCGGCTACACCGTCGCCAACGTCTGCTGGTGGTACGCGATGGGCGCCGACGTCGACTGGACGGTCACCCCGCGGCCCGTGTATTACGCCGACGGGCGCAAGGAACCGGACTGCTACACCGACCCGCCGGAACTGCACGACGCGCTCACCGGTCGGCTGGGCACCTTCCCGCTGTTCACCTACTGGGGGCCGACAGCCGGGCTGCCCTCGTCGCGGTGGATCTGCCGGGCGGCCGAGCAGATCCTGGCCGACGTGTCGCCCGACCTGACCCTGGTCTACGTCCCGCACCTGGACTACGACCTGCAACGGCACGGCCCGTCCTCCCCGCAGGCGGCGGCCGCGGCGGCGGAGCTGGACACGGTGCTCGGGCCGCTCCTGGACGCCGCCCGGGCCAGCGACGCGACCGTCGTGGTGCTCTCCGAGTACGGCATCACCGACGTGTCCCGACCGGTGGACGTCAACCGGCTGCTGCGCGCCGAGGGGCTGCTGCGGGTGCACACCCAGGCGGGCATGGAGTACCTCGACCCGTGGACGTCCCGGGCGTTCGCGGTCGCCGACCACCAGGTCGCGCACGTCTACGTACGGGACCCGGCCGACGTCCCTACGGTGGCGAAGCTCTGCGCCGGGCTGCCCGGGGTCGCCGAGGTGCTCGACGCCGAGGGCAAGGCCGCGCACGGGCTGGATCATCCACGCGCCGGTGAGCTGGTGCTGGTGGCCGAGCCAGACGCCTGGTTCACCTATTACTACTGGCTGGACGACGCCCGCGCGCCGGACTTCGCCCGGCTGGTGGAGATTCATCGGAAGCCGGGGTACGACCCGGCCGAGCTGTTCTTCGACCCGGCCGCGCCGGGGGCGGCGAAGCGTCGGGCGGGCGTCGCGCTGGCCCGCAAGAAGCTGGGCATGCGCTACCTGATGAGCGCGGTCGGCCTGGACGCCGGAGCCCGGGCGGTACGCGGCTCGCACGGCCGGTTGCCGACCGACCCGGCGGACGCGCCGGTGCTGCTCTGCTCCGACCCGGCCGCGGCCCGGGAGCGGATCGCCGCCACCGAGGTCAAGGAGCTGCTGCTGGAGCTGGCCGGGCTGACCCGCGGCGGTGGCGCCGACGCGGACGGGCCGGGGGAGGGGCCATGACCGTCACGGTCGCCCCCACCGACGCGAGCGGGCTGCGGGCGCGCTTCGACGCGGAGCTGGCCGGGTTCCTCGACCGGCAGGGCCCGGACTGGCCGGACGGCGCGCCACGCGGCGTGTTCACCGCGTTGCACCGGTTCGTGCTGGCTGGCGGAAAGCGGCTACGCCCGCTCTTCTGCTATTGGGGTTGGCGCGGCGCCGGGGCGCCCGATGGCACCCCGATCGTGGTGGCCGCCGCGGCACTCGAGCTGTTCCACGCGTTCGCGTTGATCCACGACGACATCCTGGACGGCAGCGACCGTCGCCGGGGCGAGCCGTCGGTGCACCGGCTCTTCGCCGACCTGCACGCCCGCTCGTCCTGGCGCGGTGACCCCGAGGCGTACGGGCGCAACACGGCGCTGCTCTGTGGGGACCTCTGCGCGGCCTGGTCGGACCAAATGTTCCACGAGTGCGGCCTGAGCACCGAGCAGGTGCACCGGGGGTACGGGGTGTTCGCGTTGATGCGGACCGAGGTGATCGCGGGGGAATACCTGGACCTGGTGTCCGGGGTGGGCGACGGCTCGGTGGCCAGCGCGCTCACCGTGATCCGGATGAAGGCCGCCCGGTACACGGTGACCCGGCCGCTGCAGATCGGCGCGGCGCTCGCCGGCGCGGGGCCGGAGCTGCTCGCCGCGCTCGGCGAGTTCGGTGACCCGCTGGGCGACGCGTTCCAGCTCCGCGACGACGTGCTGGGCGTCTTCGGCGATCCGGCGGTCACCGGCAAGTCGGTCCTCGACGACCTGCGGGAGGGCAAGCCGACGGTGATGATGGCGCTGGCCCGTAGCGCCGCTGATCGGCCGCAGACCGCCCGGCTGCGGGAGTTGTTCGGCAATCCGGCGTTGGACGCCGACGGCGCGGCGGAGCTGCGCGGGATCATCGAGGCGACCGGCGCCCGAGAGCGCATCGAGCAGATGATCCGGGTCCGGACCGAGGCCGCGCTGGCCGCGTTGGAGAGCGCGGCGGTGGCCGAGGAGGCCCGTTCCGCGCTGGTCGCGCTGGCCGCGCAGGCGATCGACCGCCGCGCCTGACCCGCCGGCGCGCGCCGGACACCGTTCCCCGGACATCGCCCGCGGCGTCTGGGGAATGGCGCTTCCTGCCGACTTTCGATCGTATCGACGAAAGTTCACGCCGATCCACCGGAAGGTATAGACACATCGACACATCGCGATTTAGTGTCGTGGCCAACACGACAATGTTTCGTCGAGGTGAACCGGCGGCGCGGTAACCCATCGGCATCCCCACCACCGCTACGGCATCCGGCGCGACGG
Organism: Micromonospora sp. NPDC005163; assembly: GCF_053599835.1. Lineage (NCBI taxonomy): Bacteria > Bacillati > Actinomycetota > Actinomycetes > Micromonosporales > Micromonosporaceae > Micromonospora > Micromonospora sp. NPDC005163. Next base: position 107,857 of record NZ_JBSFYP010000005.1, read on the forward strand.
CGCGCGCCCGGCCTGGCAGTCATTCGTCAGGAAGGGACAGCACATCATGTCCATCAAGGACGTACCCATCCACCGGTCCCGACGATGGTTCTCCACCGGATCGGCCCTGCTCCTGGTGGTCGCCGCCGGCACGGTGGCGCTCGGCGTCGGCCCGGCCGCGCTCGGTGGCCCGACCCCCGCCCAGGCCCACCCCATCAACGCCACGGACTTTCAGCAGGTCGAGCTGGCCCGCGGCGTGGCCGACATGGGTGAACCGATGTCGCTGGCCGTGCTGCCGGACCGCTCGGTCCTGCACACCGCCCGCAACGGCACGCTGCGTCGCACCGACGCCAACGGCACCACCTCGGTGATCGGCACCCTGCCGGTCTACACCCACGACGAGGAGGGCCTGCAGGGCGTCGGAGTCGACCCCAACTTCGCCAGCAACCGGCAGATCTTCCTCTACTACGCCCCGCCGCTCTCCACCCCCGGCGGCGACGCGCCGGCCACCGGCACCGACTTCTCGGCCTGGAACGGCGTCAACCGGCTCTCCCGGTTCACCCTCAACTCCGACTTCACACTCAACCAGGCGAGCAAGGTCGACGTGCTCGACGTCCCGGCCAACCGCGGCCTGTGCTGCCACGTCGGTGGGGACATCGACTTCGACGCCGCCGGCAACCTCTACCTGTCCACCGGCGACGACACCAACCCGTTCGAGTCCGCCGGCTACGCGCCGCTGGACGAGCGGACCAACCGCAACCCGGCGTACGACGCCCAGCGCAGCGCGGGCAACACCAACGACCTGCGCGGCAAGATCCTGCGGATCAAGGTGAACGCCAACGGCACGTACTCCATCCCGTCGGGCAACCTGTTCGCGCCCGGCACGGCCAGGACCCGGCCGGAGATCTACGCGATGGGGTTCCGCAACCCGTTCCGGATCAGCGTGGACAAGGCCACCGGTGTCGTCTACGTCGGTGACTACGGGCCGGACGCCGGCTCCACCAGCTCCACCCGCGGCCCGTCCGGCCAGGTGGAGTTCAACCGGGTCGCCGCGCCGGGCAACTACGGCTGGCCGTACTGCACCGGCACCAACACCTCCACCGAGACGTACAACGAGTGGGACTTCGCCACCAACACCGGCGGGGCGAAGTACAACTGCACCGGCGGGCCGACCAACAACTCGTTCCGCAACACCGGCCTGCCCACCCTGCCGCCGGCCCAGCCGGCCTGGATCCGGTACGCGGGCGACGCCGGCACCCCGCCCGAGTTCGGCGGCGGCTCCGAGTCGCCGATGGGCGGCCCGGTCTACCGCTACAACGCCTCGTCCACCTCGACGACGAAGTTCCCGCAGTCGTTCGACGGGCAGTTCTTCGCCACCGAGTTCGGCCGCGGTTGGATCAAGCCGATCCACGTCAACGCGGACGGCTCCCGGGGCACCATCGACAGTTTCCCCTGGGTGGGCAAGCAGGTGATGGACTCGGCGTTCGGCCCGGACGGCGCGTACTACGTGCTCGACTACGGCACCGGCTACTTCAACGGTGACGCCAACTCCGCGCTCTACCGCTTCGACTACGTGGCCGGCGGCAACCGGGCGCCCAACGCCACGGCCAGCGCCAACCGGACCTCCGGGGCGGCGCCGCTGGCGGTGACGTTCTCCTCGGCCGGCTCCTCGGACCCGGAGGGCGGCGCGCTGACGTACTCGTGGAACTTCGGTGACGGCACCAGCTCCACGGCGGCCAACCCGTCCAAGACCTATACCGCCAACGGCACCTACACCGCGACGCTGACCGTGCGGGACCCGCAGGGCGCCACCGGCACCGCCAGCGTGGTGATCAACGTGGGCAACACCGCGCCCACGGTGACCATCAACAACCCCGGCAACGGGCAGCTGTTCAGCTTCGGCGACACGGTGCCGTTCAGCATCACCGTGACCGACCCGGAGGACGGCACGATCGACTGCACGAAGGTCAAGATGACCTACGTCCTCGGGCACGACCAGCACGGTCACCAGATCACCTCGAAGACCGGCTGCTCCGGATCGATCACCATCCCGGTCGACGGTGAGCACGACGACGCGGCGAACATCTTCGCCATCTTCGACGCCGAGTACACCGACGCCGGTGGGCTGACCACGCACACCCAGCACACGCTGCCCCCGCGGCACCGGCAGGCCGAGTTCTTCGGCACCTCGTCCGGGATCAACGTGTTCAGCAAGACCCCGGCCGAGGGTGGCAAGACCGTCGGCGACATCAACAACGGCGACTGGATCGCGTTCCAGCCGTACCGGTTGGGCAACGTGACGTCGTTCAGCGCCCGGGTCTCCTCGGCCGGTGCCGGCGGCACAATCCAGGTGCGGGCCGGCTCGGCCACCGGCACGGTGCTCGGTTGGGCCACGGTGCCGGTCACCGGAGGCTGGGAGACCTTCACGACGGTGACGGGGGCGATCACCAACCCGCCGACCGGCACCACGACGCTCTACCTGACCTTCGCCGGGTCGGGCACCGGCGCGCTCTACGACGTGGACGCGTTCACCCTCACCACCGGTACCCCCTCCGGCGGAGGCGGCGCGATCAAGGGCCTGGCCGGTAAGTGCCTGGACGTGCGCAACGCCGCCACCGCCGACGGCACGCAGATCCAGATCTACACCTGCAACGGCAGCGCGGCGCAGACCTGGACGGTCACGCCGAACTCGACGATCAGGGCGTTGGGCAAGTGCCTCGACGTCTCGGGTGGGGGTTCGGCCGACGGCACCAAGATCCAGCTCTGGACCTGCAACGGGACCGGCGCGCAGAACTGGGCCGCGCAGGCCGACGGCACGGTCCGCAACGTCCAGTCCGGCAAGTGCCTCGACGTCTCGGGAAACAACTCGGCGGACAGCACCGCCGTGCACCTCTGGACCTGCACCGCCGCCGCGAACCAGAAGTGGACCCTGCCCTGAGTTGAAAGGAAGGGCCCCTTGTTAACGCCTAGTGTTGTACAAGGGGCCCCTCCTAACCGTTCTTAGGAGAGCGATATGCGCAGACTCCTGCGACCCATCCTCGGCGCGGCCACCGCCGTCCTCGCCGTCCTCGCCTGTACGACCCCGGCCACCCCGGCCAGCGCCGCCGACGCCCCCTACGACGTGCTGGTCTTCTCCAAGACGGCCGGCTTCCGGCACGACGCGATCCCGGTCGGCATCCAGACCATCCGCGACCTGGGCGCGGGGAACAGCTTCACCGTCACCGCCACCGAGGACGCCGCCGCCTTCACCACCGCCAACCTCAACCAGTACGAGGCGGTCGTCTTCCTCAACACCACCGGCGACGTGCTCAACGCCAGCCAGCAGACGGCCTTCGAGTCGTACATCGGCTCCGGCCGGGGGTACGTGGGCGTGCACGCCGCCGCCGACACCGAGTACGACTGGCCGTTCTACGGCAACCTGGTCGGGGCGTGGTTCGCCTCGCACCCGGCCATCCAGCAGGCCAACGTCAAGGTCGAGGACCGGGGGCACGCGGCGACCGCGCACCTGCCGCAGACGTGGACCCGCACCGACGAGTGGTACAACTACCGGACCAACGCCCGGTCCACGGCCCACGTGCTGGCCACCCTGGACGAGTCGTCGTACTCCGGTGGCGGGATGGGCGCCGACCACCCGCACTCCTGGTGCAAGAGCTACAGCGGCGGCCGGTCGTTCTACACCGGCGGTGGGCACACCCAGGCGTCGTACGCCGAGCCGGCGTTCCGGGCGCACCTGCTCGGCGGCATCCGGTACGCGGCCGGTCGCAGCAAGGCGGACTGCCGGCCCGAGACCGGCTACACCCCGCTCTACAACGGCTCGACCCGCGGCTGGTCGCAGGCCGGTCCGGGCAACTTCACCAACTCCGACGCCACCCTCACCTCGGTGGGCGGGATGGGGTTGTTCTGGTACAACGCCAAGCAGTTCACCAACTACTCGCTGAAGCTGGACTGGAAGCTGGCCGGCGACGACAACTCCGGCGTGTTCATCGGCTTCCCGCCCTCCAGTGACCCCTGGTCGGCGGTGGACAACGGCTACGAGATCCAGATCGACGCCACCGATGCGGCGGACCGCACCACCGGGTCGGTCTACACCTTCAAGTCCGCCGACATCGCCGCCCGTGACGCGGCGCTGAACGCGCCGGGGGAGTGGAACACCTACGAGCTGCTGGTCGAGGGTGAGCGGTTGCAGATCTTCCTCAACGGCGTGAAGATCAACGACTTCACCAACACGAACCCGGTTCGTTCGCTGGCCGGGCACATCGGCATCCAGAACCATGGCACCGGCGACGACGCCTCGTTCCGCAACATCCGGATCAAGGAGCTGGGCACCACGCCGCCGCCGACGGGGAACACCACCGTCCAGGCGGAGGCGTTCAGCTCGGCCAACGGGGTCACCCCGTTCACCAAGGCGGGCGCCAACGGTGGCCAGACCATCGGCTACATCGACCCGGGTGACTGGGCCGCGTACAACGGTGTGAACCTGACCGGGGTCACCTCGTTCACGTCCCGGGTCGTCTCGGGCGGCGCGGGCGGCACCATCCAGGTGCGTACCGGTTCGGCCACCGGCCCGGTGCTCGGCTCGGTCGCGGTGCCGAACACCGGCAGCTGGACCACCTTCGCCAACGTCACCACCGCGCTGTCCGGTGTCCCGTCCGGCGCCCAGAACCTCTACCTCACCTTCACCGGTAGCGGCACCGGGCTCTTCGACGTGGATGACTTCACCCTGGTCAGGGGCGGCGGTGGCGGCACGCCGGGAGTCGGCCCGATCAAGGGCCTGGTCGGCAAGTGCCTGGACGTGCGCAACAGCGGCACCGCCGACGGCACCCAGATCCAGATCTACACCTGCAACGGCAGTACGGCGCAGACCTGGACCGTGACGCCGAACTCGACGGTCAAGGCGCTCGGCAAGTGCCTGGACGTGTCCGGCAACGGCACCGCCGATGGCACCAAGATCCAGCTCTGGACCTGCAACGGCACCGGGGCGCAGAACTGGGCGGCCCAGGCCGACGGCAGCCTGCGCAACACGTCGTCGAGCAAGTGCCTCGACGTCTCCGGGAACAACTCCGCGGACAGCACCGTCGTGCACCTCTGGACCTGCAACGGCGCGGCTAACCAGAAGTGGACGCTGCCCTGATCCGCTGAGCCTGGAGGGCCGCCGGTCACGGCTGACGGTCCCTCCGGGCCACCCGCCCCAGCGCAGACCATGCCCGGCCGAGTGTGCCCCGCCCGGCCGGGCATGGTCTGTCTGCTTGCCGGCGCTACCGGCCGGAGTGGCAGCGAGACTCCTGGGAGGCATGCACACCAATCATTCGCGCCCCGCCGCCTGCGAGGCCACGGACCGACTCGCAGTTGACTGCCGTACCTTGACGAGCATGGGGCGTTTCACGCGGTGGCGCCGGATGGTGCGGGCGCACGGGCACCGGCTGCTGCACCGGGCCGAGGAGCCCGATTCGTCGACCGGGCCGGCGCCCAGCCTGAACCGCCTCGACGCGCTGGTGGAGGGCTTCGCCGCGGGTCAGCCGGTGCGCTGGACCCTGGCCGGGCCGCCCCGGCCGCTGCCCGGCGCGGTCGACGCGGCGGCGTACCGGATCATCGAGGAGTCGCTGACCAACGCGCGCCGGCACGCACCGGGCGCACCGGTCGCGGTCCGGCTGCGCTACGACGCCACGGGCATCACCATCGAGGTACGCGACGAAGGCGCTGGTGCCGCGCCGACGGGCGGGGGCGCCGGGCGCGGTCTGATCACACTGCGTCGGCGCGCCGAGCGGATCGGCGGCACCTTCTCCGCCGGCCCGCGCGCCGGAGGCGGCTTCGTCGTCCGGGCTGTCCTGCCAGCTCCCGAGGAGGTGGCCGAGTGACGATCCGGCGGCGGGGCTTTCGCGAAGGGGCCCGGCGGAAATAGGGTGGGAGCGGCGACCGTGACGGTGGCCGGTGACCCGGTGGGAGGCGCAACCCGCCGGGCTCAGGTGCGCTCCGCACCCACCGGTGTCCCGTCCCGCTGCCGCGTACCGGTCTGACCGGTCACCCTCGCCCCGGTCCGCACACGGAATCCCCATCACAACAGGGGAGAAGGACAATGGCGCGACCCATCACGCTCTTCACCGGCCAGTGGGCCGACCTGCCGTTCGAGGAGGTCTGCCGGCTCGCCTCCGAGTGGGGCTATAACGGTCTGGAGATCGCCTGCTGGGGCGACCACTTCGAGGTCGACAAGGCGCTCGCCGACGACTCGTACGTCGATCGCAAGCGGGAGACGCTCGCGAAGCACAACCTCGAGGTCTTCGCGATCTCCAACCACCTCGTCGGTCAGGCGGTCTGCGACCACCCGATCGACGAGCGGCACCAGGACATCCTGCCCGGCCGGATCTGGGGTGACGGGGAGCCCGAGGGCGTCCGCCAGCGGGCCGCCGAGGAGATCAAGGACACGGCGCGGGCGGCGGCGAAGCTCGGGGTGAAGACGGTCGTCGGCTTCACCGGCTCGTCGATCTGGCACACCCTGGCGATGTTCCCACCGGTGCCGCCAGCGATGATCGAGCGCGGCTACCAGGACTTCGCCGACCGGTGGAACCCGATCCTCGACGTGTTCGACGAGGTGGGGGTGCGGTTCGCGCACGAGGTGCACCCCAGCGAGATCGCGTACGACTACTGGACGACGAAGCGCACGCTGGAGGCGATCGGCAACCGGCCCGCGTTCGGGTTGAACTGGGACCCGTCGCACTTCGTCTGGCAGGAGCTGGACCCGGTGAACTTCATCTTCGACTTCGCCGACCGGATCTACCACGTGGACTGCAAGGACGCCAAGGTGCGTACCGGGGACGGCCGGCGCGGCCGGCTCGCCTCGCACCTGCCCTGGGCGGACCTGCGCCGGGGCTGGGACTTCGTCTCCACGGGGCACGGGGACGTGCCCTGGGAGGACTGCTTCCGGGCGTTGAACGCGATCGGCTACACCGGCCCGATCTCGATCGAGTGGGAGGACGCCGGGATGGACCGGCTGGTCGGTGCCCCGGAGGCGTTGCAGTTCGTCCGCCGGCTCGCCTTCGACGCCCCGTCGGCCGCCTTCGACGCGGCCTTCAGCAGCAAGGACTGACCCGCCGGTACCGGGGGCCGACCGCCGGTCGGCCCCCGGTCAGCCGGTGGCGAAGACGTGCTCGCTGGCCAGCCGCGCCGCACCCACCACCCCGGCCCGGCCGGCCAGGTCGGACAGGACGATCGGCATGGTGCCGGTGGCGAGCGGCGCCGACCGGCGGTAGACCACGGCGCGGATCTCGGCGAGCAGGATGTGCCCGAGCCCGTCCGCCGCACCCCCGATGACGACGATGCCGGGGTTGAAGAAGCTCACCAGGCCGACCAGCAACCGACCGAGGCGGCGGGCGGCGTCCCGCACCACCGTCTGCGCGACCGGGTCGCCGGCTGTCGCCGCCCCGGCGACGTCGCGCACGGTGAGGGTGCCCGCCTCGGCGAGCCGGGCGGCCAGCGCGTCGGACCGGCCGGTCCGAGCGGTGGCGAGCGCCGCCTGGACCAGCCCCGCGTCGCCGCAGTACGCCTCCAGGCATCCGCTGTCGCCACAAGCGCAGGCCGGCCCACCCTCGCCGAGCGCCAGGTGCCCGATGTCGCCCGCGCTGCTGGTCGAACCCCGGTAGAGGCTCCCGCCGAGGATCAGGCCGCAGCCGATGGCGGTGCCCAACTTGAGGTAGAGGAAGTCGTCGAAGGTCCGGCCGACCCCCGCGTGCTGCTCGCCGAGGGCCATCACGTTGGCGTCGTTGTCGACCAGCACGGGGCAGCCCAGCTCGGCGGCGAACGCGTCGCGTACTCCGAAGCGCTGCCAGCCCGGCAGGACCGGCGGCACGGCCGTCCCCGCGTCGACGCCGACCGGCCCGGGCAGGCCGACACCGACCCCGGTGAGCTGGGACACGCCCAGCTCGGCGCGGAGCTTCCCGACCAGTTCGACGGCCCGCCCGACCACCGGTTCCGGCCCGGTGCGGACGTCCGCCGGCTCGTCGACCTCGGCGAGCACGTTCAGCTCGCCGTCGGTCACCGCCACGGTGATCCGGTCGGGGGCGACGACCACGCCGGCGAAGCGCACCCCGCCGGCGAGGCGCAGGAGTGCGGAGCGGCGTCCGCCGCGCGACGCCGCCGGCCCGGCGGTCTCCACCAGGCCCCGCTCGACGAGCCGGTCCAGCTCCGCGGTCAGCGTCGTCCGGGACAGGCCCAGCAGGTCGCCCAGCTCCACCCGGGACCGGGGACCGTCGTCGCGCAGCAGCCGGACCAGCCGGGACTGGTGCCTGTTCTCGGGCCTGACGAGCACCATCGCCACCACCTCCGGCCGGAGTCTCGCATGGCGGTGTTTCGGCCGCATGGCGCGAGGGGCCGCATCCGATGACGGATGCGGCCCCGGGCGTGCGTGTCGGGTCGGTCAGCCCCGCAGACTCGACATGTGCTGGTAGCTGATCTCCGCGAACCGAAGCGAGCGGCCCGGGTCGGAGGCGCCGCCCGGTGCGTTGTCCTGCTCCCACATCGGGTTGTGGTAACCCTTCGCGCCCATGTTGGCGAAGAAGTTCCCGTAGTCGATGTCACCCTCGCCGAGCGGCACCATCTCGTACCCGGCCGCGCTGGCCGGGTTGTACGTGCCGTCCTTGGCGTGGAACAGCGGGAACCGGATCGTCTGGGCCGCGACCACGGCCAGCGGGTCGAAGATGCTGGTCTGGGTCACCCCGTCCGGGTCGGTGTAGCTGCGGAACCGGTGCTGGGCCACGTGCGCCCAGTAGATGTCCATCTCGAACCAGACCCACTCCGGGTTGGTCAGCCCGATGAAGTACTCCAGCTTCCGCACGCCGGAGGACCGGGTCGGCCGGCCCTGGGCGTCCAACGGCCCGCTGTCGAGCAGGAAGTTGTACGCCGCGTCGTGGTTGTGTGTGTAGAGCTTCAGCCCACGGGCGGCGGCCATCTCGCCGAACGTGTTCCACCGGTCGACGGCGGCGTCCCAGTCGGCCTTGTAGTTGCTGCCGGTCGGGTCGTTGCCGGTGCCGATGTGGGTCATGCCCAGCGTTTCGGCGATGTCGAGCTGCTGCTCGAACTGCGCGATGGTGGTCGGGTTGACGGTGCCCGGCACCGAGGCGTGCGAGCCGTTGGCGCGCAGCCCGTTGTCGTCGAGAACCTTGCGGATCTCCTCGGGGGTGATCTGCCGGCCCAGGATGGAGGTGTTCTGGGTGTAGCCGGCGAACTCCACCTCCTTGTAGCCGATCTCGGCGAGCCGGCCGAGCACCCGCTCGAAGCCGTACGGCACGCTGGTGGCGTCCGGGGCGGCGCTGATCCGGTCCCGGACGCTGTAGAGGATGATGCCGCGCTTGCCGGTGGGAACCAGCAGGCCGTTGCCGGCGAGGGCCGGGGAGGCCAGGCCGGTGGCACCGACGGCGGCCGCGCCGGCGGCGCCGGCCAAGGCGCCGAGCATCCGGCGACGGCTCATTCCGTGCTGACTGTCGTTCATCTACTGCTGCCTTCCTTTGGTACGGGTTGTCGATGTGGGTGACGGGTGGAGCGCTGGGCCGGGCCGCTGGCGGCGACCCCGGCCCACGGCGGTCGCTACGGCGCGACGCCGATGCCCTGACCGGTGAACTCGACCCAGTTCAGGTTGCCGAGTCCGCTGGTCGGGCCGCCCGGGACGGTGGTGAACACGAGGTAGAGCCGGTGCGTGCCGCCCGGGTCGGCGACCGGCACGGTGGTGCTGGTGAAGGCGTTGTTGCCGCTGGTCGCGTTGACCACGGCGGTGGTCAGCACCGGGCCGGTGGGCGAGTCGAGCCGCAGCTGAACGCCGAACCGGGGCTGCCCGGCGGTGGCTGCGCTGCCGCCGGAGGTGCGCAGCGTGACCGACTGCATGTTCCGCAGGTTCACGCCGTTGTTCACCGCGATCCAGTCGCCCGGGTCGAGGCTGCCGCGCTGCTGCCCGCCACCGGTGTCGGCGCTCGTGCCGACGGTGGTGCCGGATTCGTCGGTGGCGAATTCCACCTCCTGCCGCTTGGCCTGGATGATCTGCTGGTCCACGGTGGTCAGGGCCGGCTGCCCGTTTGCCCCCTTGTCCGTGTAGGCGGCGCTGACCACGCCGTAGATGTAGCCACCGTGCGACGCGTCGTCGGCGTCCGTGGGCAGGACGCCCGAGCAGCCGAACTGGTTGGCCTCACCGTGGCCGTGGGTGTCGTGGCCGAGGACGAAGGTCACCTCGACCTTGGCGCAGTCGACCGGTCCGTCCTCGGGGTCGGTGACCGTCACCGACCACGGGATGTCGTCACCCCAGCTGAAGAAGCCGCCCTCCACCGGGGTGGTGACGGTCACCGTCGGGGCGGTGTTGCCGACCGTGATGGTGGTGTTGGCGGACGCACTCTTGCCGCTGGAGTCGGTCACCGTCAGCCGCGCGGTGTAGACGCCGTTGGCGGTGTAGGTGTGCGTCGGGTTCGGGTCGACGGAGTCGGTCGTGCCGTTGCCGTCGAAGTCCCAGGCGAACGAGATGGAGTCCGCCGGGTCGGGGTCCTTCGACCCCTCGCTGGAGAAGGCGACGGTCAGCGGCGCCCTCCCGTTGGTCGGGGTCGCCGAAACCACGGCGGTCGGCGCCCGCAGGCCCTTCACGTAGCTGAACTTCAGCATCGCCGCGTCCGGGTTGACGTTGAAGAACCCGTCGCCGTACGTCAGCAGGTAGAAGTTGCCGTCCGGACCCCACTTCATGTCCATCGGGTTGTCGCAGAGGAACGGCTTGGTCGGCGTGGTGGGTGCCTGCCCGCAGTTCAGCACATTGTTGATCTTCAGGATGTCGCCCTGGCCGTCGAGCTTGATCTCCTTGAGCGTGTCCCGGGTGAACTCGCCGAAGAAGATCGATCCGTCGAAGTACGCGGGGAACTTCGTCTGCGACCTCAGCTCCGGGTCGTAGTCGTAGCGCGCCGCGCCGTGCGGTCCGACGCCGCCGGTGCCCAACTCCGGGAAGAGCACCGGACAGGTCTGCGTCGGGGTGGACAGGTAGGACTCCGGGCACGGGGTCGGGGCCTGGAACGAGTACCAGAGCTCCGACTTCTGCACCGCCGGCAGGTCGGTCAGGCCGGTGTTGTGCCGGGAGGTGTTGCGCGGCGCCGCGCAATCGAACGGCGCGACCGGCGTGATCGGGTTGGTGGTCCAGTTCATCTCGATGTATGGCAGGTTCGGCTGCACGCACATCGGCCAGCCGTAGTTCGCCGGCTTGTCCACCACCATCATCCGGCCGGTCCCCGCCGGTCCCCGGCCAACCGCCGCTGTCGACGAGTCGGGGGAGTAGTCGGTGATGTAGGCGACGTCGTTCTTGTCGAGGGTGATCCGGAAGGGGTTCCGGAAGCCCATCGCGTAGATCTCCGGGCGGGTCTTGTCGCCCGGGTCCTGCGCCTCGGGGAACATGTTCCCCTCGGGGGCGGTGTAACTGCCGTCCGCTCCCACCGCGATGCGCAGAATCTTGCCGCGCAGGTCGTTGGTGTTGGCGGCGCTGCGCCGGGCGTCCACGAACGGCGCCTGGTAGACGCCGGTGGCGCTGACCGAGTCGTTGTGCGGGGAGAAGCCGCCGGACCCGCCGCCGCCGGCCGGGGTGTCGTCCCCGGTGACCAGCCAGAGGTTGTTCTTGGAGTCGAACGCGATGTCACCCGCCACGTGACAGCAGGCGCCCCGGTCCACCGGCACCTGGAGGATCTTCTGCTCCGAGGCCACGTCCAGCGACGGGGTCTCGCCGTCGACGAACTTGAAGCGGGACAGTTGGAAGTAGCCCTTCCACTGGTTCCAGGCGGCCGGGTCGGTGCTGGTGGTGGGCGCGCCGCCGGTCGGAGTATTCAGCGGCGGGGCGTAGTAGAGGTAGACCCACCGGTTGGTGGCGAACTCCCGGTCGACCGCCGGCCCGTACATCCCGTCCTCGCTGTGCGTGTAGACCGGGATCTGGGCCAGCACGGTGGTCTCGTTGCTCTCCGGGTCGTGCAGCCGTACGCCGCCGCGGCGGTCGGTCTGGATCACCCGGCCGTCGGGCAGCACGTCGAAGCCGATCGGCTCGTTGACGTTGGGCTGCGCGCCGATGACCTCCATCTGGTAGTTGGCCAGCACGGTCGCGCCGCAGTCGCCGTCGGTGGTGCCGGCGGCCCACTGGATCGCCCCGGCGAGGTGGGCGCGCAGATCGGCACCGGAGTAGCTCTCCGGGGTGGCGCCGAGTCCGGTGTAGAAGGACCGGCCGCCCTGGTAGTCCTTGCACCAGGTGATCGGGTGGTCGAAGCCCATGGCGCCGCCGGAGTACGTCTTCTCGTCCACCGTGGCTAGGACGTGTGAGACGCCCCGGACGTTGGCCGCGAAGTTGTACCACCGGTCGGTCGTGGTCCACCGCTCGGGCAGCGGCGCGGACGCCGGGTGCACCCGGTCGGCGACGGTCACCGTGGCGGGGCTGACCGGCGCGGCGGCGCCGACAGCCCGGGTGCCGAGCACATTGTCGAGGAAGGCCCAGCCCGGCTCGGCCTCGATCGCGGAGTGCACGCCGACGAAGCCGCCGCCGTCGCGGTAGTACTGCTCGAAAGCGGCCTGCTGGCCGTCGGTCAGTACGTCGCCGGAGGTGTTCAGGAAGACCACCGCACGGAACTGCTTCAGGTGCGACTCGTCGAACTTCCGGGCGTCGTCGGTCACCTGGACCGTGAAGCGCCGGTCGTTGGCGAGTTCGCGGATCGCCTGGACGCCGGCGTCGGTGGCCGCGTGGCTGCCGCCGGTCGAGCGGGTGAAGACGAGAACCTTGTACTGGATACCGTTGCTCTCGGCCACGGGCGCGGCGAATGCCGGTGTGGCCCGTTGCGGCTCGGTCGCGACGAGCGTCGCGCCGACGAGGGTGAGAAGGCTGACATAGCTAGCGGCTCTTCGGCCGATTGGTCTACGCATCGAACCTCGCTCTGGTCGGGCGGGTCCGCCTCAGCGCCGGTACGTCGCTGAGGAGGTCGCCGGGGAGTACCAAGAGCCTGGCCAGGTTCTATGCAGGACGATATTTGCGCTCGGGAACAAAGAGAAGAGGTTGGGAGCAGAAGTTTTCGATGAACCGGACGAACTTTTGCTTCAAATCGGAGAAAGTGCCCCAGTGGTGATGATGCGCCGCCCTGACGTGCGGAGACACGAACGGACCCGGCCTCCACTGTGGCGGCCGGGCCCGTTCGATGTGCGTCTACAGGGTGCTGGCGTTGGTGCCCGAGCCGGACGGCTTGGTGCGGGGGGTGGCCGACGGCGACCCGGAGGTCGTGCCGACCGTGCTGCTGGTGCCCGACGAGCCGGAGCCCGCCTTGGCGCCAACGGTGGCGGGCGTGCCGGCGAACGCGTCGTCCGCGGCGGTCAGCTCCTGCTTGCCGGTGCTGCCGTTGCCCGTGCCCAGCTTCTCGCCCAGCTTGGTCTGGCCGAGCTTGTCCTTGCCCTCGCTGTAGAGCCGGTTGGCCTGGGCCTGCGCGACCCCGGCCGCCTCCTGGACGGTCGGGTGGTCGAGCACCTTGCGGCCCCGGACGACCAGCTCTTCGTACTTCTCCCGGCCGGCACGGGCGCCCAGGACGAATCCCGCAGCCAGCCCGCCAAGAAACATGATCTTTCCGCGCATGGCGGCTCCTTCCGTACCTGACGCGCCGTCGCCCCGGCGAGCTGCCCCGTCGGGAGCGACCAAATCGCGCCTGCGTCCTCTGTCCGCAGCTAACTACCCATCCTGCTCCCCGCTCATACCTGCTTGTGCCCGGATGACGATTTGCCCCGATTATCGATGGACCGCGCTGCTGACCTGGGCGTCTGGATCATGGAAGGCGGGAGGCCCAACCCGCTGGACCGACGCCCCCGGATGTCCTGTACTCTTGTCCCGTCGCACGGCGACGGAGAGATCCGGGTCGAGCGGTGCACGGTCCCCTGTAGCTCAATTGGCAGAGCAGCCGGCTGTTAACCGGCAGGTTATTGGTTCGAGTCCAATCGGGGGAGCTTCTCCACCCAACGCCCGTCGGCAGCAAGCCCGACGGGCGTCTTCGTGTTCACACACCCCTCTCGGTCCGGTTTCGCCCTCCCTCGGTCCGCTCGCCCGGCAGGATGGTCGCTGTCGACTTGGACTCCCGCTGCGTCGATTGGTGCGTCGATTCTTGGGGTGAGTGCGGATGTCCGGACGAGGAGGCCACGGCCGGGCCACCCTGATCGCGGTGGCGGTCGTGCTTGCCTGGCTGGTGATCGGGGGTGTGGCCGGGCCGTACTCCGGGCGCCTTGGCGAGGTCGCCACCAACGACAACGCCGCCTTCCTGCCCACCGACGCCGAGGCGACCCGCGCCCAGGACCTCGCCGGCGAGTTCGTCGACCGGCAGACCATCCCGGCGCTGGTCGTCTACGAGCGGACCTCGGGCATCACCGACGCGGACCGGCAGCGGGCGAGCGCCGACGTGGCCCGCTTCGCGCAGGTGCCCGGCGTGGTCAACCCGCTGCCCCCGCCGATCCCCAGCGAGGACGGCCAGGCGCTCCAGGTCGTCGTGCCGGTGGACGACGCGGAGGGGGAGGAGATCGGCTCGGTCGTCGAGCACCTGCGCGACATCGCCGGCGGCGACCGGGACGGGCTCACCGTCGACGTCGCCGGACCGGCCGGTCTGCTCGCCGACCTGATCGAGGTCTTCTCCGCCATCGACGGGCCACTGCTGCTGGTCACCCTGGTCGTGGTGCTGGTGATCCTGCTCATCGTCTACCGCAGCCCCGTGCTCTGGGTCTTCCCGCTACTGGCCGCCGGGATGTCGTACGCGCTGGCTTCGGTCTTCGTCTACCTGCTCGCCGACGCCGACGTGCTCAAACTCAACGGGCAGGCCCAGGGCATCCTCACCGTGCTGGTCTTCGGCGCCGGCACCGACTACGCGCTGCTGCTCATCGCCCGCTACCGGGAGGAGCTGCACCGGCACGACCGCCCCTGGGACGCCATTCGTACGGCGTGGAAGGGCGCCGCCCCCGCCATCATCGCCTCCGGCGGGACGGTCATCGTCAGCCTGCTCTGCCTGCTGCTGTCCAGTCTCAACTCCAACCGGGCGCTCGGCCCGGTCGCCGCCATCGGCATCGCCGCCACCCTGCTGGTGATGCTCACCTTCCTGCCCGCGCTGCTGCTGCTCGGCGGTCGGTGGGCGTTCTGGCCGCGACGGCCCCGGGCCGACCAGGCCGACCCGCGGACCGAGCACGGCATCTGGAGCCGGATCGCCGGCTTCGTGGCCCGGCACGCCCGACCGGTCTGGCTGAGCACCGCGGTCGTGCTGGCCATCCTCACGCTCGGCCTCACCCAGCTCGGCGCCACCACCCTCGGCCAGTCCGACCTGTTCACCCAGCGCACCGACTCGGTCGACGGTCAGGAAATCATCGCCCGGCACTACCCGGCCGGCACCGGCAGCCCGGCCACCATCTTCGCCACCGAGCAGACCGCCCGGCAGGTGGCCCAGGTGGCGCAGCGCGTGCCCGGCGTCGCCGACGTCCGTCCGCTCACCGCCGGACCGCAGACCGGCCCGCCCCAGGAGAACGCCGCACCGAAGGTCGTCGAAGGGCGGGTGCAACTGGAGGCGACCCTCGCCGACCCGCCCGACAGCGACGGCGCCGAGCGGACCATCCGCGACCTGCGGGTCGCCGTACACCAGGTGCCCGGCGCCGACGCGGTGGTCGGAGGCTTCACCGCGATCAACGTGGACACCTCCGACGCCGCCCGGCGCGACCAGAACGTCATCATCCCGGTGGTGCTTGTCGTCATCGCGGTCATCCTGGCCCTGCTGCTGCGCGCACTCCTCGCACCGGTGCTACTGATCGCCACCGTGCTGCTCAGCTTCGCGGCCACGCTCGGCCTCTGCGCGCTTTTGTTCCGCCACGCCTTCGACTTCCCCGGGGTGGACGCGTCGTTCCCGCTGTTCGCGTTCGTCTTCCTGGTCGCGCTCGGCATCGACTACAACATCTTCCTGATGAGCCGGGTCCGGGAGGAGTCCGTCAAGCGCGGCAGCCGAGTCGGGGTGCTCGCCGGCCTCGCCGTCACCGGCGGGGTGATCACCTCCGCCGGCATCGTGCTCGCCGCGACCTTCTCCGCGCTGGCCGTCCTGCCGCTGGTGGTGCTGGTCGAGCTGGGCACCGCGGTCGCGGTCGGGGTGCTCATCGACACCATCATCGTCCGGTCGCTGCTGGTGCCCGCGCTCGCGTACGACATCGGGCCGAAGGTCTGGTGGCCGGGCCGGTTGTCCCGGGCGAACGGTGAGCGGGAGGCACGCCATGCTCGCTGAGACCGACGTCGTCATCGTCGGCGGCGGCCTGGCCGGCCTGGCCGCCGCCCGCCGGCTGCACCGCGCCGGCGTGCCCTGGCGGCTGCTGGAGGCCGGGAGTCGGCTCGGTGGACGGATCGCCACCGACGTCGTGGACGGCTACCTGATCGACCGTGGCTTCCAGGTGCTCAACACCGCCTACCCCCGGCTCGGCACGCTGCTGGACACCGACCGGCTCGACCTCGGGTACTTCACCTCCGGGGTGCTCGTCCGCAAGGGCGACGACCTGCTGCGGCTGGTCAACCCGCTGCGCGAGCCGACCGGCGGGCCGCGCACCGCGCTGGCCGGGGTCGGCTCCCTGCTCGACCGGCTGCGTTTCGCCGCGCTCGCCACCGGCTGCGCCACCCTGCCCGCGTCCCTGCTGCTCACCGCACCGGAGACCAGCGCCGAGGTGGCGCTGCGGCGGGCCGGCCTGTCCGACGCGATCATCGAGGAACTGCTGCGGCCGTTCCTGTCCGGCGTGCTCAACGACCGGGAACTGGCGACCTCCAGCCACGTGCTGGCGATGGTGCTGCGCTCCTTCGCCCGCGGCCGGATCGGGCTGCCCGCCGAGGGGATGGCCGCGCTGCCCCGGGCGATCGCCGACCCACTGCCGGCCGACCTGATCACGCTGGACACCCCGGTCGCCGAGGTCGCCCCCTGCCGGGTCCGCACCCAGGCCGGCGACATCCGCTGCCGGGCCGTCGTGGTCGCCGTCGACCCGCCCGCCGCGGCCGCGCTGCTGCCGGCCCTGGCGACGGTACGGATGCACAGCTACACCACCTACTACCACAGCGCGCCCGAGCCACCGCTGACCGAACCGATCCTGCTCATCGACGGTGACCGGCGGGAAACCGTCGCCAACACCGTGGTGCTCAGCAACGCCGCCCCGACGTACGCGCCAGCCGGACGACACCTCGTGGCCACCTCGGTCGTCGGCCCCACGGCCCCGCCCGAGCCGACCGTACGGGCCGAGTTGACCCGGCTGTACGGCCGGTCCACCGCCGACTGGACCCACCTCACCACCGTCGCCGTCCCCGACGCGCTACCCGCCGCGCCGCCACCGCAGGGGCGGCTGCGCAAGCCGGTCGCGCTGGGGGAAGGGCTGTTCGTGGCCGGTGACCACCGCGACAGCCCATCGATCCAGGGCGCGCTGACCAGCGGCTGGCGTACCGCCGGGGCGGTGCTGGCGGAGCTGCGTGCAGCCTGACCGGCCGCCGCCCGGCCTCCCCGGGCGGTCGGCAGCGCGCTGTTATATTCCTGTAGCCCATCGTGCTACTGCGGGCGTGGGCGCCGGCCGGCTCGATGCTGGCCGTCGACGACTGGGCGGGATAAGATCCGGCACGGTGTCGGGGCGGTAGCTCAGCCGGTTAGAGCAGGGGACTCATAATCCCTCGGTCGCGGGTTCGAGTCCCGCCCGCCCCACTCCATGACGTGATCTCGCTGCCTACTTGCGCTTCTGCGGTTCGCGTGACCGGAGGGCGCGTCCAGTAGGCGGCGGTGCGCGAACCACAGGGACGGCCGCATGCTGCGGTAGGCCGCCGCTCGGTGGATACGGGCCCGGCGAGGTTCCGCGCTCTGTCTGCGTGTTACTTGCGGCTATCCGGCGCGGGCCGACGCGGCGGTATTTGCTGGCTGCGACGACGCGTTCGGGCGTGCCGGCTCAGGCTGATGGCGGGTCGGCAATGATGCGCGCGAGAGTGCGTCGGCCCATCCGACTCATGGTGGCGTTGGTCTGGTGGTAGTACCAAACCACCCCCATCGCCTGCTGGAAGGCCCACGCTTTGCCGCGCTCCCATTCGAGATCGTCGCAGCCGAGTTGCTGCCGAAGCGCCTGACGTGGCCCGCTTTCCAGCAGGTGCCAGGCACTTACGAGGTCAAGGGCAGGGTCGGCCGGCCCCAGTCCGCCCACGTCGAGAACCCCGGCCAGCCGCCCGTCGGAGACGAGGACGTTTCCCGGAATGAGATCACCATGGTTCATCCTGTCCGGGGCCTCGCCCCGCGGCAGTTCCCGCATGACCTCCCAGATCCGGCGGAGCAGCGGGACGTCCAGCAGCGTCTCGCTGTGCCCGAAGCAGGTTTCCATCCACCCGTCGTGCGCTGCTAGCTCGCCACCGCGACCCTGGCCTGTGAACGTGCGTCCCCGTGCGTCGATGGCTCGCACGCCACTGACGAACTCGGCCAGATCGAGCGCGAACGCGAACGAGTCACCTGGGTCCTGGTCGGTGGCTACGACACCGGGTACCCACGTCTGTACCGACCATGGAAGCGGGTAGCCGACGCCGGGTTCACCGATGGCGACCGGCTCGGGGGTGGGAAATCGCGTACGACCCACCAGTTCTCGGGCCGCTTCCGCTTCGCATTCCAGCCAGCGCCGCGCCGCCTCGACCTCACGAGGCTGAAGGGGGAACCGGGCCGTGAACCGTTCCCCGATACGGAAGATGGCATTGACCGTTCCCTGCGAAGCGACGCGCCCGACAGGCAGGCTCCGCCACTCGGGGAACTGCGCGTCCACCAGCTCACGCACCATCTCGAGCGAAACGGCGAGCTGGTCATCGTGCATAGGTGCATCCGGCGACAGGGGTGGGCGGTGGGTACAGGCTGGCAAGTCAACCATCCTTGGTCAGGCGTTCTGGGCAGCGACCGTGGTTCGAGTGTGGCCGGTGGCGGGGGTCGACGTCAGGTAGCGGGCAAGAGCTGTCACGGCGAGGAGCGTCAACACCGTGCATACACCCAGCCACCCGAAGTGGGCGTAGGCGCGGGCCCCCAGCCAGGAGCCGAGGCTGCCGCCGAGGTAGGCGCAGGTCATGTAGGCGGTGTTGAGTCTGCTCCGGGCTTCGGGCCCCAGGGCGTAGATGCGTACCTGGTTGGCGACCATGCCGGACTGCATTCCGACGTCGAGCAGCAACGTGCCGAGCGCCAGTGCCGCGAGGCCCCCCGCCCCGCCGAGACTGGCGAACGCGAGGACGGCGGCCGAGGCGATGATCCCGAGCAGGCAGGCCAGGTTCACCGCGTCGCTGCCCCGCCGGTCCACCTGCCGTCCGGCGACCGGGGTGCACAGCATTGTCGCCGCATTGACCAGTGCGAGCATCCCGACCGCCGGTGCGCCCAGGCCGTACGTCGGACCGGTCAGCAGCAGCGCGACGGCGGTCCAGACCGCCGAGAAACCGGCGAAGATCGTCGCCTGGTAGAAGCAGGAGCGGCGCAGGTCGGCCTCGGTGCGCAGCAGGCGCAGCGGCTCGGCCAGCAGCGCCGGATATCGGTGCCCGGACGGCGGTTGTGTTGTCGGCAGCACGCGGGCCATGACCACCGCGATGAGCAGCACGGATGCCGCCGCCGTCAGGTAGGGGGCCCGCCATCCCCACCAGTCGCCGATGGTGCCCGCGACGGTGCGGGACAGCAGCATGCCACCGATCGAGCCGCTCAGCAGCGTGCCACTGACCATGCCGCGCTGCTCTTCGGCAACGAGGCCGGCTGCCATGGGGCCGATGATCGGCGCGACCACGGTCGTGACCCCGACGAGGGCGCTCGCGCCGACGAGCGGCGGCAGCGCCGGCGCGGCGCACGCGGCGAGCAGCCCCAGCCCGCTGAGGCCGAGCAGGGTGACGATCAGCGGGCGGTGCGGGAGCCGGTCGCCGAGCGGCACCAGCAGGAAGATCCCGGCGGCATAGCCGAGCTGCACCGCGGTCACCACCAGCGCGGCCGAGTCAGCGCTGACGTGCAGGCTGGCGGCGACCAGCGGGCTGATCGTCTGGGGGAAGTAGATGTTTCCGACGGCGACCCCGCAGGTGAGGGCGAGGAGCACCAGCAGCCTGCGACTCATTTGCGAACCGCCTGTCCGAAAGCGTCGATCACGTCAGTCCACCGGCCCGCCGGCGACGTAGATGACCTGGCCGGAGACGAACCCGGCTTCGGGGCTGACCAGGTACGACGCGGTGTGCGCGATGTCCTCGGGCTGGCCGACCCGGCGCACCGGGATGGTCTGCGCCACGATCCGCTGGTGCTCCTCGAAGCTGCGGCCACGCCGCTGGGCCGCGACCCTGGTCATGTCACTGACGACGAAGCCCGGCCCGATGGCGTTCGCCGTCACGCCATGCTGCCCGAGCCGCAGCGCGAGCGACTTGGTGAAGCCGATCAGACCGGCCTTCGCGGCGGCGTAGTCGACCCGGCCGGAATCGCCGAGCGCGGAGATGCTCGACATGTTGACGATCCGTCCCCAGCCGGCGGCGATCATGTAGGGGGTCACGGCCCGAGTGAGGAAGAACGCCCCGCGCAGGCTGACCCCGACGACCGCGTCCCACTGCTGGGTGCTCGTCTCCTCGACGCCGGCGTTGGGGCCGCCGATGCCGGCGTTGTTGATCAGCACCGTCGGTGATCCCAACTCAGCGGCGATCCGGGCGACAGTGGCGGCCACGGCCGCCTCGTCGTTGACGTCGGCGGCGAACGCCGCGGCTGTTCCGCCTTCGCGGGTGATGGCGTCCACGGTGTCGGCGCAGTCTTCCTGGCTCAGGTCGACCACGGCGACCGCGAGGCCGTCGCGCGCCAGACGCTTGGCCACCCCGGCGCCGATGCCGCGTGCCGCACCCGTGACGATCGCCGTACGCTGCCGATCGGCCTGCTGGCCGGGGATGTTGATCTGGTGTGTCATGGCTGAAAGTCCACGGCACCCGGCGTCGGCTGCCAACCGATGTAGCGTATAGCTTAATGATCAGCTTTCTGCTCGGCGTCGAAGACCTCGTCGACACCCGCTTCACAATCTCACCGATCCATCAGGCCGTGCTCAGCCTGCGGGTGCTACGCGAGCCCGGCCTGTACGCGCTGCACCTACCCTGGCGCAGATCGGTACTCGGTAGGCTCGATGCGCCCGACGCCAACCTGCTGACGTCCTTGGTTGGGCCAGACCGTGGCCTTCCCGACTTCCTGACGCCCCGGCCGACCGAGTTCGCCGCGACCTTCGAAGAAGAGTTGGCCGCAGTGCGCCGGACACCTCCGGACGTCGTACGCCGCGATGTGCTCGCCGTGTACCTCCGTGGTCGGCTGCCGTCCGTTCTGCGGGAGATCACCGCAAACGACGATGAGCCGGTGCTCGCGCTTCGCGACACCATCTGCGACCACCTGCACCGCTACTGGGAGGCAGCGATCAAGCCGACCTGGCCGCAGATGCGACTCGTCCTGGAAGCAGACATGACCTATCGCGCCAGACAACTGGCCGTAGGAGGCGCGCGCCTGCTCTTCGCAGACATGCACCCGAACCTGCGCTGGCACGACGGGGTCCTGCACATCGACAAGATGATCGGCAGGCACCGCGTCGCGGTATCGGGTCGTGGACTGCTGCTGGTGCCGTGCATCTTCTCGTACAAACCCTCCCCACCGGTCAGTCCGGACGAGCCGCCAATGCTGGCATACCCCTGCCGAGGAGTAGCAACGCTCTGGGCGCCGGCACCGACCGCCGACGCGACTGCCCTCGCCTCGCTCCTCGGCGCATCCAGGGCACGACTGCTCCACCTTCTTGCCGAGCCGCTACCGACGGTGGAGATCGCTCGACGGCTCGCCGTGACACCCAGCGCCGTGTCGCAACACCTGCAAGTCCTCCACGCGACCGGTCTGGTCACTCGCGCACGCGACGGACGGCATGTGCTGTATCGGCGCACCCCTCTTGGCGATCAATTGGCTGGCTGGTCGGCGGCGCGGTGATCCTAGGGTCAAGGCGCCACCCCTGATGTGATCATGTCCACCAGTCACGTGAGACCACTTGCCTACGCACCGGAGAAATCGCCACAACAGGTCCCTGAGCCCGCCTGCTGCGCGAAGGTGATCTACTGGCCGGCGTGGGCAGCTCGTACCTGGACTACCGCGGATCTGGTTTCTGGGTCCGCGACTTTCAGGCGGAAGTGTGGCTGTACCTCCTGGCGCAGGAGGCCAAGAAAATCCCCGCAGCTCCCGTATGGCTCGTTGACGCCCAAGACGACTGGGAGACGCAGGCCACAGCCGGCTTCATGGGATGCGTGTCGTCCTACCTGGACGATCATCTCGGAACGCAGCCCGATCGCGCCGCGCTTGTGCTCGACCTGTCTGAGCGCGTCCTCCGGCGACTGCACGCCTGGTCTCCGGCCATCCCGAAGGATCTCGTGAACTCCTTTGGCGCCGGGGGTGAGCAGGAGTCGTTCACCTCGGACCTGCCTACCGGCCCGCTGCTGGCATGCGGCCACGCCTTCATCAGCCTGCTTCGTGGAGAGTTTCCACTCGGTCACGACGGGTGGGCACGTTGAGATCCGTTGGGTAGCCGGACGCGGGCTATCAAGACAGATGTCCGTCCGCTTCCTCACCGTGTGCAGTCGGAATCCAGTCCGCAAAGGTCGAGGGGCGGCGGGGGAGTGATGTGAGATGCTCCTGCCGGCGTTCGACCCGCCTTCACGCGGCCGGTCTGCGTCGGAACTGCCGGCGGTACTCCGACGGTGTGACGCCTGTGGTGGACACGAACAGCGTTCGGAACGTCGCGGCGTCGGCGTACCCGACCTGGGCGGTGATCTCGTGGATGCTGCGCTCCGACGTCTCCAGCAGCCGTTTCGCGGCGCTCACGCGGGCGGCCTGCAGGTAGGCCAACGGCGAGCTGCCGGTCGCGGACGCGAAGCGGCGCAGCAGCGTGCGAGTGCTCACGTGGAAGGCGGCCGCGAGAGCCGGGAGGTCGTACCGGTCGGCGAGATGCGCGCGTAACCACGCGCACGATCAGCGCCGTCGACTGCACGTCGATGAGCGGGTAACGCCGTGCGAGTTCCGGCGCGAACAGCCAGGACGTGGTCGCGGCGTGACCATTGAGCAGGCCCGCCTCGGCGAGCACGAACGTGCCACCGCACACAGCCGACAGTTGTGTGTCCACCAGGCCACGCAGGTAGTAGGTGGCGATCCGGCCACTCGTGGTGCGTCGCTGGATCATGAAGAGTCAGGCCATGACGATCACACCGATCTTCTCGCGCGTCCCCGACACGCGCCTCAGCGCCGCGGCGACCGATCTGCTCATCGCGTCATCTCCGGCCACGCTGGTGAACCACTGCTTGCGTACGTACCATTTCGGGCTCGCGATGGCCGACCGCGACGGCCTCGACCCGGACCTCGAGTTGCTGTTCATCGGTGCCGCTCTGCACGACCTCGGGCTCACCGAACGCTACGACGGGCCGGCGCCGTTCGAGGAGATCGGCGCGGACGCCGCCGCCGAATTCCTGCTGTCGCAGGGCGTCGACGCGACGCGCGCCGACCTGGTGGCCGAGCGATCCGCCTGCACGTGCGCGCGCAGACCGCGACGGATCCACGGCCCGAGGTCGCACTCCTGAGCATCGGCGCGGCAGTCGACGTGTTCGGACTTCGCCTGGACCTGATCCCCCCGGACATCACCCGGCGAATCATCGAGGAACATCCACGGCTCGGCTTCGCCGCCGCGATCACCGCGATCGTGGCCGGCCAGCCGGCCCGCAAGCCCGACAGCGCACTGGCCCGACTCGACCGCGCAGGCGGCGCCCAACTGCTCGCGGCGGCCCTGTTCTCCGACTGACAGTCGTGGCCTGCTCGGGCTGCCGATCCCCCGGGCCGGCCCCGTCGAGGACAAAACCCCTGCTCAGGCAGCGGAAACCGTTGTCGGCGGCCGCCTTTCCATCGAAGGATCTTTACTTTCGTCAGATCGGTACATAGATTGATGTCATCAGTCGAAAGTTCTGAGTCTTCCGAGCAAAGTCGCGACGACTCATGAGCTCGCGGGGCCGTCCCTCCTGTCTCGACGGTCGCCGCACCCTGCCCTGTCGCGGCTGTGCCCGGTCGAGAACGGAGTCCCATGGACGACCATCCCGTCGGCTTCCCCCGCCACCTGTCCCGCAGATCCCTGATGACCACCGGAGTGCTGGCCGCCGGAGCGGTCGGCGTGACCGCGTCCACGGTCGGCGTCCCCTTCAGCGGTAGTCCGGCCCAGGCCGTCGCCGGCGTCACCAAGAAGGTCACCATCTACGCCGAGCAGTTGCCCGGCGGGCTGTTCGGCTACGGCCTGGCACCCGGCCAGGCCACCGTGCCCGGGCCGGTGCTGGAGATCTACGAGGGTGACACGCTGGAGATCACCCTGGTCAACACCACCAGCCAGCGGCTGTCCATCCACCCGCACGGGGTGGACTACAGCACCGACTCGGATGGCAGCCCGCTCAACGCCTCGTTCAACAATCCCGGCGAGACCCGGACGTACGTGTGGCGTTCGCGGGAGATGTTCCTCGCGTCCGGCCGGCGGTTCATGCCGGGCAGCGCCGGCTACTGGCACTACCACGATCACGCCATGGGCACCGACCACGGCACCGCCGGGGTGGCCAAGGGGCTGTACGGCGCGCTGGTCGTGCGGCGCCGCGGCGACATCCTGCCGGAGAAGCAGTTCACGGTCGTGTTCAACGACATGATGATCAACAACCGGATGGCGCCGGACACCCCGATGTTCGAGGCGAACCTGGGCCAGCGGGTGGAGTGGCTCGCAATCGGGCACGGCGGGACCTTCCATACCTTCCACCTGCACGCGCACCGCTGGGCGGACAACCGCACCGGGATGCTCGAGGGCCCGGCCGACCCCAGCCTCGTGATCGACAACAAGGACCTCAACCCGGGCAGCTCGTTCGGGTTCCAGGTGCTGGCCGGGGAGGGCGTCGGGCCCGGCGCGTGGATGTACCACTGCCACGTGCAGTCCCACTCCGACGGCGGCATGGCCGGGATCTTCCTGGTGCGCAACGCGGACGGCAGCATGCCGCCGGGCGCCGAGGAGGCCATCCACAGATTTCAGGGCCACACCCACACGCACGGCAGCTGAGTGAATCGAGAGTGGGGATGGGGATGACACGAAAACTACGACGAACCCTGGCCGCGGCGGCGGTCATCGCGACGCTGTTGCCGGGCACGGCGGCAGCGGCAGCCGCACCGAAGGAAGCACCCGCGTCCAAGGCGGCGCAGGAGAACAAGACAGCGGTCCTCGTCTTCCACGGGCCGGTGGCCGAGCAGCAGGACCCGGTTTCGCGCGCCGCGGAGGCGATCAGAGATCTTGGCGCCGGTCATGACATCGATGTCACGACCACCACGGACCCCGCCGTCTTCACCACGGCCGGGCTGTCCGC
Organism: Micromonospora sp. NPDC005163; assembly: GCF_053599835.1. Taxonomy (NCBI): domain Bacteria; kingdom Bacillati; phylum Actinomycetota; class Actinomycetes; order Micromonosporales; family Micromonosporaceae; genus Micromonospora; species Micromonospora sp. NPDC005163. The sequence goes on from NZ_JBSFYP010000005.1 coordinate 133,241, forward strand.
GTACCGCAGCGTGGTTTTTCTCTCCGCGACCGGCGCCGCGCTCAACCGTGACCAGGAAGCGGCGCTGCAGAGCTACATGAAGGCCGGCGGCGGGTTCGTCGGCATCGCCGACGCGGCCCGCGCGCAGGTCGACTCCGCCTGGTTCACCGGTCTGATCGGCACCCGCCCGGCGGGCGCCATCCCGGTGGCCGAGCCGGTGGCCCGGGTGACCGCCAGCGGCGAGAACCCGCCGAACGAGACGAAGGAGAAGCTGACCGACGGCGACTCCGGCACGAAGTGGCTCGTCCGCACCCCGACGGCATGGGTGGCGTACGAGTTGAGCGCCGCCAAGCGGATCACCGGGTACGCGCTGACGTCGGCGAACGACTCTTCCGGCCGCGACCCGAAGGACTGGACCCTGCAGGGCTCGGCGGACGGCCAGAGCTGGTCCGACCTGGACCGACGCACTGGCCGGACCTTCCCGGAGCGGTTCCAGACCCGGCGGTTCGACATCGCCACCCCGCAGGAGTTCAAGCACTTCCGGCTGAACATCACCGCGAACAGCGGTGAACCGCTGACCCAGCTCGCCGACCTGCGCCTGTTCACCGGCAGCACAGCTCCACCGGAGCCACCGGCGGTGAACCGGGCGGTCGTCAACATCCTGGACCGCAACCACCCGGCGACGGCGTCGCTGCCGATGACGCTCACCCGGTCGGACCGGTGGGAGAACTGGGACCCGAACCCGATCGGCACGGTGCACACCGTCGCCCAGGTCGAGGAGCGCCACTACAACGCCGGACCGGGCGCCAACGGGCCGTTCCACCCGGTGTCCTGGTGCCGGGACTACGACGGCGGTCGGTCGTTCTACACCGGCATGGGCCACACCGAGGGCAGCTACGGCGAGGCGGCGTTCCGCACGCACCTGACCGGGGCACTCAAGTGGACCACCGGCCTGGAGCGCGGTGACTGCCAGGCGACGATCGCCGCGAACTACAAGGTCGAGCGGCTCACCGCGGCCAACCAGACCGGGCAACTGGACCAGATCGGCGAGCCGCACGGGCTGACCATCGCCCCGGACGGCACGGTGTTCTACGTCGGCAAGGCGGCCTGCCCGAGCGGCCCCGTCGCGGACTGGAACAACCCGAACGTCGGCCTGGGCTGCGGCACCATCCACTCGTGGGACCCGCGCACCAAGCAGGCCAAACTGCTCACGACCCTCGAGGTGATGGGTAACCGGGGCAGCGGCTCCGAGCTGGTGAAGAACGAGGAGGGTCTGCTCGGCATCGTGCCCGACCCCACGTTCGCCGAGAACGGTTGGCTCTACGTCTACTGGATGCCGCACGAGTCGGTCGACCGGGTCAAGCGGGTCGGGCAGCGGACCATCTCCCGGTTCACCTACGACCGCGAGACCCAGACCATCGACCAGGCCACCCGCAAGGACCTGCTGCAGTTCCCGGTGCAGATCCACAGCTGCTGCCACGCCGGTGGCGGCATGGCGTTCGACGCCAAGGGCAACCTGTACGTGGGGTCCGGCGACAACAACTCCTCCGAGGGCTCGCAGGGCTACTCCGGCAACAACTGGACCCAGGAGTACCAGGGGATCTCGTTCCAGGACGCCCGCCGCACCTCGGGCAACACCAACGACCTCGCCGGCAAGATCATCCGGATCCACCCGGAGGCGGACGGCACGTACACCATCCCGGAGGGCAACCTGTTCCCACCGGGCACCGAGAAGACCCGACCGGAGATCTACGTGATGGGCGTGCGGAACATCGCCCGCCTCCAGGTCGACCCGAAGCACCAGTGGCTGACCGCCGGCTGGGTGGGGCCCGACGCCTCGTCGCCCAGCCCGACGTTGGGCCCGGCCAAGTACGAGACCGCGACCATCATCACCTCGGCCGGCAACCATGGCTGGCCGTACTGCATGGGCAACCGGCAGCCGTACCGGGACCGCAGCAGCACCGACGCGACCGTGCTGACCGGCTGGTACGACTGCGACAACCTGAAGAACGAGTCGCCGCGCAACACCGGCCTGGTGGACATCCCGCCGGCCCGGGACAACATGATCTGGTACTCCCCGGACGGCGGCGGTCCGGTGTTCCCGGAGCGGACCGACGGCAGCGGGCTCCCGACCTACGTCGCCGCCGACGCCACCTACACCCAGCCGTACCTCCGCGGCGGCGGTCAGGCCATCATGTCCGGTCCGACCTACCACCGCGATCTGGTCGACACGACCAGCGGCGTGGCGTGGCCGGCGCACTGGGACGGCAAGTGGCTCATCGGTGACCAGTCGAACCCGAACAACCGCGTCGCGGTCACCGTCGACCCGGCTGGCGTACCCACCGCGGCCCCGCCGGTGTTCGCCGAGTCGCTGCGGGCCATCATCCCGGGCGGCAACGGCGATGCTCGACTGCAGAGCTGGATGGACGCCAAGTTCGGCCCGGACGGCGCGCTCTACCTGCTGGACTACGGAGGCGGCTTCTTCAGCCTGCACCCCAACCAGAAGCTCATCCGGATCACCTACACCGGCGGCGCACCCACCCCGGCACCGGCCGCCAGCTCGGTCGCCGTTCAGAACAAGCCGCTGACCATGGCCTTCAACGGGTCCCGCTCCGGCGGGGTCAGCTACCGGTGGGAGTTCGGCGACGGCGCCACGTCGACCGAGGCGAACCCTCGGCACACGTACGCCCGGGTCGGCACCTACACGGCGAAGCTGACCGTCAAATACGCCGACGGTGAGACGGCGACGGTGCAGACCACGGTCACGGTGGGCTGCGCAGTGCCGGACAACCGGGCCACGGTGTGGCTCGGGGACACGGACACCAAGGTGCCTAGCCGCACGGTCGGGCAGGGCTGCACCAGCAACGACCTGATCGACGACGAGAGCACCTGGGCCGACCACAACAGCTTCGTCCGGCACGTGACCGCGGTGACCGACACGCTCCAGGACGACGGCCTGCTCACCGCCCGCGAAGCCGGCACGCTGACCCGCCTGGCTGCCGCGTCCGAGATCGGCCGGGATGGTCGCACCGGGTACGAGCCGCTCTTCGACGGCACCGCCGAGTCGCTGCTCGGCTGGCAGCAGGCGCCGTCCGGATCGTTCGGCATCCAGCCGGACGGCTCGCTGCGGTCCAGTGGTGGCCTGGGCATGCTCTGGCACACCAGGGAACTCGCCGACTTCTCGCTGAAGGTGCAGTTCCGCGACATCGCGCCCGGTACCGGCCGGGCCAACACCGGCGTCTTCACCCGGTTCCCGGACCCGCGGATCCCGCTGGAGCAACGCCCACCGGGCAGCTGCGGCACCGTCGGATCGGCCCGAACCTCGCAGGCGTGGGTGGCGATCTACTGCGGCCACGAGATCCAGATCTACGACGGTGAGACCGGCGAGCCGCAGAAGACCGGCTCGGTCTACAACTTCGATCCGGTGCCGCTCGCCCAGGCCGGCGTCACCCCGAAGGACCAGTGGAACGACTACGAGATCCGCGTGGTCGGGCAGCACTACACGATGATCCGCAACGGTGTGGTGATCAACGAGTTCGACAACACGCCGGGCAAGCAGTCCTCCCGCGCGGGTGACCCGCCGACCGATCTGCGGCAGTTCCTCAGCGGCTTCATCGGGCTCCAGAACCACGGCGACAACGATCTGATCGAGTTCCGCAACATCCGCGTGCGCGAGCTCTAGGAGGATCCATGATCCGACGACTGACGGCCGCGCTGGCGGCGCTCCTGCTCACGGTGACCCCGTTGGCCGGTGCGCCCGCCTCCGCCGCCCCGCGCGTCGCGGAACAGGTGCTGACCTGGACCGCCGACGACGACATCACCCGCTACAAGTCCGCGCCCACCCAGGCGGTGGCCGGAGCGACCACGATCATCTGGGAGAACAGCGCGGCCACCGGCAACACCACCGGGATGCCGCACACGCTGACCTTCGACACCACCACCGACGGCTACAACCACGACGTCACGCTCAACATCCTGGCCAACCCGTTCGACGTGAACGACGGGCGGCACCAGGCGACGGTGACCCTGACCCCGGGCAGGTACCGCTACTTCTGCTCCATCCCCGGCCACAGCCAGATGGTCGGCGAACTGGTGGTCACCGACGGCGGCGGAGGCGGCGACACCACGCCGCCGGCAGTCTCCGCCACGGTGGCCGGCGACCGCGACCAGGACGGCAACTACATCGGTACGGCCACGGTGACCGTCACGGCCACCGACGCCGCATCGGGCGTGGAAACCGTCGAGTACCAGGTCGATGACACGAGCTTCCTGCCGTACACGCAGCCCGTGCCGGTCACCGCCGTTGGCGACCACTCGGTGCAGTTCCGCGCCACCGACCAGGCGGGCAACACGAGCGAGGTCGGCTCGGTGTCGTTCCGGATCGTCGAGCCGAGCGATGAGGACACCACCCCACCGGTGGTGACGGCCGACCTGGCCGGCGATCGGGACGACGACGGCAACTACATCGGTACGGCCACCGCCACGCTGGCCGCCACCGACGCGGATTCGGGTGTCGCCTCGATCGAGTACTCGTTGGACGGGGCCGCCTTCACCGCGTACTCCCAACCGATCGTGGTCGCCGAGGCCGGCATGCACATGCTGCACTACCGCGCGACCGACGTGGCCGGGAACACGTCGGCCGAACAGATGGCCCACTTCACCGTCGTCGAGCCGCAGGCCGAGGACAGCACCCCGCCCACGGTGTCCGCCACGGTCACCGGCGAGCAGGACGACGACGGCGCGTACGTCGGCCGTGCGACGGTGACCATCACGGCGACCGACGACGACTCAGGTGTCGCCTCGATCGAGTACGCGGTCGACACCGCCGCCTGGACCCCGTACGCCGGACCGGTCTCCGTCCGTACCACCGGGGCGCACACCCTGCGCTACCGGGCGACGGACGTCGCCGGGAACGCCTCCGCCGAGCGGTCGGCGACGTTCACGGTGGTCGCGGACGGCACCGACGCCTGCCCCGACTCGGACACCCGGGCCAGAGTGATCATCGACGGCGACGACACCGGCGTCGCCAACGTCGACACCGGCGACGGCTGCACCATCAACGATCTGATCGACGAAGGCGCCGCCTACGACGGGCACGCCGCTTTCGTCCGGCACGTCGAAGCGGTCACCGCGACCCTGGTGGCCGGCGGCACCCTCACCCTGCGGCAGCAGGGCGCCATCGTCCGGGCCGCAGCCCGATCGGACGTCGGCGCATGAGTCACCGAACCTCATCGACAGGGAGTACAGCGATGCCCAGACGTACCGTCGCCAAGCTGGCCACCGTGAGCGCCGTCATCACCGCCTCGGTGCTGGCGGTGGCGCCCAGCGCGCACGCCGACCTGGTCACCCACTGCATCGGCACCGGTGGTGCGGTGACGGTGCCCAACGACCTGTACGTGCCGGCCGGCGAGTCCTGCGCGCTCACCGGCACCACGATCACCGGAAACGTCACCGTCGCCGCCGGCGGCAACCTGGTCGTCACCGGTGGCAACGTCAGCGGCGAGGTACGCGTCGCCGCGGACGGATACCTGGACGCCACCGACACGACGATCGTCGGCCAGGTGGTGCTGGCCGCCGGCGGTTACGGCGCCTTCCTGAGGGACGCCCGGACCGGCAACGTGACGGTGCGGCCGAAGGGGGCCGCGACCATCGACAGCTTCCTGTTCGTGGAGCAGTCCACAATCGTCGGTACCGTCAACGCCGGCGCCGGTGAGGTCCGGCTCGACCGCGGCACCCAGGTGGAACGCAACCTCACCACCACCGGCACGTACTACACCGATGTGCACGACTCGTTCGTCGACGGCACGCTGTCGGTGCTGAACAGCGCCACCGGCAGCGTCGTGTGTGGCAGTGCGGTCCGGGGCCGGGCCACCTTCTCCGGGAACCTGGGTGGGGTGCAGGTGGGCCCCAACGGCACCCTCGACAGCTGCGCCTCCGGCGGCTACTGGGGCCGGGACGTCAGCATCACCAACACCACCGGCGGCGTCACCGTCGACGACAACATCATCGACGGCACGTTGACCGTGACGTCCAACAACCCGGCTGCCCAGGTGGCCGCGAACAACCGGATCCGCGGCGGCGTGACCGGTGACCAGGCGGTTGCCACCACCTCCCGGTCGGCCCGGTCCGCGGCCGTCGCGGACCGGGAGGACGCCGGAGCGCAGCGGGCGGAGGCCCGCCGTACCTCCGCTTACCAGGAGGCCGCCGCGGCCGGTGCGGCGCGTCTCTAGGTAGTTCCCCGCGCGGGGTCACGGGCTGTCCGGCCCGTGGCCCCGCGCGGCTGCCTTGTTCGCGTGGCCATTGCGGGCCTGGACATGGGCCGTGCCGCGATCGTCGTCGAACGGACCGACGGGGGTCGGTGCAGACACCGCTGCAGCGCGGCGACCTCTTCCGCCCGTTCACGTTCCGGCCCGAACTGGGCCGGTTGGCCACCTGGCCGGAGCACTACGACGAGATCCTGGCGACACTGCAGGCACATCTTCGTGAGGCGCGCCGCCGGGGGCAGGCGCCCGGCACCGGGCGACCAGCGCAGCCTTCCTCCGCCTCCGGTGCCCGGCCGACGTCCACATCCGCCGGAGCCCGCTGGACAGGCGCGTCCCCCGGTCGGCAAACCTCCGACAAGCGGCGCGACATCCATGCGCTCACCCGGCAACACCAGCGGGGCGCGCTCACCGACGCCGAGTTCGCCGCGAAACTCGCCAAGATCCACGAGAGGGGCTGACGCGACGCCCGGCATGGTCCTTCGATGAGCGATATACCTCAGGGGCATATTTATGCCTCAGAGGTATATCGCTCACAACAGCGACCGCTCGGAGGGGGCGGCCGCGACGAGATCGCGTCGCTGGTCAGGATCGCCGACGCATCGGCGGGTCATTGGGCGACCGCAGCTGTCGTATCGTTCCGGCATGGCGCAGCCGGTGTGGGCGGACGGTGACGCGTACGAGGCGTACGTGGGCCGGTGGAGCCGCCCGGTCGCGGCCGATTTCCTGCGCGGGCTGGACGTACCGCCCGGGAGGCACTGGCTGGACGTGGGCTGCGGCACGGGCGCGTTGACCTCGACGATCCTCGCCGACGCCGACCCCGTCCGGGTGATCGGAGTGGACCGGTCGGCCGGGTTCGTCGCCAGCGCGCATGCCCGGGTCGCCGGTGGTCGGGCAACCTTCCAGGTCGGGGACGCCCGCGCGTTGCCGCTGTCCGACCCGGCCGTGGACGTGGTGGTCAGCGGTCTGGCGCTCAACTTCGTGCCGGAGCCGGCGCGGGCGGTGGCCGAGTTCGCCCGGGTGGTCCGACCGGCGGGTGCGGTGGCGGCCTACGTCTGGGACTACGCCGACGGCATGGCGATGATGCGCCACTTCTGGGCGGCCGCCGCGCAGCTCGACCCGGTCGCGGCGGGGCTGGACGAGGGGCACCGCTTCACGGTGTGCCAGCCCGACGCCCTCCGGGAGCTGTGGGTGGACGCCGGTCTGGGGCAGGTGTCGGTCCGGCCGGTCGAGGTGCCCACCACCTTCACCGACCTGGCCGACTACTGGACGCCGTTCCTCGGCGGGCAGGGCGCCGCTCCGACGTACGTGACGACGCTGGCCGACCCGGCCCGCGCGGCCCTGCGGGACCTGCTGGCCGCCCGGCTGCCGGTGGAGCCCGACGGCTCGATCCGGCTCACGGCACGCGCCTGGGCGGTCCGGGGCACCGCGCCGCAGTGACGGCCCCTGCCGGGGGTCCGTTCTCCGCCGGGCACATTGCTGAGCTAGATTCAGGTGCCTCGAAGAGGCACCTGACCTGCGGCTGCACCGCTTCGCGTTGCCGGCACGACGGCCGGTGGGATCGGTGACGACGGGGGTACGTGGTGCAGGGCCGGGCGGCGGAACGCGACCGGATCGACCGGATGCTGGGTGACGCCCGGGCCGGCGCGAGCAGTGTTCTGCTGATCCACGGTGACGCCGGCATCGGCAAGACAGCCCTGCTGGACTACGCCGCCGCTCGCGCGTCCGACATGCGGGTGCTGCGAGTCGACGGCCTGGAATCGGAGACCGAGCTGGCCTTCGCCGGCCTGCACCAGCTGTTCCTGCCGGCCATGGACCTCGTCGACCAGCTGCCCGGCCCGCAGGCCCGGGCCCTGCGTGCCGTCTTCGGGCTCACCGACGACACGGTGCGCGACCGGTTCGTCATCGGCCTGGCCGTGCTCAGCATGCTGTCCGAGGTCGCCGGCGAGGGAACGCTGCTCTGCCTGGTCGACGACGTGCAGTGGCTCGACCGGGCGTCGGTCGACGCGTTGGCGTTCGCCGCCCGCCGGTTGCAGGCCGAGGGCGTCGTGCTGATCTTCGCCGCCCGGGAGGCCGCCGGCGTGGCCGGGGTCGGCGGGATTCCCGCGCTGCACCTCGCGGGACTCGACCCGGAGGCGGCCGCGGCGTTGGTCGTGGACCTGTCGCCGTACGTGCGCCAGCGGATCATGGAGGAGGCGCAGGGCAACCCGCTCGCGCTGCGGGAACTCTCCGCCGCGTTGACACCGACACAGCGCGCCGGTCAGCTCAGCCCGTTGACGCTTTCCGCACCGTCGAACCGGGTGCAGGACGCCTTCCTGGATCAGATCCGCCGGCTCCCCGAGGCCACCCGGGCCCTGCTGCTGACGGCCGCCGCGGACGACACCGGAACACTCGACCTGATCCTGCGGGCCGCGACTGCAACGATCGATGACCTGGCGCCGGCCGAGCGCACCGGCCTCATCGTGCTGACCGGCGACACGCTGCGCTTCCGGCATCCGCTGATCCGGTACGCGGCGTACCAGGGCAGCCCGTTCGCCGACCGGGTCGCCGCCCACCGGGCGCTGGCGGCCGCGCTCGTCGCGCCCGAGCACGCGCATCGGCGCGCCTGGCAGCTGGCCGCCGCAGCCACCGGGCCGGACGAGCGGGTCGCCGACGAGTTGGAGCGGGTCGCGATCTGGGCCGGCGGCCGGCAGGCGCTCGCGTCGGCGTCCGCGGCGTACGAGCGGGCGGCCCAGCTCACGGCCGAGCCGGAAGGCCAGGCCCGCCGGTTCATCGCCGCCGCACAGGTCGCCGCCGACGCTGGCCAGGACGAGCGGGGCGGCCGGCTCGCGGCGATGGTCGAGGCGGCGCCGCAGGACCCGGGCCTGGCGGCGGACCTGGCGCGGGTCCGGGCGGTGGTGGAGCTGGGGTACGGCAGCCCCGACGTCGCCGGCCGGATGCTGCTCGACTGCGCCGACCAGATCGGCGCCCAGCGGCCTGACAAACTCCCCGCGCTGCTGGTGGACGCTCTGCACGCCGCCTTCTCCTCGGGAAACGCGGAGCTGATCGCGGCGGCCGCGGAACAAGCCCCCTCCGAGCCGGTGCTGGCCGTGCCGGCCCGCCTGCTCGCCGACGACGTGCCCGGTGCCCTGCGCGCGCTCCGATCGCTCGTGGCGGCGCGCGGCCGAACCGACACCGGGTTCATGGACCGGCTGATGACCGGGATCTACTGCCACCTGGCCGCCGATGACGAGATCGCGTACGAGATCGCGGCCGAGGCGGTCGAGCACTGCCGGGACAACGGCATGGGCGGGTGGCTGCCCACCGCACTGCACCTGCTCGCCCGGGTGGAGCTGACCCTCGGGCGGCTCGACGACGCGTCCGCGCACGCCGCCGAGGGGATGCGGCTGGCAGAGGGGTACGACCTGCGCCACCGAGCCGCCCACGTGCGTGCCGTCCTGGCGGTCCTGGCGGCCGTACGGGGCGAGGAGGAGCAGACCGGGCGGTTGGCGGGCGACGCGATGGCGTACACGCAGCCGCGCGGCGTCGGCCGGGCAACGGCGGACGCCCTGTGGGCGCTGGGCCTGCTCGACCTGGGCCTCGGCCGCGCGGACGTGGCGCTGCAACGGTTCGAGGCGGCGCGAGTGGCCTCGGGTCACCGGTTGTTCGGCGCGTTCCTGCTGCCCGATCTCGTCGAAGCGGCAGTACGCGCCGGTCGACCCGAGCGGGCCGCCGAACCGGCGCGTCTGCTCGACGAGTGGGCCGAGGCCACCGGCCGTCGGGCGCTCGCCGCGCTGGCCCACCGCTGCCGTGCCCTGACCACGCCGGACGCCGAGGCGGAGCAGCACTTCGCCTCGGCCGTCCGGCTGCACGGCGACGGCAGCGCCTTCGATCAGGCCCGCACCGGGCTGCTCTACGGGGAGTGGCTGCGCCGCGCGCGCCGGAAACTCGAAGCGCGCGGCCACCTGCGGGACGCTCTCGACACCTTCGCGGCGCTCGGCGCCGAGCCGTGGGCCCGGCGGGCCGGGGCCGAGTTGCGGGCCAGCGGCGAGGTGGCGGAGCCCTCCCTGGGCGGACCGCTCAGCCGGCTGAGCCCCCAGGAACGCGAGGTGGTCCGGTTGGCCGCGACGGGCGCGACCAACCGGGAGATCGCCACGCAACTGTTCCTGAGCCCACGCACCGTGGGGCACCACCTCTACCGGGCGTTTCCCAAGCTCGGTGTCACCTCGCGCACCGACCTCGCCTCGATGCTCTCGTCATGACTCGGGCGCGGAGTAGAGCAATCGGATCTGCGCGACCCGGTAACCGGCGCGCGCGAACGCAGCGGCCATCGGCACGTTCGTCGTGTCGGTGGTGGCCGTGATCAGCTCGGCCCCCTGCTCGGCGTGGAACCGGGTGATCTCGGCGAGCACGTCGTCGATGTAGCGACGCCCGCGCAGCTCGGGGACGACGCCCAGGTAGCCGACGTTGCGGTTGTACGGCGTCGCGGACGGAATCGCCAGCCCGGCGAGCGTCCCATCGGTCGTGTGGACCAGCCGCCACCACGCCCGCTCGCCCGGGCAGTCCAGGTAGAAGTCCATCTCCTCCCGGGCGGTGACCTCCGGGCTCTTGACCGCCAGGTTCCGGCGGGTCTCCCTGTCCAGGCTGCCCACCGCGATCCGGCGGAACACGTCGAGGAACTCGTCGTCGGAGCCCTCGGAGAAGACGAGCCTGCCGCTGGAGGTGGGCACACCAACCTCGGGCGTCCACTCCAGCCGCAGCCGCTCCACCTCGTCGGTCAGCCCGACCGCGAGCGCCGCGTCCCGCCGCCACGCCACCGCCGCCGCGACGGGCTCATCGTCCCGCCAGTCGTTGGGCAGGGTCAGGTTGTACAGCGGAGGCTTCGGCGCGCCGTCCCGCGCGAACGCCCGCAGGCCCGCGGTGAGCAGACCGACCGCGACCCCCGTAGGGTCGGCGACCGACGCGTCGACGTGCAGGCAGTCCAGGGCGACCGGGTGGGCGCTGGACGCCTGCCCCCACCACAGCGCGCGGCCGACCACCCGCTGCTCGTCCTCGGCGATCCAGGTCCACTCCGGCCGGTACATGCCCTGACCCAGTTCGTCGAGGTAGCGGTCAGCGTCGATCGTGCTGACCCCGTCGTCGATGGGAAAGCCGGTGACCCGGTCGAGGTCGGCCTCGGTGGTGGCGCGGAACAGCATCGGTCCTCTTTCAGTGCTTGACATAGGTGGAGATGGTCGTGCCGGTGTTGAACACCCGGGAGTCACGCAATGCGAAGCTCGCCACGGCGAAGGGCGCCCGGAACAGGGGAATGCCGGAGCCGAGGACGACCGGGTACCGCTTGATGACCAGTTCGTCGATCTCGTCCACGAGTTGGCCGGCGAGCGTCGCCCCGCCGCAGAGCCAGATGCCCATCCCGTCCTGGCGCTTGAGCGCGCGGACGAACTCCGCCGGCTCGTCGGCAACGATCTGCACCGACGGATCGCGCTGGTCGAGGGTCCGGGAGAACACGTACTGCCGCAGGTGGGCGTACGGGCTCGTGACGCCGATGGCCAGGGCAGGTTCGTAGGTTGCGCGGCCCATGAGGACCGTGTCGAACGTGGTGTTCGCCGCCGCGGCGATCCCAAGCGGCTCCCGCGCGTGGGTTGGCAGGGTCTCGGAATAGTCGGCCAGGATGGCCGCGGCCAGATCCCCCTCGAACGCGAAGAAGTCGGACCCGCCGTCCGGCGCGGCGATGAACCCGTCCAGGCTGGTGGCGATGTAGTACGTCAGTTTGCGCACGTCAGATGCTGCTCCTTGAAGATGATGTTGACAGCTGGAACGCTAGTCGGCTCACCGGCGGCCGGCATCGGTAGCAGCGACGTAACGTGACCGAACGGCCTGGTCGTCGCGTACAGCGGTACCGCCCTCGACGTCCTGTTCGGCCAGGATGACCCGGAGCACGCCGTTCGGCGCCGACGACCTCAGCGGGGGAGCTGGTGACCGTGGTGTGGAGCGCGGTCGGGGTGGATCGTCACTGGTCGACGACCGCCGCGATGGCGGCGCGCTGTGGCCACGTCTCGTCGGTCATGCAGTCGGTGAGGCAGGAGAGGCAGAAGGCCAGCGGCCAGGAGGCGCTGTGCCGGTTCTCGGTCGGTAACAGGGTCAGTGGTGCGTCCGGGTCCCACTCGGAGGTGGGTGGCACGTGGACGGCCAGCACCTCACCGACGTACGGCCGTTCGGCCCACCGGACGGTCCGGCGCAGCACCTGCTCGGCGGTGACCTTGAGCAGGGTCACCGTGCAGAACTCGGGAGTGCCGCCGCGGCTCATCCACCGGCCGTAACCGAGGACGCCACTCTCGGCGATCTCGTTCGGTTCGAGGTGACACTCCTCGCGCAGCTCCCGCAGCGCGCCGCCGATGACGACCTCCTGCAGGCTCGGCGCGGTGGGCGTCGCCGACGCGTCCTGCGGTTCCAGGGAACCGGAGCCGGAGGGGGCGATGAGCCCCGGGCTGCCTACGTTGTCCCGGGTCTGCGCGACGAGCAGCAGCTGCCCGTCGATGGTGAACGCCAGGGTGGAGACCCCCACGACGTTGGCCAGCCGGCTGTCGGCGAACCCCCGCAACCGGCCGCGATGGTCGAGGATGAGGTCTCGCCCGCGCAGCGCCAAAGTGTCCCGGCCGGCCTCGTAGACGTCGTAGGCGGCGAGCAGGTTGCTGCAGAAGAAGTCGAAGTACCGCGCGGGCCGTAGCGTGACCACCCGGTCGTCGGTGCCGGTCGGCAGGTCGGCGGCGAGGCCCAGCACTGCGGCGTTGTGCATGGCCGCGGTGCGGGCGTGCCGGGCCAGGAAGTCGAACGACCAGCGTCGGAGGTCCCGACCGAGCAGGTAGCTCGTCGGCGTCACCTCGCAGCGGATCCGTAGGTTGCGCAGCCGGGCACTCTCGGCGATCCGGACGACGCCGGTGCTGTGGGCGTTCTCCAGCACCCGCTTGGGGTCGGTGGCCTGCTCGGCGATGTCCCGGTAATCGTCGCCGTCGCGCGGGTGGAAGCGGAACTGCCGGGCCCGTCGGCGGTTGCCGCAGATCTCCATCGCCGAGACGAGCGCGCCGGCGGTGGCCGCCGCGACGCTGAGCGCCAGCGGTGGGTTGTGCACGGCGGTCGCCACGCTCAGGGCCGCCAGGCCGACGCCAGCGGTGGTCAGGCGGTACCGCCACAGGCCCTGACGCCAGATGCTCATCGTCGTGGTGACTCTTCTCGCCGTCTTGAGCACTCGGCACCTTTTCCGGTCGCGCCTGACGGAGACGACCGCATGGTATCCGCAGCGGAAACCCGCACAATCCAGCCGAGTTGCCGTCCAAGCTTGCGAATGTGTCCGCTGAACCCCGGCACGCCGCGCCGGAGCGCCGGACAGCCGCCCTGGTCACGGCCAGGGTCCGTCGGTAGGCGCGTCCCGGGCGCTGTCGCATACCGGACAAGACGGTAAAGCCCCTGGTAGAGCACTGTTGGGGCAGGTGGAGAGGCTGCGGATGGCGGGCCACATCCCAGTCCTCCGGCCCGGCGGGGACAGCACCGTCCGCACCGGCGCCGCCTTCACCCAGCCCGGCCTCGCCGCCGTGGCGGACACGGCACAGCCGCCGGCCTGACCACGCGTACGGCCATCGCCCATCGGGACAGGGTCGTCTACACCCCGGCAGCATGGCGACGGCCCGGCGACCGAAGCAGAGAGAGGGCCCCGACATGGCCGCTCCCGCCGCGATCGCAGCCCTGAGCGCATCCGCCTACTCGCCGGGTGACCAGATGCTGCTGACCGTCACCTACTCCGACACCGACACGAAACCGCTGACCGTCACCATCGTGGTCACCGACGCCCAGGGCAACAGCAGCGCTCCCGTCAAGGTCACCGCGGTCATCGACCCGCTCACCCTGACCGTCACCGACGACTCCGGACGTACCTGGACGCGGGTCTCCGACAACGGCTCGGTCGCCGTGTACCGGGGGGTGGCGTGATGCCCCGGGTCACCGTGCAGGTCCGCGACGCCGCCGGACACACCGCGACCGCCACCGCCGACTACGCCCTGAACCAGCCGGTGCTCGGTGGCTACTACCTCTCCGGCGGGGCCGACCCCACCGCCGACATGGCCGGCGGCAACTTCCGCTCGCTCACCCAGTACCGCAGCTTCGCCGACGGCTACATCTTCCCCGGCTACAACCGGCCCTGGCTGACCAACCTGGGCAAGGCCGGGGTAAAGATCAACATGGTTCTGGAGTTGAAGCACTACGGCGCCCCGAACGCCGGGCCGCAGAGCTTCACCGTGGACGGCACCAGCTACACCGTGCCGGGGCCGTCGATGATCATCCAGCAGCGCCCCGGCACCACCTGGCCGAAAGCGTACGGGTACGGCCAGGTGCTCAACGGCCAGTGCGACGGGTTGCTCCACCGCGCACTGGCGCAGTACCGCACGCTCGGGTTCGCGGTGAACATCCAGCTCGCCTCGGAGCTGGACACGGACCACGAGTTCGGCACGACCGAGGGCAGCAAGGCGTACACCTGGGCCGAGTCGGACGCCCGCGCGGTGCAGGCGACGAACTACATCCTCACCTGGTTCAAGGCACGGACGCTGCCCGCCGGCACGACGTTCTCAATCGGCCTCGGCGGCTTCGACCGGGCCTGCTTCCAGCGCACCCACCCGGAGGCACTGATGTCCCGGCTGGACTTCCTCCAGTGGAACGTCTACGCCACCAACGCCAACGACACCGCGCTGTCCCGGTTCCGTCGCACGAAGGACTGGGCGGTGGCGGACCTCGGGCCGGTGGCGCTGTCCCGGCCCGTGATCATCGCGGAGTGGGGAGTGCGGTCGGCCGAGATCCCGAACCAACCGGCCTGGATCGCCACCGTCCCGGCGGCCGTCGCCAAGCTCAACGCCGAGCGTGGACCCCGGATCGTGCGGACCAACTACTTCAACTCCGGGTGGGGCACCCTGTCGCCGAAAGCGGCCGGGTTGGCCGCCCTCCGGACCGCGTACGCCACCCGCCCGTACGTCTGACCGGGCCGGAGTTCGTACCGGCTCGGTGGCAGGCGACAGCGTCGCCGGGTCAGCCCTTGTCGAGCCGGCCGGCGTACGTGTCGCGCAGCTCGGGCCAGCCGAAGTCGAGGGCCTCGGCCCCCCGGATCGGGCCGACCGGGTCGCCGTCGAGCAGCCGGTCGGCCACGTCGAGGCAGAGGTGCCAGCCGGCCGCGACCATCGGCAGCATTCCCGGGTCGGCGGCGGTGTGCCGCAGGGTGAGTCGGGTGCCGGTGCCCAGCGGGCTCAGCTCCCAGCGCAGCAGGTCGTCGCCCCAGGTGTACTCGAGCAGGTGCGGCGGCTCGGCCCGACGGACCGTCGCCGAGGCCGGGATGGCGGTTTCGCCGTCGACCATGGTGAGCACGGCGGCGCCGGGGACGCCGAGGTCCCGGTCGGCGAGGAAGGGCGCCCACTCGGCGAGCTGTGCCGGGTCGGTCAGCGCCGCCCAGACGGTGGCCGGCGGGTGCCGCAGGTCGCGGACGAAGACCAGCGTGGCGCCGCCGTCTGCGGGCTCGGCGCGCACCTCGCCAGGTGGGCTCGGGTGGAAGGCGTTGCGGTCCATTCACTGCTCCTGACTGTCGAGGTGTCGTTCCAGGGCGTCCAGGTGCCGGTTCCACAGCCGGCGGTACGGGTCCAGCCATCCGTCGACCGCTCGCAGCGGGCCCGGGTCGAGGCGGTAGATGCGTCGCCGAGCGGCGATCCGGCAGGAGACGAAGCCGGCCTCGCGGAGCACCCGCAGGTGCTTCGAGACGGCCGGTTGGCTGACCCCGAGGCTGTCCACCAGCTCGCCGACGCTGCGCTCCGCGTCGCGGAGCTGGTCGAGGATCCGGCGCCGGGTGGGCTCGGCGAGGACGGTGAAGACGTCGGCGGACACCACCTCAATATGCCCCAGTGGTTATATGACTGTCAAAGCATATGAGCGGCGCCCGCCGTACCGGAGCGGCACCGGGCCCGGCTTCCTATGCTCGGGGCATGGAATTGCGGATCTTCACCGAACCCCAGCAGGGCGCCAGCTACGACCAGTTGCTCGCCGTGGCACGCTGCGCCGAGGACGCCGGCTACGGTGCGTTCTTCCGGTCCGACCACTACCTCATGATGGGCGAGGTGACCGGTGATCCCGGCCCCACCGACGCCTGGACCACCCTCGCCGGCCTGGCCCGGGACACCAGCCGGATCCGGCTCGGCACCCTGATGACGGCTGCCACCTTCCGGCTGCCCGGCCCGCTGGCGATCACCGTGGCGCAGGTCGACCAGATGAGCGGCGGCCGGGTGGAGCTGGGCATCGGCACCGGCTGGTACGCCGACGAGCACACCGCGTACGGCATCCCGTTCCCCGCCCTGGCCGAGCGGTTCGACCGGCTGGAGGAGCAGCTCGAGGTCATCACCGGGCTCTGGGCCACGCCGCCGGGGGAGCGGTTCGACCACGCCGGCCGGTACTACCCGATCAGTGACTCGCCCGCCATGCCCAAGCCGGTTCAGCAGCCCCGCCCGCCGATCCTGCTCGGCGGGATGGGTCCGAAGCGGACCCCCCGGCTGGCCGCCCGCTACGCCGACGAGTTCAACCTGCCGTTCGCGTCGACGGCCGACACGGCGGCGCAGTTCGACCGGGTCCGCGCGGCGTGCGCCGAGATCGGTCGGGACCCGGCCGAGTTGGTCTGGTCCAACGCCCTGGTGGTCTGCTGTGGCCGGGACGACGCCGAGGTGGCCCGCCGGGCCGCCGCCATCGGCCGCGACCCGGACGAGCTGCGGGCCAACGGCGTGGCCGGCACGCCCGCCGAGGTCCTCGACACCATCGGCCGGTACGCGGAGATCGGCAGCCAGCGGATCTACCTCCAGGTGCTGGACCTCAGCGACCTGGAGCACCTCGAGCTGGTCGCCAGCGAGGTGATGGCGAAGCTCTGAGCCCGCTCACGAGCCTCGGTGAGCCCCGCCGCCCGTCCCGATCATGCCCGGGTCGCGCAGCACGGTGTCCAGCCGGCCGTCCCGATCGCTGTCCACATAGGTGACGTCGGCTACTCCGTCGCCGTCCAGGTCGACCTGGACGATGTCGGCGACGCCGTCGCCGTCGAGATCGGTGGCCACCTCCACTGAACCGTCCAGATGCCGGGTCACGATCGACCGCGGCTCGGCGCCGGGGGCGCGTGGCGGAGGCCCGGGCGCCGGCACCGGCGTCGGTGCTGGCGCGGGTGCCGGTGTCGGGCGGGGCCCGGGCGTGGGTGCCGGATGGCTCTGCGACCGGGCGCCCGGCGGGGCGCTGGCCGGCTCGACACCACTGCCGGTCGGGTCCAGCTCCTCCTCCGAGGGGAACACGTCGCCCCGCGGGGCTGGATCACGGTAACTGCTCATGGGCGTAGGGTTCCCCGACGATGGCGAGAACAACCGTGCCCGATCGTCCGGTGTCCTTGGCTCCCGGTCTGTCGGACGATGCTGGGACCGACGCCACGGTCATGAACGGGGGTCCGAGCGTGGAACTGCGCCGGAGTCGGGGGGCCCTGGTGCTCGCCCTGGTCTGCGTACTCGGTGGGGTGGTTCTGCTGGCGATGCCCCGTCACGACGCCCTGCTACGGACGATCATCGCGGTGGGCGCCGTCGCGCTCGGCGTCGTGGCCCTGTTCAGCGCGTTGCGGCCGTTCCGGTTCGGGATCGGCGCGGACGGGCTGACCATTCGGCGACCGGGCCTGCGCCGGTCGATCCGGTGGGCCGAGGTGGACACGCTGGTCCTCGACGAGCCACCCCGGCGGGACGGCCGCCCGGTGCCGCCACGGCTGCTCCTGGTGCCCGTGCCGGGTGTGACGCTCGGGCCACCGGTGACCGCCCGCCATCCCGTCGACGGCCGGCCAGCCATCGAGCTGCTCGTCCTCGACCAGGTCCGGGAGCAGCCGGAGCAGGTGTCCGCCGCGCTCACCCGCTACGCCGGCGACCGGTTCGTGGACCTGCCCGCGCTGCGCCGCGCCGCCTTCACCGAGCCGGACCTCACCGCGAGCCTGCGCGGCTACCGGATGGACCAGGTCGACCAGTTGATCCGGCGCGGCCAGGACGCCCTGGTGTCCGGGGACGCCCAGACCCGGCTGGCGGCCCGCGTGGAGATCGAACGAGCCCGCGCGGTCGGCCTGCCGATCGCCCAGCGCGGTTACACCCGACTCCAGGCCGACCCGGCGCTGGACGCCCTCGTCGCCGCGTTGGCCGACCACCCGTCCACCGATCGGGAGACCACATCGTGATCGCACCGGGACAGGGCGGCCCCTCGGCCGCCACGGTCGACGCGCCGCGTCGGAACTGGGCCGGCAACGTGCGCTACGCCGCGCGGGCGTTCCACCGGCCGACCTCCACCGACGAGCTGCGTCGGCTGGTCGCCGCCAGCTCCCGGATCCGGGCGGTGGGCACCGGGCACTCCTTCAACCGGTTCGGGGACACGACCGGCGACCTGGTCACCCTGGCCGGGCTGCCTCCGGCGATCGAGGTGGACGCCGAGCGTGCACGGGTCACCGTCGCCGGCGCGCTGCGCTACGGCGACGTCGCCCAGCAGTTGCACGCCCAGGGGTACGCGCTGGCCAACCTCGCCTCGCTGCCACACATCTCGGTGGCCGGGGCGGTGGCCACCGCCACCCACGGCTCCGGTCAGACCCACGGCAACCTGGCCACCTCCGTCGCCGCCCTGGAACTGGTCACCGCCGACGGCGACCTGCTGCGCGTCGACCGGGACACCGACGGGGACACGTTTGCCGGCATGGTGGTCGGGCTCGGCGCGCTCGGCCTGGTCACCCGGGTCACCCTGGACGTGGTGCCGGCCTTCGAGCTGCGCCAGTACGTGCGGCTCGACCTGCCCCGGGAGGCGCTGGACGAGGCGCTCGGATCGGCGTACAGCGTCAGCGTGTTCACCGACTGGCGCGGACCGCGACTGCGCGAGGTGTGGCGCAAGCAGCGGGCGGACCAGCCGCCGCCCCCGGCGGACTGGCTCGGCACCACCGCCGCCGACGAGCCGCGCCATCCGGTGCTCGGGATGCCGGCGGAGAACTGCACCGAGCAGCTCGGTGCGCCGGGCCCGTGGCACGAGCGGCTGCCGCACTTCAAGCTCGGGTTCACCCCCAGTAGCGGGGACGAGCTCCAGTCCGAGTACCACCTGCCACGGGCAACCGCGGCCGAGGCCCTCGCCGCCCTGGACGACGTGGCGCACCTGATCGCTCCGGTGCTCCAGGTGTGCGAGCTGCGTACGGTGGCGGCCGACGAGCTGTGGCTCAGCCCGAACCACCACCGGGACAGCATCGCCGTGCACTTCACCTGGATCGGCGACCCGGTCGCGGTGGCCCCCGTGTTGGGGGCGGTGGAGGAACGGCTGACGCCGTTCGCGCCGCGTCCGCACTGGGGCAAGGTCTTCACCATCGATCCGGCCGCGCTGACCGCCCGCTATCCCCGGTACGCGGACTTCACCGCCCTACTGGCCCACCTCGACCCGACGGGCAAGTTCCGCACCACCGAACTGGACACCTACTTCCCCCGCTGATCAGCGGGGTGCGGCCGGCGTGGGTTGGTTGGTGCGGAGGGTGCCGCGTTGGACGGCGCGGCTGATGTCGCTGGGCGAGACGATGCCGACCAGCCGGCCGTCGGTGACCACCAGGGCGCGGCCGTCGGCGCACTCGCTGAGCCGGGGGAGCAGGTCGTTGAGTTCCTCGCCGGGCTGGGCGAGGACCAGCTGGTCGGCCCGGCAGGCCACCTCGGCCAGCGTGGTCGACGCCCGCCGGTCAGCCGGTACGCCCCGCACCCGGTCCAGGGTCACCAGGCCGGTCGGCCGGCCGTCGTCGGTGAGCGGCAGCGCCGAATGCCGGTACGCGAACAGGTAGTGGTCGACGAAGTCGGCGACCGTCATCTCCGCCGAGGCGGTCTGCGGCTGCGGGGTCATCACCTCGCCGACCCGGATCCCGCGCAGCGCGCTGCCGGTGCGGGCCTGCCGCTCCTCCATCCCGGCGGCCCCGATCAGGAACCAGCCGATCAGCGCCAGCCAGAGCCCGCCGAAGCCCACCCCGGACAGGAACTGCCACAGCCCGAGACCGATCAGCAGCGCGCCGAGCACCCAGCCGGCCCGAGCGGCGACCACCGACGCCCGGGTGCGGTCACCGGTGGCCTTCCACACGGCCGCGCGCAGCAGCCGCCCGCCGTCCAGGGGCGCGGCCGGCAGCACGTTGAAGACCGCCAGCAGCACGTTGATACCGGCCAGCCACGCCATCACCCCGAGCAGCAGGCCACCCTGCCCGGCCAGCGCGAGCAGCGCGGCGATGACGCCGAAGAAGGCTCCGAGCAGCAGGCTGACCAGCGGGCCGACCCCGGAGATCCGCAGTTCCGCGCCCGGGTCGCGGGGCTCGCCCTTCAGCTCGGCCACCCCGCCGAACAGCCACAGGGTGATGCCCCCGACCTGCAGGCCGTTGCGCTTGGCGACGATCGCGTGCGACACCTCGTGGGCCAGCAGGCCGACGAAGAAGACCACCGCCGCGGCCAACCCCGCCAGGGTGTACGCCACGGGCGAGCGGTCGGGGTAGGACCGGGGGAACTGATTGGCCGCCAGCCCCCAGGCGATCAGCGCGAAGATGACCAGGACACTCCAGTTGACGCCGACCGGTACACCCGCGATCCGGCCAAGCCGGAAGCTCGCCCTCATTTCTCCCCGTTACCCGCGCTCGGCCCGCCCATGCGCTCGAGAGCCCGCCGGCGCTGTGCAAGGTCAGCGGCGCGGGCTCTCGCTGGCGATGGTCGCCTCCCGGGGCAGCGCAGCCGCCCGTAGCGCCCAGTCCAGCGCGTAGTCGGCGATCGGCTCCCAGCCGTCCTGTCCGACGGTGAAGTGTGACCGGCCGGGGAACTCCTGGTACGCGGTGAGCGCCCGGGACTTCTGGTAGAGCGTGGCGTTGGCGCGGACCACCGACGGCGGCACCACGTGGTCGACCTCGCCGGCCATCAGCAGCAGCGGCGCGCGGTCGTCGCGCCCGGCGTCGACGCGGGCGGGTGAGCGCGGGTCGAGGTTGGCGAACGCGCCTTCGAAGTACACCCGCCCCGCACCGGGGACGGCGTAGCGCTGCCAGGCCCGGTCGGAGTCTTCGCGGCTCATCGCGTTGCCGAACGTGTAGGCGAAGTCGTCCTGGGTGAACGGGACGGCCTTGTGCCGGTTGGCGGGGCTGCGCAGGATCGGGAAGCCGGAGCGCAGCTGACTCAGGGGCACCTTGAGCACCCCCTTCACCTGCGCGGGGTGCACTCCCACCGCCGCCGAGCCGAGCCCCCGGTCGACCAGGAGTTGGGTGATCAGCCCGCCGAACGAGTGCCCCATGATGATCGGCGGTCGGGGCAGCGCCCGGATGATCCGATCGTAGTGCGCGACGATCGTGGCGATGCTCTGCTCGGCGATCGGCCGGGGATCGTCGCGCAACTGCTCGACGGACCGGTCCATCCCGGGCCAGGCGGGGACGATGACGTGCATGCCGCGCGCGGTGTACCGCTCGGCCCAACCCTCCCAGCTGCGGGGGGTCATCCAGAGCCCGTGGATCAGCACGATCGTGTCGGTTCGGCCCTGCGGCGTGGCACCCATCGCGTTCCCCCTGTCGCGGCGTCCGGCCCGGCGGTTACCCGCTCCTGCGGGCGTCACGCTCCGTGTCGCCCGGACGGCCCCTGACAAATGTCACGGCCGGAACGTGACGACCGCTCCGGGTACCGCACCCCGCGCGGCCGGAGCATGGCTGACATGACCAGTACGCACCCGGCCGTCGAACTCGACGGCCTCACCAAGACCTTCGGCGCCGTCACCGCGGTCGACGGGCTGAGCCTGCGGGTGCAGCCCGGCGAGGTGGTGGCGTTCCTCGGCCCCAACGGCGCGGGCAAGACCACCACCATCGACATGCTGCTCGGGCTGGCCCGTCCGGACGCGGGCACGGTCCGCCTCCTCGGCGGCACCCCGGACGACGCGGTGGCCCGGGGCCGGGTCGCCGCCGTGCTCCAGACGGGCGGGCTGCTCAAGGACCTCACCGTCGGTGAGACCGTCCAGATGACCTCGCACTTCTACCGGCACACCCGCCCGGTGACGGAGGTGCTGGAGCGGGCCGGCATCGCCGACATCGCCGACCGGGTGGTCGGACGCTGCTCCGGCGGCCAGCAGCAGCGGCTGCGCTTCGCGCTCGCACTGCTGCCGGACCCGGATCTGATGGTGCTCGACGAGCCGACCACCGGCATGGACGTCGAGGGTCGACGGGACTTCTGGCAGGCCCTGCGCCGCGACGCGCGCGCCGGACGAACCGTCATCTTCGCCACCCACTACCTGGATGAGGCGGACGCGTACGCCGACCGGATCGTGTTGGTCCGGCAGGGGCGCGTCGTCGCCGACGGCACCACCGCGGAGATCAAGAATCTGGCCGCCGGCCGCACCGTCCGGGCCACCCTGCCCGGTGCCGACCAGGCCGCCCTCGCCGCGCTGCCCGGTGTGGACGCCGTCGAGGTACGCGGCGACAGCGTGCTGGTGCGCACTGGCGACTCGGACGCGATCGCCCGACACCTGCTCACCCGGACCGCGGCCCGGGACGTGGAGATCACCTCCCGCAACCTCGAGGACGCCTTCCTCGCCCTGACCACCGAGCACACCGGAGCCTGAGATGACCACCCTGCCGGCCACCCCCGCCGCCACCCGTGCCGACCGGCCCACCGAACCGGACCGTCGGCTGCCCGCCCTGGGCGGGTTCGCCCCGGCCGTCCTGCGCATCGAGCTGCGCAGGGTGCTGCGCAACCGCCGCACGCTCGCGTTCACACTGATCATGCCGGGCGTCTTCTTCCTCATCTTCGGCCTGCCGCAGGGTGGGCAGTCGCTGGACAACGGCCGCCCGGTGACCGCGTACGTGATGATCAGCCTGGCCGTCTACGCGGCCATGGTGGCGACCACCAGCGCCGGCGGCGCGGTGGCCACCGAGCGGGCGCTGGGCTGGAGCCGGCAGCTGCGGCTCACCCCGCTGCGCCCGACCGCGTACGTGGCCACCAAGCTGATCACCGCGATGGCCCTCGGCCTGCTCGCGGTCGTCGTCGAGTTCCTGGTGGGCGCCGCCGCCGGCGTCCGCATCCCGATGCACGTCTGGCTGCTGGCCGGGCTCGCCGCCTGGGTCGGCTCGCTGGTCTTCGCCGCGTTCGGCCTCTTCATGGGCTATCTGGTGCCGGCCGAGAACGTCATGCAGTTCATCGGCCCGATCCTGGCCGTGCTGGCCATGTTCGGCGGACTCTTCGTCCCGCTCGAGGTGCTGCCGGACGTGCTCCAGCACGTCGCCCGGTTCACCCCGGTGTACGGCGTGGGCGAGCTGTCCCGCGCCCCGCTGACCGGTGAAGGGGTGAGCATGGCCGCGGTGGCCAACATCGCCTGCTGGGCCCTGGTCTTCGGCGTCGGCGCGGCCCGGCTGTTCCGCCGGGACACCGCTCGGGTCTGACCGCTCCGACCGTTAGCGTGGACCCGATGGATCTCTCGACAGGCCACCCCCGGCCGGCGAGCCGCCACTGGCGGTTCACCGGTTGGCTGCTGGCGGCGGTGTGGCTGTTCTTCCTCAACGTGCCGCTCGCCACCACGCTGCACCAGCCACAGCCCTGGCGGCGGGTCGTCGGCGTGGCCGCGCTGCTCGCCTTCGGCGTCGGCTACGTGCTGCTGTTCCAGTGGGCCCGCCAGCTGCGCGAGTCGCTCACTCCGATCCCGGTGGGCCGGGCGCGGGCGGGGCTGCTGCTACTGCTCCTGGTGGGCCTGGCCAGCATCCCGGGCGCCGGTGGGGACTGGCTGGTCACCCTGGTCTACGTGGCCGCCGCGGCGGTGTTCCTGCTGCCGGGCCGGGGGGCGTCGCTGGCCGTGGCGCTCTGCGCGCTGACCCCGGTGCTGGCGTCCTGGCTGGTGCCGGGGTGGGAGGCCGAGAACACCATCGTCTTCGCGGTGCTGCTCGCCTCGTTCGCCATGTTCGGGGTGTCCCGGCTGGCCCAGCGCAACAGTCAGCTGCAGGCCGCCCAGCAGGAGATCCGCCGGCTCGCGGTCGCCGAGGAGCGGGTCCGCACGGCCCGCGACCTGCACGACATCCTCGGGCACTCGCTGACGGTGGTGGCGATCAAGGCCGAGTTGGCCGGCCGGCTGATCGAGGTGGACCGGGACCGGGCCGCCGCCGAGATCGCCGAGGTGGAGTGCCTGGCCCGGGCGGCGCTGGCGGACGTGCGGCAGACGGTCGGGGCGTACCGCGAGGTGACCCTCGCCAGGGAGCTGGCGGGCGCCCGCTCCGCGCTGGCCGCGGCGGGCATCGCCGCGGAGCTGCCGGGCGAGGTGCCGGCGCTGCCGGACGAGTGGGACCGGTTGTTCGGTTGGACGGTTCGGGAAGGGGTGACCAACGTGGTCCGGCACAGCGAGGCGCGGTGCTGCACGATCCGGGTGCACCCGGACCGGGTCGAGGTGAGTGACGACGGCCGGGGTCCGTCCACTTCCGACGTCTCCGGGCACGGGCTGGTCGGTCTGCGGGAGCGGGCGCGAGGGCTGGACGCCGTGGTGTCCGTGGGTCGCCGTCCGGACGGAACCGGCTTCCTGCTGCGGGTACACGCGCCGGCGGGGGCCCGGTGAGCGGCCCCACCGGTGGTACGCCCGCGCCGGGCGCGCCGATCCGGTTGCTGCTCGCCGACGACCAGGCGCTGGTCCGTGGCGCGCTCGCCGCGCTGCTCTCGCTGGAGCCAGATCTGACCGTGGTGGCCGAGGTCGGCCGGGGCGACGAGGTGGTGCCGGAGGCACTCCGAACCACCCCCGACGTGGCTCTGCTGGACGTGGAGATGCCCGGCCTGGACGGGATCGCCGCCGCCGCCGCGCTACGCGCCGCGTTGCCGGCCTGCCGGGTGCTGGTGGTGACCACCTTCGGTCGGCCCGGCTACCTGCGTCGGGCGATGGAGGCCGGCGCGAACGGCTTCGTGGTCAAGGACACGCCGGCCCGGCAACTCGCCGAGGCGGTCCGTCGGGTGCACGCCGGCCTGCGGGTGGTCGACCCGACGCTGGCGGCGGAGACCCTGGCCACCGGTGCCAGCCCGTTGACCGAGCGGGAGACCGAGGTGCTTCGGGCGGCCCGCGCCGGTGGCACCGTCTCCGACCTGGCGGGGGAGCTGCACCTGTCCGACGGGACGGTGCGCAACCATCTCTCGGCGGCGATCGGCAAGACCGGCGCCCGCAACCGGGCCGAGGCGGTCCGCATCGCCGAGCGGAACGGCTGGCTGGTCGGCGAGTGAGCGGCGTTCGCTCAAGCCGTGAGCGGCGTTCGCTCAGGCCGTGAGCGGCGTTCGCTCAGGCCGTGGGCGGCGGGGTGGGGAGCTGGTCGACGACCACCAGGCTGCTGCCGGGGCGGACCTCCGCGAGCAGCTCCCGCTGGCCGCTGCGGGTGACCCGGATGCAGCCGTTGGTGGTGCTCTCGCCCAGCTCGCCGTCGTGGTACCAGGTGTGCAGCCCGATGTGCGCGCCACGCAGCCCGGTCGGCACCGACTTCGGGTCGTCGGGCACCGAGCCGAGGGCGTAGATGTCCACCCCGCCGTAGACGTCCTGCGGTGGCGGGGTGCGGCCCAGGATGAAGGTCCGCCCGAGCGGGGTCTCCTGTCCTTCCTGCCCGAGGCTGGTCTGCCAGGAGCGCACCGCCTTGCCGGCCCGGTACCAGGTGAGCCGGTGCACCTTGCGCTCCACCACGATCTGGTCGCGCAGGGCCACGGTGTCGAACCCGCCGGACGGCAGCCAGGCGAGCCGCCGGTTGGCCGACGGGAGCAGGACGGCCGTCCAGCCGAGGCGTTCTTCGGCGATCGGCACGGTCAGCTCGACACCGGCGAGCGTCGGTTCGAGGAAGGCCAGCGGACGTCCGCCGGGCGCGTCGTACGCGGCGATCCGCCGGGTCGGGTGCACACCCTCGGTCAGGGGCGTGGTGTCCATGGTGGCCGGATCGGCGGGAAACCCCTTGGGGGCGGGGTCGTAGTCGACGACCGGTAGCCCGTCCGGGGCGGGCGCCGCCGACGGCACCGGTTCCTCGGGGCTCTGCTCGATGCTGCTCGGCGTCGGATCGGGCGCCGCCGCGACAGGTCGGTCGGTGGTCGTCGAGCGCGGCGTGAGGGCCTGGCCGACCAGCAGCGCGGCGATCAGCAGCGCGGCCACGGCGACGGCGGCGGCCACCCAGCCGCCCCGGCGACGGGACGGGGTCATTCGGTCAAACGGCACGAAACCACTGTATCGGACCTGTTAGGAAGGTGCCCTTGCTATACAAAAGGCGATAACAAGGGCACCTTCCTTGCGGTGCTCAGACGCGCGCGCCGACATGGATGGCCACGGCGTCGTGCGCGGGCACGTTGGCGGCGAACCAACCGTTACCGTCCACCGTGATCACCGGGCCACTGCACGTGCCGCCCGCGTACGTGCCGTGGATGACGTCGCAGTACCGGCCGGCGGGCAGCCCCGTGTAGTACGAGCGCCCGTTCACCGCGGAGTCCTCGTCGTTGACCGTGATGAAACCCTTGCCGCTGCGGCTGAACGCGATGTGGTTGTTGCCGTTGTCGTACCAGTTGGCCACGCCGGCGCCCTCGGTGGCGTTGCGGAAGCCGACCATGTTGGCGATCACCGGCCAGCGGTGCTCGCACTCCCAACCGGAGTAGCAGGTGGTGTTCAGCGTCTTGTTGGCGCCGTCCGAGGGCGGGCCGGCGTCCCGGTTGCTGAAGGTGTAGCTGGACATGACGGTCGGCGAGCCGTACGGCCAGGCCAGCATGAAGGCGTTCGCGAGGGCGTAGATCCCACGGTCCCGGTACGTGAGCACCCCGCCCGCGTCGCGCTGGGTGTCGTGGTTGTCCACGAACACCGAGGACGGTCCGGTGGGCAGGTGCCCCCAGCCCTCGCCGAAGTTGCGCAGGTACGCCAGCCGTTCGGAGCGGAACACCCGGGCCAGGTCCTTGCCGTAGCGGAACTCGTGCACGTCACCGTTGCCGGTGTACTCGGTCGGTTGGATCGGCTCGCCGGCGCCGTAAATGACCTCCTGCACGATGTACGCGGAGCGGGAGAGCTCGCCCCTGATCGCGGCGATGTCGGCCGCCGGCATGTGCTTGCTGGCGTCCAACCGGAACCCGTCCACGCCGAGGGAGAGCAGGTCGTTGAGGTACGACGCGATCTTCGTACGGACGTAGTCCGACTCGGTCTTCAGGTCGGAGAGGTTGACCAGCTCGCAGTTCTGCACCTCGTACCGGTCGTTGTAGTTCGCGATGTCGTCGCCGCCGTTGCGGCCGCAGTGGTGGAAGTCCTGGGTCTGGTAGATGCCCGGGTAGTCGTAGTGCGAGTAGGACGAGCCGGCCCAGCCGGTGCCGCCGTTGTCCTGACCGGACATGTGGTTGATGACCGCGTCGACGATCACCTTGACCCCGGCCGCGTGGCAGGTGTTCACCATCGACTGGAACTGGGCCCGGGTGCCCTTGCGGGACTCGATCCGGTAGCTGACCGGCTGGTACGCCATCCACCACTGGTTGCCCCGCACGTGTTCCTGCGGGGGCGAGACCTGGACGTAGCCGTAGCCCTTCGGCCCGAGTGTGCTCTGGCACTCGCTGGCCACCGACGGCCAGTTCCACTCGAAGAGCTGGACGATGACCTTCTTGCCGCCGGACGGGGCGGCGACGGCCGGGGGAGCCGTCACGGTGGTGGGAAGGAGCAGGCTGGCAAGCAGGCCGAGGGCGAGGATCGCTGAGCCGCTTCGACGTCGGTGCATCGGGACTCCTGACGGGGGATGGGGGTGGTGGTGCGGCGGGGGGAGCAGACCGGTTGCCGGAATCTTGCAACCACGACTGAAATTTTCCGAAAGGTTACAAGCGTGTTGCAGGCACTGTCAACGCATGGACATCTATCACTGCCCTTTCCGCCCTGTCGCGTGGCGGCTCCGCGCCCCGGCGGTCCCCGCTACACGCGTCCCGGTGCCGGTTGGTTCGATCCGGCCCAGAAATTTCCATCCCAGGGTGATCCGCGCGCCCCTTCGGTCCGTACTGGATGAGGGAGCAGGGTCGGCCGGTGGTGCGCCGCCGCGAGACGATCGAGGAGCAGATGGCCCGGGCAAAGCTGAACCAGAAGGCGCCCCCCGTCCGGACCAGCGCCAGCAGTCGGGGGGTGCGAACCCGGTCACGGTCGGCGACCACCCTGCTGATCGCGTCGGCCCTCGCCGCGCTCTGGGCGGCGACCATGCTGACCGGCGCGGGTCAGAAGGCGTACGCCTACGGGTTCTTCTTCACCGAGTTCTTCGCCGGTGTGATCGCCCTGGTGTCGCTGAGCCTCACCGTCATGCTCGGCCTGCTCGCCACCGACCGCCTCGTGCTGCGCATCGCGCACCGGGTGCTGTTGCAGTCGGCGCACCGGGCCACCGGTGTGCTCGGCGTCTCCGGACTGCTCTTCCACGTGCTCACCAAGATCGCCACCGGCCGGGCGGCGGCGACCGACGCGCTGGTGCCGTTCGTCGGCGGCGGAGGGCTCTACGTCGGGCTCGGCACGGTGGCCGCCCTGCTGATGGTCAGCGTGATCTGGACCGGCATCATCCGCGCCCGCTTCGCCGACGTCGGTCCGAAGTGGCTGTGGCGCGCGCTGCACTCCACGGCGTACGTCGCCTGGCCGTTCGCCCTGTTCCACGGCCTCAACGCCGGCCGGGCCGCGAAGTCCTGGGTGGTGTTCAGCTATCTCGGCTGCGTCCTGCTTGTCGTGCTGGCGCTGCTGGTCCGGCTCTCGGTCACCATCGGCCGGCGCAGCCGCGAGCAGCACCAGGCCGCGGTGCGGAACGCGGCGATGGCCGGCCGGACCAGCGAGGAGGGCCGCGGCCGGTCGCTGCGGACCGGGCTGAGCCGTCGCCGCGACACCGGCGCGGAGAAGCGTCCCGCCTGGGCGGAGACCACCACCGCCACGTGGGCCGCACCGGCCACCGCCCGGCCCCGCGACCCCGACCGGTTCACCGTGCCGGTGGTGCCCGAACCGGGCTCGCTCACCGAGCCCGCCCGGCCCAGCCGGCGCCAGCGGGACGAGGAGCCAGCGGCCCGCCGGGGCACCGAACGGGCCGCGCGCGGCCGGCGCGACGAGCTGGAGCCGGCGGCCCGCCGGTCGACCCGGCGGGACGTGGACGAGCCCCGCCGGCGCGACGAGGAGGAACTGGAGCCGGCGGCCCGGCGCCGCGGCGAGCGCACCCGGGACCGGGACGAGGCGGCCCCGACCCGGCGGCGGCGGGGCAGCGCGCCGGTCGAGGAGCCGGTCGCCGAGCGGTCCACCCGCCGGTCCCGCGCCGAGGACGACGGCAGCCGGTACTCGGCCCCGCCCCGACGGACGGCGGAGGAGCCCGAGGAGCCGTGGGACAGCCCGCGGCGGTGGCAGGCCGCGGAGCCGATCTCGGCTGGCCCGGTCTCTGCGGAGCCGATCTCCGCTGGGCCGATCTCCGCGGCGCCGCGCAGCGGCAGCGGCCGGCACAGCGTTGAGGACGACCTGCCGGAGGAGCCGGACTACTGGCGCCCGCCGGCCCGGTACCTGCCGGAGGACGTCGCGCCGCCCGTCGACGACACCCCCACCCTGGTCGACCTGGCGTCTCGCCGGGCGCGGCGGGCCTCCGGCGAGAGCCGGTCCAAGCGCCGCAAGGCCAGCGCCGACGCCGTGGACGGGGCGTACTGGGCCGGGCTGCGGGGTGAGGCGAAGTGATGCGTACGACCGTGCCTCCGGTGGCCTGCGTCGGTGAGCCCCGGCTCACCGCCGGGTTCGCCGAGTTCGGTCGGCTGGACCTGGCCGCGCACGACGAGGTGCACGGGCTGATCGGCCCGATGGAGCCCGCCCAGCTGCTCAGGCTCGCCGAAGGCATGCAGCTCAAGGGCAAGGGCGGGGCGGGTTTCCCGTTCGCCCGCAAGCTGCGCGCGGTGCTGGAGTCCTGCGAACGGCAGGACCTCGCCGCAGTGGTGGTCGTCAACGCCACCGAGGGGGAGCCCGCCAGCTGGAAGGACAAGGTGCTGCTGACCCGCGCACCGCACCTGATCCTCGACGGCGCGGCGCTGGCCGCGTACGCGCTGGACGCCGACGAGATCGTGATCGGTGTGGCGGATGACGGGGTCGGCCGGGACTCGCTGATGGAGGCGCTGGAGGAGCGCCGGATGCCGGTGCCGACGACTATCGTCACCGTGCCGCACCGGTTCATCTCCGGCGAGGGTGGCGCACTGGTCAACGGCATCAACGGGCTGCCGCACATCCCGCCCGGTACCAAGAAGCGCTCCAGCGACTCCGGGGTCAGCGGTCTGCCCACCCTGCTGTCCAACGCCGAGACGTACGCCCAGCTCGCCGTCGGTGCGCGACTCGGCCCGTACGAGTACTCGGCGCTCGGCACCGACGACGAGCCGGGCACGGTGCTGCTCACCGTGACCGGCGCGGCGGCCCGGCCGGCCGTGGTGGAGTGCACCGCCGGCATGCCGCTGCGCGACGTCCTCGACCTGTGCGAGGTCCCGGACGTCCAGGGCATCCTGATGGGCGGCTACCACGGCAAGTGGATCACTCCGGAGGCGGCGGAGAAGGCCGAGGTCTCCCGCAAGGGCCTGGCCGCGGTCGGCGGCACCCTCGGCGCGGGCATCATCGTCCCGCTCGGCGTCGACACCTGCCCGCTCGGTGAGGCCGCCCAGGTGGTGCGCTACCTGGCCGGCGAGTCCGCCGGCCAGTGCGGACCGTGCAAGATGGGCCTGCCCGACCTGGCCCGCGCGGTGGACCTGGCGGTCGCCGGCAGCCAACCGGCGGACGTGGTGCGGGCCGCCGCCGGTGAGGTGAAGGGGCGCGGTGCGTGCAGCCACCCGGACGGCACCGCCCGGTTCGCCCTGTCCGCGATCGAGGTCTTCGCCGACGACCTGCGGTTGCACAGCACCGGCGACGGCTGTGGCCGGCGGGTCAAGGGCGTGATGGGGCTGCCGGGCGCCCCCGACGGGAACCCGCAGAAGCTCACCCTGGACTGGTCGCGCTGTGACGGGCACGGGCTCTGCGCGCACGTGGTGCCCGACTTCATCCGGCTCGACGCCAACGGTTACCCCGCCTTCCCGCCCACCCCGGTGCCGACCTGGCTGCGGGAGGGCGCGCTGAAGGCGGTCAAGCTCTGCCCGGAGCTCGCCCTCCGACTCGCGAAGGCCGAGTAAGGAAGGGCACCTTTTTAACGCCTGGTGCATAGGAAGGGGCCCTTCCTAACGACTGTGGAGGGAGACGCGGATGCGCAGCTGGCACGCACGGAGGGGACCACGTCGGGCCGGCACCGCCGCCGCGCTGGTCGCGGCGCTGCTCGGCGCGGTCTCCTGCAGCGGTACGGCCGCCCCGCCACCGGCGGCCGCCGGCACCGCGCCCGCCGCCACCACCGCTGCCGCGACCGGCTCGCCGACCGCCGCCCCGACTCCGGCGCGGGTCCCGGACACCCTGCGCTTCACCGGAACCACCCTCACCGGCGCCGCGTTCGACGCGGCGCAGCTGGCCGGCCGCCCGGTGGTGCTGTGGTTCTGGGCTCCGTGGTGCGCCACCTGCGCCAGCCAGGCCTGGACGGTGGCCGAGATCGCGCCCCGTTTCCGGGACACCGTGCCGATCGTCGGCGTCGCGGGCCTCGGCGAACAGCGGGCGATGAAGGACTTCGTCACCGAGTTCGAGCTTGCCGGGACGCCGCAGATCGACGACCGCGCCGGCGCGCTGTGGCGTCGGTTCAAGGTGACCGAGCAGAGCACCTTCCTGATCATCGATCGGGACGGCAAGGTCGTCCACCAGGGCTTCCTGGACGGTGAGGCGCTCACCGCCCGGGTCACCGCGCTGGCCGGGGCGTGACCGCCCCGCTGCTGCTCGCGCTGACCGCCGGCATGCTCGGCGCGGTCAACCCGTGCGGCTTCGCGTTGCTGCCCGCGTACCTCTCGCTGCTGGTCGCCGGGGCGTCGGACGCCCGCGGCGCGGTCGGCCGCGCGCTCACCGCGGCGGCCGGGCTGACCCTGGGGTACGTCCTGGTCTTCGGCGCCTTCGGCCTCGCGCTCGCGCCGCTGGCCGGCTGGCTGCGGCCCCGGTTGCCGTGGCTGACCGTGGCGCTGGGGCTGCTGCTGGTGGCGGCCGGGTG
Organism: Micromonospora sp. NPDC005163; assembly: GCF_053599835.1. Classification (NCBI taxonomy): domain Bacteria; kingdom Bacillati; phylum Actinomycetota; class Actinomycetes; order Micromonosporales; family Micromonosporaceae; genus Micromonospora; species Micromonospora sp. NPDC005163. The sequence continues at coordinate 165,596 of NZ_JBSFYP010000005.1, forward strand.
CTGGCTGCTCGCCGGCCGGCGGCTGCCCGCCCCCGGCTGGTCGGCCCGGGCGCCCCGGCTGACCCGTTCCTGGCCGTCGATGGCGCTGTTCGGCGCGGCGTACGCGTTGGCCTCGCTCGGCTGCGCCATCGCACCGTTCCTGGCCATCGTGGTGACCAGCCTCCAGGCCGGCTCGACCGGCCGCGGGCTGGCGCTGTTCGGCGCGTACGCCCTCGGGATGGGGTTGGTGGTCGCGGTCGCCGCGCTCGGCGTGGCGCTGCTGCGCGACGGGCTGGTGGCCCGGCTGCGCGTCGCCGGCGCGTTGGTGCCCCGGCTCAGCGGCCTGGTGCTGCTGCTGACCGGCGGGTACGTCGCCTGGTACGGCTGGTACGAGCTGCGGCTGGCCGCCGGCCGTCGCGACGCCCTGCAGGACCCGGTGATCCGGGTGGCCGCCCAGGTGCAGCACGCCCTCGCCGACACCCTCGACAGACTCGGCCCGGCGGCGCTGCTCGCCGCCCTCGTCCTGCTCGCCGCGGTGGGCGTGGGCGTGCGCGTTAGGAAGGGCACTTTCTTAACGCCTGCGGTAGAGGAAGGGTCCCTTCCTAACGTGGTGGCCGAGCGTGCGACGGCACCGCCGGATACGCCGACGGGGGCCGGGGTGGACCCGGCCCCCGTCGAACGGATCGGCTAGCGCAGCGGGGTCAGACGGTCGGTGCCCATGCGGTCGCGGAGGACCTCGGGGATCAGCACCGAGCCGTCGGCCTGCTGGTATTGCTCCAGGATGGCCGGGAAGAGCCGGCTGGTGGCCAGCGCCGAGCCGTTGAGGGTGTGCACGAAGCGGGTCTGCTTGCCGCCCGGCTCGCGGTAGCGGATGGCCGCCCGGCGGGCCTGGTAGTCGCCGGCCCAGGAGACCGACGACACCTCCTTGTACTTGCCGGTGCTCGGCATCCACACCTCGATGTCGAGGGTCTTCTTCATCGACGCGCTGGCGTCACCGGCGGAGAGCAGGGTGCGCTGGTAGTGCAGGCCCAGCCCCTCCACCAGGCTCTCCGCGTGGGCGAGCATCTCCTCCAGCGCCGCGTCGGCCTGCTCCGGCAGGGTGAACTGGAAGATCTCCACCTTGTTGAACTGGTGCCCGCGCACCGTGCCGCGCTCGTCCGAGTGCGAGCCGGCCGACTCGCGCCGGTAGCACGGGGTGTACGCGAACGCCTTCAACGGCAGCTTCGTGGTGTCCAGGATCTCGTCCTGGTACGCGCCGAGGATCGCCGTCTCCGAGGTGGGCAGCAGGAACTGCCCGCGCGGGGCGGACTCCCGGTCCAGGTGGTAGACGTCGTCGTAGAACTTGGGGAACTGCCCGGCGGCGAAACCGGCCGAGTCGAGCAGCAGGTGCGGCGGGAGCAGGAACTCGTACCCGGCCCTGATGTGCTGGTCGATGAAGTAGTTCAGCAGCGCCCACTCCAGCCGCGCGCCGACCCCCGTGTAGAGCCAGAAGCCGGAGCCGCCGAGCTTGACGCCGCGCTCGTAGTCGACCAGGCCCAGCGCCCGGGACAGCTCCACGTGGTCACGGACCTTCTCGATGGCCGGCGGCTCACCGAAGGTCTTGACGACCCGGTTCGCCTCCTTGCCGCCGGGGAGGACGTCCTCGCTGGGCAGGTTCGGCAGTTCGCTCATCGCGTCCCGCAGCCGGGCCTGCACCTCGTCCAACTGGGACTCCAGCTCGGCGAGCTGCTTGCGCTCCGCCTCCGGTGCGGTGACCTGCGGCTCGGTGCCGGCACGCTTCGCCTGCGCGTACGCCCGGGCTTCCGCCTTGCGGCGCTGCCGCTCCGCGTCGATCTCCGTGATGAGGGCGCGGCGTTCCTGGTCGAGCCGCTGGATCTCGTCCAGGGCCAGGTTGACCTCGGCGGGATCCAGTCGCTTCGCCAGCGCGGTCGCCACCGCCTCGCGATCCTTCCGGATCAACTCCATGTCGAGCATGCTGCTCCGTACGCCTCCGTCCGGGGTCAGGTGGACCAACAGATGCTACCGTCGCGCCCCGTTCGCTTCGGGTCGGGGAGCGCGAGCCCACCGCGCGGAATCAGACGGCGGGTTCAGAGCCGGATCGGCATCAGCACGGAGAAGGTGTCCGCGTCGTCCGGGCGGCGTACGGCCAGCGGGGCGATCGGCCCGTCCAGCTCCAGGACCAGCTGCGACCCGCCGGCCGCGTCCAGCGCGTCCAGCAGGTACGCGCCGTTCACCCCGACCCGCAGCCCGCCGACCGGGTCGGACCCGGCGGTGGGCACCAGGCGCAGACCGCCCCGCTCGTCGAGGCCGAGCACGGTGACCGCCAGCCGCGTTCCGTCGTGTTCGCGGTCCACCGTCGGGGCCGCCGGGTCGGTCAGGGCGGCCCGCAGCGCCGGCACGTCCACCGGGATCCGGCGCGCGGCCGGTCGCTCACCGACGGCCTCACGCAGCAGCCGCCGGTAGTCCGGGAAGTCGTAGGGCAGGGCGGCGCCGGTCAGCGTCCGGCCGGCCACGGCGACCCGCACCTCCGCGCCGGCCACGGTCAGCCGCACCGGCCGGGTGTCGGCGGGGTCGAGCAGCGGCCGGAACCGGTCGACGAGGTCCACCGGGACGAGCACCCGCACCGGTGGTCCGTCGACGGCCGCCCCGGCCCGGGCCAGCGCGAGCCGGTGCCGGTCGGTGGCGACGAGCCGGACGCCGTCCAGCTCCACGTCGACCAGCACGCCGGTGAGCACCGGCAGCTCCGGGTCGCGGCCGACGGCGAAGCGCACCGCGTCGACGGCGGCGGCAAGTTCGGCGGGGGCGAGCAGCAGCGTGGTGATCGCCGGCGGCGCCGGGTCGACCAGGGCCCGGAGGCGGGCGACCTCCCGGCGGGCGTCGGCGAGCCCGTCCGCCAGTCGGCGCAGGTGCGTGTCGAGCAGCCGGTGCACCGCCGCCGGCTCGGCACGTACCGCCGCGGCGATCTCCGGCACGGGCATGCCGACCCGACGCAGCCCGGCTACCAGCCGGGCTGGGGGGATCTGCTCGTCGGTGTACCAGCGGTAGCCGGTCACCGGGTCGACCAGGGCCGGCTCGAGCACCCCCGCCGAGTCGTAGAAGCGCAGCGCGCTGACGGTCAGGCCGCTGGCCCGGGCCAGCTCACCGATGCTGTGCAGGTCGCTCTCCACGACCGGCATCCTGCCCCCTCGACCGGGTCGAGGGTCAAGCCGCCGCCCCCGCGTCCGGCGCGGCGGCCGTCCGGTCGGCGGCCTCGGGCACCTGCCGCGCGGCCTCCTGCTTCAGGACCCGGAAGGTGAGCCCGGCCCGGATGAGCCGGTCGAGCAGCGCGTCGCCCATCGCGGCGACGGGGGTGAGCTGGCCGGCGGTCGGCGCCAGTTCGTCGAGCGCCAGGCAGAGCGCCGACTCGGCGAGCATCTTCGCCGTCTCGTCGTAGCCCGGGTCGCCGCCGGCCACCTCGGTGACCACCCGGCGCCCACCGCCGGTGCCGACGAACCGGACCCGGAACCAGGATGCCGCCCGCTGCTGCGGGGTGGGCCCGTGCCCGGACGCGAGCCGGCCGAGCAGCCAGCGCCGGGTGGGCGGCAGCTTCACCAGCCCGACCAGCGCGCCGAGCCCGGCGGCCGCGGCCAGCACGGTCGGCAGCCGCTTCACCGCGGCGAAGTGCCGGTACCGGAAGTCCGGGCCGTACTCCGGTCGGGCCGCCGCCGAGCGGCGTACCACCTGCGGGTCGATGGTGGGCAGCGGTACGGTCCAGATGCCCAGCTCCGCCGAGCGGCCCAGCCGGCCCGGCGCCGCCCGGACCCGGCGGTCGGTGGGACGCGGCTCGACGGCCCGGCGATCCCGGGCGGCTTGGCTGGCCTGCGCGGTGCGGGAGAACGCGGTGAGCGCGGACTGGTACGTGCCGGCGGAGAACTTGCCGCCGGCACGGACGTAACCGTCCACGGTGATCGGCGTGCCGGCGGGCAGCTGCTTGACGGTGAACCAGACGCCCAGGTCGTGCGGGATGGAGTCGAACCCGCAGGCGTGCACCAGCCGCGCGCCGGTGCGGGTCGCCTCGGCGTGGTGGGCGACGTACATCAGATCGACGAACTCCGGTTCGCCGGTGATGTCCAGGTAGTCGGTGCCGGCCCGGGCGCAGGCCGCGACCAGCGGTTCGCCGTGGTGGATGTACGGGCCGACGGTGCTGGCCACCACCCGGGCGTTCTCCGCCACCGCGCGCAGCGAGTCGGCGTCGGTCACGTCGGCGCTGAGCAGCGGCAGCGCGGCCAGGGTCGGGTCGATCGCGGCGAGCCGGTCCCGTACGGCGGCGAGGCGGCCCTGGTTGCGGCCGGCCAGCGCCCACCGCAGCCCGGACGGCGCGTGCCGGGCCAGGTATTCGGCGGTCAGCCCCCCGGTGAACCCGGTGGCTCCGAACAGCACCACGTCGTACGTCCGCTCCCCAGCCATCCCCAGAGTCTGCCATCCGCTGCCGTGCGTGGCAGATCGTGAGCGCGGTGGATCTGGACCGGATCACCCGCCAGGTCGGGGGCGGTCCAGCGCGGACCGGTCCGCGCGCAGCACCTCGCCGGCCTCGATGTGCTGCTTGGCCTGGCGCAGCGCCCGGCGGACCAGCAGACCCGGATCGTCGCCGACCAGGTGCGCGGCCAGCCCGACCCGCGGAGTGGCACCGGCCAGGGGGCGGGCGGCCAACTCGGTGCCCCGGCCGCCCGGGGCCGGCCGGACCCGCACCTCGACCGCGCCGTCCAGGCGGCGCAGCGGCTCCGGCCACCGGCCGTCGGGGAGCACCCGCTCGGGCGGCCGACCCACCGTCACGACCTCCCACCGGGCCGGCGCGGCGGGGTCGCCGCGCGCGCCGGGCCGGTGGCGCCGCCGGCGTACGCGGAGCAGCCTCGCCGCCCCGGTCAACGCCGCGCCGCCGAGGGTGACTCCCACCCGTACCAGCGGTCGCATCGGTCCCACCCGTCCTTTCCGTCCACGTCCCCCGATCGTCGGTCGGGACCGGGTGAAGCGGGCTCGCCCCGAAGGGGTGAACGCGTCCGCGCCGGGTAACCGCTCGCCGACCGGGGGGTGGAACGCGTTCGTGGGGGTGGAGCCGGGTGCCGGAGGAGCAGGATCGCGTACGGGTCGGCACGGCACCGGGGCACCCGGCGGACCCGCCGCTGCTGGCATCCCGGCTGGCCCCGGCGGTGCCACCGGAGCCGGTGGTGGCCCGGCCCCGCCTGCTGCGTCGGCTCGACGAGGGCAGCGCGGGACCGGTCACCCTGGTCTCCGCCCCCGCCGGCTGGGGCAAGACCACCCTGCTCGCCTCCTGGGTGCGGCTGGCCGGCGGTGCCGAGGACGGCCCGGGGCCGGCGTGGGTGTCGGTGGAGGCCGGCGACGACGGCGACCGGCTCTGGGCGTACCTGGCGGCGGCGTTGCGTGCGGCGACCGGGCCGGCGGACGACGGCCCGGCGGCGCCGGTGCCCGACCGGCCGCCGCGCCCCGACCAGTTGGAGCTGCTGGCCGCCGCTCTCGCCGGCCTGGAGCGACCCGTGCTGCTGGTCCTGGACGACCTGCACCGGGTCGCCGACCCGGCGGCGCTGACCGGGCTTGAGTTCCTGCTCCGGCACGCCGAGCAGCGGCTGCATGTGGTGGTCGGGGCCCGGGCCGGGTTGCCGCTGGCCCTGCACCGGCTCCGTCTCGCCGGCGAGCTGACCGAGATCGGCCCGGACGAGCTGGCCTTCACCGACGACGAGGTGGCCGACCTGCTCACCGCGCACGGGGCGCCGCTGCCGGCCGCCGCCCTACGACGGCTGCGCGAGCGCACCGGGGGATGGCCGGCCGCGCTGCGGATCGTCGCGCTGGCGTTGCGGGGGCAGCCCGATCCGGAACGCTGGGTGCGACAGTTCGGCGGCGACCAACCGGAGATCGCCGGCTACCTGCAGGAGGAGGTGCTCGCCGCGATCGATCCGGCCGACCGGGACCTGCTGCGTCGCACCGCCCTCGCCGAGACGGTCTGCGCGGACCTGGCCGGGGCGCTGACCGGTCGCGCCGATGCCGGGAGGGCGCTGGCCGACCTGGCCGGCGCGGGCGGTCTGCTGCACCGGGAGGAGGGCCGGCCGCCGTGGTACCGCTGTGACCCTTTGCTGGCCGACCTGCTCCGGGCCGAGCTGGCCCGGTTGCCTGCCGACGAGCTGCGTGAGCTGCACGCGCGGGCGGCTGACTGGTACGCCGGAGACGGACGCCCGGTTGACGGGTTGCGGCACGCGCTGGCCGCCGGCCGGTGGGACCGGGCCGGCGACCTGTTCGTCGCGCACTGGCCGGAGTTGACCCGGTACGACGTCGACCCGGTGACCGGACCGGCTCCGCCGTCCCCGCCACCGGAGGTGGTCCGCGCCGACCCGGAGGTGGCGCTGGCCTGCGCCGCCGAGCGGGCGTACGCCGGTGATCTGCCGGCCGCCACCGGCCACCTGCGTGCCGCCGCCGGGTACGCCGACGGCCTGCCGGTGCCGCGCCGGGACCGGTTCCTGCGGCTGGCCACCGCGCTGGAGCTGACCCTGGCGCGGCTCGCCGGCGATCCGGCCGAGGTCCGGGCCGCCGCCGCCCGGCTGCTGCGGACCCGCCCGGCCGGCGCCGTGCCGACCGGGGTGCCGAGTGCCTCGCGGAGCGGGGGGTCGAACGCCGCGCCGAACCATGCGCTGGCCCCGGGTACGGGCAGCGCCGCCGAGGACGCGGACCTGCGGGCGTTCACCGGCACCGCCCTGGGGCTCGTCGAGCTGGCCGCTGGCGCGCTGCCTGACGCCCGGTTCGTCCGGGCCCGGGCGGCTGCCCGCGAGGCCGGCCGGCCGCGTACCGAGCTGGTCGGCGCCAGCCGTTCCGCACTGCTGCTCGCGATGCGTGGTGACCTGCGCGCGGCCGAACAGGCGGCCCGGGACGCGCTGGGCATGCCGCCGAGCCGGGGCTGGTCCTGCCGCCTCGACTGCGCCTACGCCCACCTCGCGTTGGCGGTGGTGGCGCTGCACCGCGACCAGCCCGAGGAGGCCGCGGCCAACCTCGCGCTCGCCGCCCCGGCGACCGGCCCGGCCGGCTCCTTCGGAGCGGACTCCGGGGGCGACTGGTCGGCGGAGCCGCCCACCGAGCCGGTGGCGGCGGCGGTGGCCGCCCTCTGCCGGGCGTACCTGCACCGCGACGCCGGTGACCCGGCCGCAGGCCAGCGGCTGCTCGTGCGGGCCCGGGAGTCGTTGACCGAACCGCCGGCCGCCGCCGAGCTGGCGAATCTGCTGCGGGCCGCCGAGGCCGAGCTGCGGGCCGAGCGGGGCGACCTGGAGACCGCCCGCGACCTGCTGGCGGGTGTCGCCGACGACCCGGCCGACCCCGCGCTCGCGGTGACGCTGGCGCGGGTGGAGCTGCGGTCCGGCGACATCGGCGCGGCCGGGCGCGCGCTGCCGGACTGGCAGGCGCCGCCGGCCGCGACGTGGCCCCTGCCGGTACGCCTGGACGCGGGCCTGCTGGGCGCGGTGCTGGCCGAGCGGGGCGGAGACGGGCGCCGGGCCGGACGGATCCTGGAGCAGGTGCTCGACCTCGCCGGCCCGCAGGGCTGCCGGCGGGTGTTCACCCGGGCCGAACCGCCGGTACGGGACCTGCTGGCGGCGCACCTGGATGCGGGTACCGCACACTTCTCGCTGGTCAGTGACCTGGTTCGGGGCGCCGAGCAGATCACGGCCCGGCCACCGGCCGAGTCGGCGGGCTCGCTCGACGAGCCGCTCACCGAGCGAGAGTTGACCATCCTGCGGTACCTGCAGAGCATCCTGTCCAACGTGGAGATCGCCGGCGAGTTGTCGCTCTCGGTCAACACGGTGAAGACCCACGTCCGCAACATCTACCGCAAGCTCGACGCGACCCGCCGGCGTGAGGCGGTCCGGCGGGCGCGCGAGCTGCGGCTGATCTGAACGGCCGGCCGCTCGCCGGCCACGAGGGTCAGGTGTTGGCCGCCGCGTCCACGGCGGTCAGCAGGTCGGGCAGGTCGTACCCGCCCTCGTGCCGGACGTCGTTGACGAAGAGCGTCGGGGTGCCGTTCACCCCGCTGCGGATCCCGCCGACGAAGTCCCGGCGCACCCGGTCGGCGTACGCCCGGCCCTCCACCTCCGCGTTCAGCTCGTCCGGTGGCAGCCCGAGCTGCTCGACGCCGAGCGAGAGGTGCACCGGGTCCAGCTGGTCCTGGTGCTCGTACAGCCAGTCGTGCATCTCCCAGAACCGGCCACGGACCGCGGCGGCCTCGGCTGTCTCGGCGGCTCGTTCGGCGTACGGGTGGATGTTGGCGATCGGGAAGTAGCGGTAGACCATCCGTACCGTGTCGGCCCGCTGCCGCAGCAGCTCGTGCAGGTTGGGGTACGCGGCGCCGCAGAACTGGCACTGGAAGTCGCCGTACTCGACGATCGTGACCGGCGCGTCGGCCGGCCCCCGGACATGGTCGTCGGTGGTCACCGGGTCCCGAAGGCGGGCGGTGACCTGGAGCGGGGTGCTCATCGGGCCATCACCGCCCGGTCGGCCGCGAGCCGGTCCAGCGCGTCGAAGATGCCGTCCGCGCCCGGGTTGACGTCCGGTGGGGAGAGGTGGCTCCAGGCCACCGTCCCGGCCGGGTTGAGCACCACCAGCGCCCGGGCCGCCTCGCCCTGCGGGGTGTACGCGCCGTACCGGCGGGCCACCTCGCCCTTGGGCTCGAAGTCGGCCAGCAGCGGGAATTCGATGCCCCGGCTCTGCGCGAACGCCCGGTGCGACCAGATGCTGTCCACCGAGATGCCGAGCAGCGCGGCGTCGTACTGGTCGAACACCGGCGCCGCCGCCTGGTAGAGCGACATCTGGTCACCGCAGACCGGGCTCCAGTCGGCGGGGTAGAAGGCGAGCACGACCGGCCGGCCGCGGAACTGCTCCGGCCCGGTCGGGCGCCCGTCCGGGGTGCTCTCCAGGGTGAAGCCGGGTGCGGGTCGCCCCGGTTGGATCAGCCCGTTCGGATCACTCATGCCCCCAGCCTGCTGCCGGGGCGGGTGAGGCCGGCTCACCCGTCCCGGGTGGTTCCGCGCTCGGCTCAGCGCAGCACCGGGGCGACCGCGATGTGGTTCTGCACCTCTCGGATCCCCGGCGCGGACCAGGCCACCCGCTCCACCTCGGCCCGCTCGGGCATCGAGTGCACCAGCCCCGCGAGCACGGCGGTGTCTCCGTGCACCCGGACGCTGATCCGCTCGGCCTCGGTGGCCCCGGCCCGGGCCAGCGCGTCGACGATCCGCTCGGCCAGGTTATGGCCGGCCGGCACGGCGGACGGGCGGACGGTGATCCCGTTGCTCACCCCGCGTACGCCGGTCAGCCTGGTGACGGCGCGCTCGGCGGCCCGGCGCTGGTACTCCCACTCGACCTCGCCGTGCAACGTCACCCAGCCGGCCGAGACCGTGACCTGGAGCTTCTCGACGGGCACGAACGCGTCCCACTCGAGCGCGTGGCTCGCCGCGGCGGCCAGGTCGGGGTCGGCGCGTTCGGCCTCGCCGGGCAGTCGCACCGTCAGGTCGTTGGCGAGTGCCCGGACCCGTGCGACCCGGTGCGCGGCCCGCTCGGCGGCCCACTTCTTCGCGTAGCTGTCCACCCGCCCGGTCAGCGTGACGACGCCCTCGGCGACGGTCACGCCGATCTCGTGCGGCTGCACTCGCGGTTCCCAGGTCAGCTCGTCGAGTACGGCGGACTGGATGTCCTGGTCGGTGCGGCTGATCGTCGCGATGGCCATCTGTCCCTCCTCCGGTGCGTGGGCGGCGGACCGGGTGACGGCCGCGGCCGAAGTCCGCCGGGGTCCGATCCTGCCGCCGTCCGGGGTGAGCCGTCCTCGCCCCGCCGGGGTGAGGCGAGGGGCCCGTCCGTCCCGTCCGGTGGCGGACGCGTGCACGAGGATCGATGGTGTGAGCGCTTCCAAAGCTCTCTCACGCGGACAGCGCGCCGGGCGGGGCGGGCGGTGGTGGTGGAGAGGGAGAAAGGCAGGGGCCCCGCTGGACCGTGGGGTCGAGCGGGGCCCGCGTACGGCCGCGGGTGGGTCAGTCGTTCAGGCCGATGGGGGAGTTGGGGCGGTCGACGTCGACGAACTCGACGTCGTCCACCGCGCGGTCGTCCCGGCTGCCGGCGGCCCGGGCAGCGGAGCCGACGGCCCAGCCGACCGCCGCGCCGACCAGCGCGGCGCCGATCAGCAGCGTCCAGGGGAGTGCCGGCTGACGGCCGGCGAGCGCGTCGAAGGCCAGCGAGGCCCGGCGCCGCGCCTCGTCGGCGGCGGAGCCGACCAGGTCGGTCGCGCCGTCGGCGAGGTCGCCGCTGTCGCGCCGGGCGGAGCGGGCGGTGCCCCGGACACTGTCTCCCGCGGAGCTGACGGCGGAGACCAGGTGCTCCCACGCCTGGTCCGCGATCCGCTCCGGCTTGCCGCGGCGGTCCAGCAGGTTGGTTCCGAACATCGTGGTTACCTCCTCGGGTGCCGAAGCCTGCGGCCACTTCGGACTTCGGCGTCTGTCAGCGCGTCACGATTCGCCTACCCCGCAGTGCCCCGCGCCGGCCAGGCGCAAACCCGGCCGACCCGGCTCGCCGGACAGTCAGCGCAGCACCACCACGGAGACGCCCCGGGCGAAGTCGTCATCGTCATCGTCGTCGTCATCGCCTCCGCCACCGAAGCCGCAGGCCAGTACGAGGGCGAGCAGGGCGCCGACGCCGGCCAGCCCGGCCAGTCTCTTGATCATTGAAGGTCCTCTCCGTCACGGTGGGTTCCCCGGCCGATGCTAGGTGGCGTCGGCAACCATCCGGGCTCGTCAGGGTCGATCGACGAGGTGCGACACGCCGGTGTCACGCGGGGCTGGCACGCATGGCGGGCCGGTTGGCGGGTGCGCCGGGCCGGGACCGCTACCCTGGTCCGGCGACGCGTCGGTTCCGACCGATCGTTGAGTGGTCAGATAACGAAAAGTACTGAGTAATCAGGAAGTGAAAAATCCGGATATGGCCGACTTGCCCGTGCCCGGATCCGCATATTGCTCATCCCGAGGGGTGGCGACCGAGGCCGTCAAAGGAATACTGTCGGTCGCGGCCCGCGTACTGATGAGGCGCCCGGGGGACGGGCGGGTGGAGGTGCTCGCGTGAGCCTGTCGATCGTGAAGTCGGTTCTGTCCGGTGGTGTCGTGGAGATCGCCCCGCGCGGCGAGATCGACGTCGACACAGCGTACGAGGTGCGCGAGGCGATCGCGGAGGTGCTGGCCAAGGGCCGCCCCCTGCGCATCGAGCTGAACATGAGGCTGGTCACCTTCATCGACTCGGTCGGCATCAGCGCGATGGTGGCCGGTTTCCAGACCGCCGAGGTGAGCGGCGTGAAGCTGGTGGTCACCGAACCGAGCCGGTTCGTGCACCGGCAGCTCTGGGTGACCGGCCTGCTCGGCCTCTTCGGCGCCCCCGAGCCGTACTTCGCCGGCACCGCCACCCCCGAGGTGCTTCCCGGCGCCTGAGCGCCGACACCCGGCCCACGCCGGTCAGGGCTGTTCGTCCAGGCCGGTCAGGTCGACGTCGGCCACCTCGGTGACCGCCCGGATGGCCGTCACGGACGCGTACCCCGCGGCCAGCAACGCCACGTCCGTGCCGGGCTGCGCGGCCTGGCCCGGCTCCTCCAGCGACGTACGCACGAAGCCGTGCCCGGATTCGGCCACCGTCATCTGCACCTGACCGAAGCTGGCCAGCGTGCCCCGGCGCACCCCGCGCAGTCGCCCGTGCGGCAGGTCCGGGGCGTTGACGTTGAGCACGCTCTCGATCGGCGCGGCGGTCAGCCGGGGGAGCAGATCCAGGGCGACCCGCGCGGCGGTGCTCCAGTTGCGCTCGGCGTCGCGTACCCGGGCGGCGGCGTGCACCGCGGCGCCACCGCTGGCGGCCGTCGCCTCGCCCGCGGAGAGCACGTCCAGCGAGACCGCGATCGCCCGGCAGCCGTTCGTGGCGGCGGTGAACGCGGCGCCGACCGTGCCGGAGTGCAGTACGGCGCGGCCGGCATTGGCACCCCGGTTGATGCCGGAGAGCACCACCGACGGCGGCGGGCCGAAAGCGCCGTGCAGCGCGATCAGCGTGATGAAGCCGGGCGAGCCGCCGACCCCGTACGCCGGCACGCCCGCCAACTCCGGCAGCGGGTGGTCGTGCACCACCACCCGCCCGTCCTGCTCCAGGGCGCTCATGGCGGCGCTGGTACCGCTCGCCTCCTCCAGCGGCGCGGCGACAACCACATCCAGGCCCCGCTGCGCCGCCGCCCAGGCCAACGCCTGAATCCCCGGCGCGGCGATCCCGTCGTCGTTGGTGACGAGCACGCGGAGCGTCATCGTTCGACCGCCCGGTCGGCCAGTTCGTCGGGGGTGGTCCGCTCCTGTTGTCGGCTGTCCGCCGGGACCAACCGGACCCGCTCCACCAGACCGGTGATCGAGTCCAACCGCCCGGTGCCCAGCCCGTGCCGGGTCACGTTGAGCGCCCCGGCGGCGGCGCCGGTCCGGATGGCGGTCCGGATGTCTCCACCGCCGGCCACCACGGCGGCCACCCCGGCGGTCATCGAGTCGCCCGCGCCGCGCGGGTCGGCCGCCTGCAACCGGGGCATCTCCACCTCGAACAGCTCACCGTCGATGAGCGCGAGCGCCGGTTCGTCGGCCCGGCTCACCACCACCGTCTCGGCGCCGGCGGCGTGCAGCTCGTATATCGCCCGGGTGAGCTCCGCGCTCTCCCCGTTGCGGGCGCGGCCGTCGCGGATCAGTTCCTCGTGGCTCACCTTCAGGAAGTACACCCCGCTGTCCAGCACCGCGCCGAGGTGATCGCCGGAGAGGTCGACCACCACCCGGCCGCCGTTGGCGCCGAGGTCGGCGGCGAAACGCCGGTACAGGTCGGCCGGGACGAGCCACGGCTCGTTGGGTCCACTGAGCACGCTCACCGACGCCCGCAGCCCCTCGCCGAGGGCCAGGTTGTACAACTCGTCGAGCTCGTGCCGGCTCAGGGGCTGCCCGGGCACATCGGCGATCTCCCGCCGGGACCCGTCCCGGCGGTCGTGCACGTACCCGCCGCTGCCGGAGTCGCGGACCACCACCTTGAGGTCCACTCCCTCGCTGACGAGCAGCGGCTCCAGCACCTGGCCGATCTCGCCGCCGAGGGCGGTGCAGAGCACCACGTCGACCCCGAGCGACATCACCATGCGGGCCTGCCAGACGCCCTGCCCGCCCGGGTGCAGGTGCAGCTCGGGCTGGTCGTTCGGCTGGTCGACGGTCACCGTCAGCTGCGGCGTGGGCGCGAAGACCATCACGTGCCCGCTCACCGGTCGTACCCGTTCATGCTCACGCCCTCCGTCGCCCGTCACGGCCGGTGGTTCCCCACCAGCCGACCGTAGTGGGAACGGGGTGTGCGTGCCGAGGCAACGGTCCGTGTCCGTCCGGGCGTTGCCAGCCCGACCGGGGTACGGGACGATCGTGCGACCAACGATGGCGGGAGACGGTGTGCTCAGGAGCGATACCTTCAGCTACACCGTCCAGGCCCGGTGCGAGCCGCGGGAGGCGGCGGCCCTGCTGAGCGATCTGACCCGGCAGGGTGAGCTGCACCCGCTGATCGTCCGGGTCCGCCGGCTGCCGCCCCGGCCCGGCGCCCGGGCCAGCTACGCGATCAGCGACCGACTGGTGGCCGGCCCGCTCCGCTTCCGGACCAGCTACCAGGCGGACGTGCTGATCAGCGAGGACGACGAGATTGTGACGGTGGCCCGCCAGTGGCCGGCCACGACGGTGCGCAACCACACCCGGCTGCGTGGCGAGCCGGACGGCCTGGTCCGGGTCGACGTCGAGATCACGCTGACCGCGCCGGCCCCGCTGTTCGGGTACGCGTTCCGCCAGGCCCGGGCGGCCCACCTGGCCCTGGCCACCCGGCTGGGCGCGGCCCTGGACCGCCCCGGCGAGACCCCGCCCGCCACCTGATCGCCCGCCCCGCGCTCGGCCGCCCGCGAAGATCGTGCTCGATCCTGGATGTAGTGGCCTGCCGCCGAGAGGAGGCCACTAGATCCTGGTTGCGGCGCGATCATGGCCGGTCCGGCCCGCGACGGTGGGCCGCGCCGCCGGCCGTCGACCCCACGGCTTGTACGTGGACAGCACCGTCGCAATGATCATGAGGCTGGTCGACACGGCCGGCGCGATCACCAGGTCGGCGCGGTCCCGGGCGGGCAGGGCGGCGCCCAGCGCGCCGGCGTGCCGCAGGTTCGGGGTGAGCAGGAACAGCACCAGCCCGACCATCACCGTGGTGAGCACGAGTTTGACCACCACCCATCGGTAGCGCAGCAGGCCCCACGGGGTGAGCAGCGCGCTGGCCACGCCGACCAGCCAGACCAGCACGCTCAACGGCGCGAACAGCACGGTGCCGACCAGCGCGGCGACCGGGTAGACGACGGCCGGGTCGGCGCCGCGTTGTGCCGCGACGCCGAGCGTGAGCAGCGTCAGGTCGGCGCCGAGCCAGCCGAGCGAGGTGACCAGGTGCAGGGTGAGCAGCGCCTTGCGGGCGGTGGGCGGGATCCGACGCATACCAGGATGCTGCCCGCCGGGCCCGGTCCGGGCGTCCGACCGTCGGCGACATCCCGGGTACGTCCGCTGACGTACCCGGGGTCCGGCGCCCCCCCCGGGGGGGGGGCCGCCCGCCGGGGCGGTAACCCCCCCGGGGGACATCTTTTGTTTTTTGGTGGGATCGGGCGCCCCCCCCCCCCCGAAAACCAAAAACC
>NZ_JBSFYP010000006.1:0-161668 GCF_053599835.1 Micromonospora sp. NPDC005163
CACGCCAACCCCTGGGCCGCCGACCTCTACCGGCGGGCCCGGGCTCGGGGCCACGACCACCCCCACGCCACGCGAATCCTCGCCCGCGCCTGGCTACACGTGATCTGGCGCTGCTGGCAAGACGGCGTCGCCTACGACCCCACCCGCCACCGAGCTCTGCAGGCCCTTCTCGCCTCTGCCGCTTGACACAGGGCTACTCATGCCTACCGCCCCGGGAGTTCCCCGCCCAGCCTCGGGCGGGCACGCACTGCCTTATGCCCGATCGCGTCCGCGTCCTATTCGGCCTCGGCCCTTGCGCAGCGATGCTGTCGGCAGCATCCCCTCAATTCACCAACTACAGGTAAGAAGGACCCGGCCGGCCTGGTGATCGGGCAGGTCACGCCTTGCAATCAGGGCAGACGTCGTCACCAGTGGTCGTCGTTGGTCGCTGACGATCGGCCTCCGACGGCCTGGTGACGGCCTGGACCTGGTCCTTGTCGACCCCTTGACCCCCAGGCAACCAACACTTCCACGTGAGCTGCGGCTTCGTGGCCCGTGGCCTGCCGCAACGGTCCGCTATCGTCCGCCCTTGTCCGCTGGCGTCCGCACCGGTCGTCACTCAGTTGGTCACCGAAGGGCATGTGACGCGATGACTATGCTGCCGCCGTGAGAGCTGTCTGGTTCATGTGGGCAGGTTCGTTTCTCAGCCTCGCCAACATCGCGGCCGGTTGGAGCTGGGCCTTAGCTGACGCCGATCTTCGTGTTGGAACCTCCGCCCCTCAGGGTATCGACTGGAGCCAGGCGAGCGCGTTGTTGGGCGTACCGGCCGCGGTGACGGTCGTTTTGATGACAGCCACTATCCGTCGTTCACTGGCTTTGCTATGGGTGGGTGCCGTCGCGATGGGATTGCTATTCATCCCGTGCGGTTGGGCGCTTCTCATCGACCACGCAGGGATGGACGGGGCCAGCCTCGCTCCATGGGCTTGGGCCGCCCATCTAATCGCCATTTTTCTCGCCCTGCCCACTGTGGTCATCGCGCCTTGGCTGCACGGCCGCGACACCCGACACTGAGGCCGACCGGTGTGGCCCGCCGGCCCGGTCGATGCCGGCCCGTCTTCCACGACATCGGTGCCGTGGTCCACTTCCTGCGGAAGGTGGTCTGGATCGTGCCCGACTTCACCGTCGAGCGGTACCGCGACCAGCTCGCCGCCCTGCACGAGCGGATCCAGACCGACGGGCCCTTCGTCGCGCACGCCCAGCGGATCCTGGTCGAGGCCGCAGGCCCGGTTGACCGATCCGCTGGGCATGCCCCGATCCGTGCGCCGCCGGGGTGACGTGGTCACCGCTGGCTGCCCCAGAGGTAGACGCCGAATCCGGCAAGCAGCAGGCTTACCACGCTCGCCCCGGCGCGCACGGTGTTCCACCAGGTCCAGCGAGAGGCGTAGTCCGCCCAGATCCGCGCCGCCTCCGCCGGGTCGGTCGGCACACCGGTCGCGTCGAGCGCATCGTTCATCGGCACGTTGAGGGTCACCGTCGGGATGAACGCGCCCACCAGGTACGCGGCCCCGGCCAGGAAGAACAGCAGCGCCGCCGGACGGTGGCCGAGGATCAGCAGCAGTACGCCGGTGATCGTAGCCGCGAGGATGGGACCGAAGAAGGTGACGAAGAAGAGCGGATTCTGGATCTTCTGGTTGATGCTCGTCATGGCCCGGATCGCGGTGCCGGCGTCGGTCGCGTTCAACCCGGGCATCACGGACACGGAGAAGGCGTAGTAGACCCCTGCGATCAGACCGGTCACCGCCAGGGTCACCGCCGCCGACCAGGCTGCCAGCGTACTCATGACGATCAGCCCCGATCCGGCTGTTCGGTCGCCCAGACGCCGGTGGCGGCGGCGTCCCGCGCATAGTCCGCGAAGTCCCGGGGCCGGCGGCCCAGAGCGCGTCGCACACCGTCGGTCAGGTGGGCGTTGCGCCCGTCCAGGACCTTGCCGAACAGGTCTGTCAGGACGGCCACCAGCTCGGCGGGCACCTGGTAACGCGCCATTACCTCGGCGTACTCCTGTGGGGAGACCGACTGGTAGGTGATCGGTCGCCCGACCGCCTTGGCGATCTCGGCGGTCGCCTCGGCGAAGGTGAGCAGCCGGGGCCCGGTCAGTTCGTAGAGCTGACCCACGTGGCCCGCCTCGGTCAGCGCCGCGACCGCGATCTCGGCGATGTCGTCGGCGTCGACGAAGGGCTCCCCGACGTCGCCGGCCGGGAGCACGATCTCGTCGCCGCGCACCGAGTCCACCAGGAAATCCTCGCTAAAGTTCTGGCTGAACCAGCTCGCCCGCAGGATCGTCCACTTCGCGCCGGATCGCTGTACCACCTGCTCGCAGAGCTGAGCCGCCTCCTCGCCCCGGCCGGAGAGCAGGACAATCCGCTCGACGCCGCCGGCCACCGCCTGCTCGACGAACGCGCGGATTGTGGCGGGGGCGTCCGGTGCGGCCAGGTCCGGGTAGTACACCAGGTACACCGACCCGACCCCTTCCAGCACGCCGGCCCAGGTGCTCTGGTCGGTCCAGTCGAACCGTGGCTCGCCGGAGCGGGAACCGACCCGTACCGGACGGCCGAGGGCGGTGAGGCGGTCCACCACGCGACGACCAGTCTTGCCGGTGCCGCCGAGGACCAGGATGGGCTGTTCGTGCACGTTCTCTCTCATGTCACTAGTCAAGCCGGGCGGGGCCTGACCGGGAATGAGTGAGACGCTCGGCTCCATGTCTGGGCGTCTCACCAGGGTTCTTCTAGCTTGGGGCGTGTGGACGCACTGGCGGGGCTGTTGGACGGGCCGAGAGCGCGCGGCGCGTTCCTGCTCCGATCGGTGTTCGACCCGCCGTGGTCGGTACGGATCCAGGATCGCGCACCACTCACCCTGGTGTCCGTGCTCCGTGGTGACGCGTGGGTGGTGCCGGACACCGGCGCCCCCGTCCGGCTTCGCCCCGGCGATGTGGCGGTCATCCGGGGTCCGGAGCCGTACACGATCGCCGACGATCCGGGCACTCCGCCGCAGGCGGTGATTCACCCCGGCGAGCGCAGCACCACTCCGGCCGGGGAAGAGTTATGCGCCGTGATGGACCTGGGCGTACGCACCTGGGGCGAGCGGCTGGACGGCTCGGCCGTGCTGCTCAGCGGCACCTACCAGTTCCACGGGGAGGTGAGCCAGCGCCTGCTGCGGGTGCTGCCGGCGCTGCTGGTGCTGCCGGATGAGGCGTGGAACAGCCCGCTGGTCCCGTTGCTCGCCGACGAGATGGACAAGGACGAGCCGGGCCAGGAGGTGGTCCTCGACCGGTTGCTGGACCTGCTGCTCATCGCCGTACTACGGGCCTGGTTCTCCCGTCCGGAGGCGGCGGCCGCGACCTGGTACCGGGCACACGGCGATCCGGTGGTGGGCCTGGCGCTGCGACTGCTGCACGACCAACCGGCCCACCCCTGGACAGTGGCGACGCTCGCCGCCCGTACCGGGGTGTCCCGGGCCGCGCTGGCCCGCCGGTTCACCGAGCTTGTCGGTGAGTCGCCGATGGCGTACCTCACCGGTTGGCGACTCGCCCTGGCGGCCGATCTGCTGAGAGAGCCGGACGCCACCATCAGCGCGGTGGCCCGCCGGGTCGGCTACGGCAGTCCGTTCGCGCTCAGCGCCGCGTTCAAGCGGGTACGCGGGGTCAGCCCGGCCGAACACCGGATCCACGTGGAGGGGTTGGCGGCGGTCTGAACCCGCTCGCCCTCCGGCGGTCACTGGGTCCGGGGCGACGGTGTCGTCGCCCCGGACCCGGTCGGCCGCGTCGGCGGCGGTCTAGAGACCGATCCTGCCGACGCCCACACCGGCCGTGACCCTCGCCGGGGCGGTGCCGGGATCATCGACCGTGTACGGGTAGTAGGTGCGCGGCTCGACCACGGTGCCGGCAGTCTGCGGAGTGCCGAGTTGACGTACCTGTTGTTGCGCTCGACCAGCCGGCCGGGGCCGCTCTTGTCGTAACCGACGTAGCTCGGGTGGGCCACGTTCTCGAAGTAGTTCCCCTCCACCAGCACGCCGGCGTTCTCGTGGAGGCGATCCCGTAGAGGGCGTTTCGGTAGTAGTTGTTCAGGACGTGCACCAGGTCGGCGAAACGCACCCGGGGGTGTCGTTGGTCGGTGCCGTCGAAGAAGTTGTGGTGGTACGTCACCCGCAGCTTGCCGAGGTCGGCCGGGTAGTTGTCCGAGTGGCCGACCAGGGCCGACTTGCTGTGGTGGTGGAAGTGGTTCCACGACACCATGATGAAGTCCGACTCGCGCTTGATGTCGAGCAGCCTGTCGTAGCCGTCGGACAGGTCGTTGCAGTCGATCCGAGACGGCACCCACCCGGCTCGGCGAGCAGTTCCTGTGAGCTGCTGTTCCTTGCTGCTGTACAAGATCGAAAAAGGCCGTCTCCGACTAGCGGAAACGGCCTTTGACCTGGGGTGGAGCTGAGGGGATTTGAACCCCTTACACCCGGCGTAGCGAGAGAACGTCATCAATCAGACCCATCGACGCTGTGAGCAGGGCGTGACCTGCCGATGTTTGCTAACGCTTGTCGCCGTTGATTGCTCTCAGTTGTAGTGGATCTGTACCTGATGATCTTGTCCGCCATGCCGCCACGCACCCTGCCGGCTCCCTCTCCCAGCCATCCCGGAGTGCCCGAGGCCCCGCCGGAGGCGCACCCGTCGTTGCCTATCGGCGGGCAGTAGTGGCAGGCATGACAAGCAGGGCGTTCGGTGTCCGTGTCGGAACTGTTCGGCGAACAGCGACGGCTGATTGCCCTTGTCGGTGAACACGTAGCCGCCGTCGCCGCGGCAGACATAGGTCGGCGGTGTCGGTCTGCGCGTGCGCGGCGTCGCCAGTAACCACCGCCCCGGTAGGTCCACCACGTCCGGTGGGGCGTCGACCTGGGTGACCTCGGTGGTGGTATCCGGGACGCGGGTCTGGGCGGATGACCACGGCCTGCCCATGCAGCATCGCCGAGAACAGCTTCCCAGCACGGGCCGCCCGCGCAAAAGGGTCGGCGGCCCACCGGGCGGTAACTCCGGCCCGTCGTTGGATCACGTCCCGAGTCAGTCTTTTACTAGTTAAGATACCTCAAAATAGAGGCTACTACCTAGAACGGACGTTTGGCACGGCGCATGCGGCGTCGAGCGCTGGAAAGCATCAATCGGCGGGAAGTGAACACGGCGCCATGCATGCCTCGTCAGGGATGGTGGCCAGCGGTAGAGGGATGGGTTATCCGCATAACCGAGCATGGGATGTGGCACGCGTCAACGTTAGACTGAAATAAATCTATAGGAGTACAGTCCGATGACGACGGCGCGGGCCAAGGTGCTACGCACTGAAGGGACGTCGCAACGTGCGACGTTCCTGGAACTCTTCTTCGACCTGGCGTTTGTGTTCACGCTTACCCGGCTGTCGCGCGAACTGGGAGAGCACCTCAGCTGGATCGGCGCCGTACAAACAATGGTATTGCTGCTAGCGGTATTCTCTATCTGGAGCCTTACCGCGGCTATGTGCGACGTGTTCGATCCTATGAAGCCGTCGATCGAACTGCTGATCTTCGCCACCATGGTGGGCAGCCTGGTGCTTGCCGCCGCCATGGCCGACGCGTTCGGCGAGCGAGGGCTACTCTTCGCCGGCACGTACATCGCAATCCACATCGGCCGCAATCTTTTCTTGATCATCGCCATAGGCGGTCAAGAGGTGCATCGCCGCGACGCCAGTCTGACGCTGATCTGGTACGGGATATCCGCCGTGCCGTGGATTACGGGGGCATTCGCACAAGGCACAGGACGCCTAGCGCTGTGGGCGGCCGCGGTAGTCCTGGAATACACCGCCACCAGGATCGGTTTCCCCGTACCCGGGCTCGGCCGCATGACCACGTCGTTGGTTGTCAACACAAGCGAGCATCTGGCTGAACGCTATCGGCAGTTGTTCACCGTCGCGCTCGGCGAGTTGATCCTGATCGCGGGAGTCGCACACGGCGCCGGCGACTTCGAGGCCCACCGCAACGCGGCGTTCGCGGTGGCATTCCTGATCACGGTGCTGTTGTGGCGGATCTATATCTACCGGGCCGGTGAGTTCATGGACGCAGCTGCCGCAAAGGCCCGCGCGCCGGTCCGGCTGGCCCGAGCGGTATCACAATCACACGTAATCATGGTGGCCGGAGTCGTGGTCACCGCTGTGGGCCAGGACCTCACCATCATCCATCCAACGGGACATACAGAACCGGCCTGGGTCGTCGTCATTCTCGGCGGGCCCGCGCTGTTTCTGCTCGGGCGTGCCGCCTTCGAACGCGCCGTCTTCGCCCGCGTACACGCAGGTCGGCTGATTTCTGCAATGCTTCTACTGGTCGCCATCGCACCGGCAGTGCTCATACTGGCCGCCAAGGCACCGGGGATGCTTCCACTGTCGCCGTTGGCAGTGGCAAGCGCCACCACCGCGGCCCTTCTCGGCACCGCCATCTCAGATACGGTCCGCATGCACCGACACCCGGCCATTGTGGCGCCGACAGGCGGACAATCTATCGCGACAGGCGAAAGCATGCCGCCGTAAGGCCGCCAACGGCGCCGCAACGGCCGGAGACCGTCAAGCCCACCTTGACACCGAATCCAACGCCTACGCCGGCCTGCGGCGCTGGGCACACATGCTCGGCCTTGGCGGTCACTTCGTCACCAAGGCCCGCCGCTACTCCGTCACCTTCGGCCTGCTTCCAGGTACCCGAGCCACCTACCGCCGCACCGGAGACGACGACACCACCAATGCCATCACCGGCGGCACCCTCACCTACATCGGGTCCGGCTGGCTTAGCGACGGTGACGCCCTGCTTGCCAACACCGCCGCCAGACAGCGACGAGAGAGCCGACGCGTCGGCCGGGAAGAAGTCGCCCACGCTGCATGGCTCGTCGGGGCCGCCGCATGAGCCGAGACCTCACCCCGCGCTGGTACTCGCCCGCCGAGGTCGCCGTCCTGCTCGGCTTCGGTCTGTCCAAGGTCAAGATGAAGATCGCCACCGGCGAGCCGCGCTCCATCAAGGACGGCAAGTACCGCCGCATCCTCCCCGAATGGGTCGACGACTACATCCGCGAACGGGTCGAACGCCGGGAGGCTGCCTGATGCCCGCACGCGCTCGTGCCAACGGCGAAGGCTCGATCTTCCCGTACCGGAACGGCTTCGCCGCGTACGTCTGGGTCGAGAAGCCGGACGGCAAGCGGGGCCGGAAGTGGGTCTACGGCAAGACCCGCGAGGAGGTCCACGACAAGTGGATCAAGTTGCACGGGCAGGCCAAGGCCGGCCCTGTGGCGACCCGCTCCCCGACGGTGGGGAGTACGCCGGCTACTGGCTGCGCGAGATCGTCAAGCCGAACCTCGCCCCGGGCAGCTACGTGACCTACGAGGTGGTGGTCCGGCTCTACCTCGTGCCGGGGCTGGGCCGGAAGCGCCTCGACAAGCTCCGGGTCAGCGATGTCCAGACGTGGATCAACGAGGTCGGGCGGACCTGCCAGTGCTGCGCCCAGGGCAAGGACGAGCGGCGCAAGCCTGCCCAACGTCGCTGCTGTGCCCTCGGCCGCTGCTGCCAGGACCTGCCCTCGGCAACCAGCGTCACGCACCTGCGAACCGTGCTCCGGACGCTGCTGTCCCAGGCGATCACCGAAGGGCTGATCACCCGCAACGTCGCCTCCCTGGTGAAGCTGCCCCCGGTACGGAAGCGGAAGCGGAAGGCATGGACGAGCGACGAGGCTCGGCGGTTTCTGGAGTCGGCCCGCGCCGACGACGACCCGCTCTACGCCGCGTACGTCCTGGTCCTGGTGCTCGGTCTGCCCAAGGGCGAGATTTTGGGGCTCACCTGGGCTGATGTCGACCTCGACGCGGGGGAGTTGACCATCGATCGGCAGCTCCAGCGGGTCGGTGCCGAACTGCTGCACCGGGAGACTAAGACGGCCGCCTCGGACGCCACCCTGCCGCTGCCGGACGTCTGCACCGTGGCGCTCGGCCGCCGCTGTGCCGCCCAGAACGCCTCCCGGGACGCCGCCGGCTCGGCCTGGCAGCCGTCGGACCTCATCTTCACCACCCGCTACGGCCGCCCGGTCGAGCCGCGCAACGTGAACCGCTTCTGTGACCGGCGTTGCGACGCGGCCGGGGTCCGACGGATCACCGTCCGGGACGCCCGGCGGACCTGCGCGTCACTCCTGGCCGACCTGGACGTGCACCCCCGGGTGGCGATGCAGATCCTCCGGCACGCGCAGTTCGCCATCACCATGGAGATCTACACGGTGGTCTCCTCGGCGGCCACCCGTGACGCCCTCAAGCGGCTCGGCAGCGCGCTGGACCGGTAAGGCGCTACTGCTGTACTTCGCCGCTGTACCAGCCAAGATCGCGGCTCCAGCGGCCCTCGAAAGGGCCGCTGACCTGCGGAGGAGTGGGCCGCCAGGGACTCGAACCCTGAACCTATGGATTAAAAGTCCACAGCTCTGCCATTGAGCTAGCGGCCCGCGCGCTCAGGTTACCGGACGGTGCCCGCCGACGACTCTCGGCTTCCGGCCGGTCGGTCGATGCCTGCCTGCCGCACGTTGCATGGGTGCGGGCGGGTGGGGAACCAGACCGGGCATGAAACTGAGCGGCACCCCGGCGGTGGCGGCGTCCGGCGAGGAGGTCGGGCCGGACGGCGTACGTGGGCCGGGCGGGGAAGTGCACGCCTGGCTGCCCGGCCAGAACCAGACCGTCTGCGGGTTGGCGCTCAGCCGGACCCGTCTGCGGCGCTTTCCGCACGTGCGCTTCGACTACTCGGGCACCGACGTGCTCACCGAGGCCGACCCGATCGGTTGGATCTGCCCTCGCTGTCTCGCGGCGACGGCCGGGCGGCGGGGAAAGGAGAAGCACGGCTGGGTCCGGGACTCGCCCCGCCCTTGATCCCGAGTCGATCAAACCGCGCCGCGCCGCGCCGCGCCGGGCCGGGCGGTTGGCGGGCGGCTGGGCGGGTACGGGGTCGGACATGCGGATCGTGGTGGTGGGGGCGAGCGGCAACGTCGGTACGGCGCTGCTGCGGCGGCTGCGCCGGGAGCGGGGCGTGGAGCTGGTGGGGGTGGCTCGGCGGCTGCCCGGCCCGGAGGCTGGCGAGCCGTACGACCAGGTGGAGTGGCACTCCTGCGACATCGGCTCTCCCGGGGCGGTCGGGCAGCTCGCTGAGGTGTTCGCCGGCGCGGACGCGGTGGTGCATCTGGCCTGGCAGATCCAGCCCAGTCACGACCAGCGGGTGCTGCGCCGCACCAACGTCGACGGCAGCCGGGCGGTCTTCGACGCGCTGGTCCGGGTGGGCGTGCCGGCGCTGGTGTACGCCTCCTCGGTCGGGACGTACGCTCCCGGCCCGAAGGACCACCCGGTGAGTGAGCGCTGGCCGGCGACCGGGGTGCCCGGCTCGTCGTACAGCGAGAACAAGGCGGAGGTGGAGGCGCTGCTGGACGGGATCGAGCAGGACCACCCGACGCTGCGGGTGGTTCGGCTGCGACCCGGGCTGATCTTCCAGCGGGACGCCGGCGCGGAGATCACCCGCTATTTTCTCGGCCCGCTGGCGCCGGTGCGGCTGCTGCGCTTCGGCCGGATCCCGCTGGTGCCCACCCACCGCCGGCTGCGGATGCAGGCGGTGCACGCCGACGACGTGGCTGACGCGTACGCCAGGGCGGTGCTGGGTGACGCGCGCGGCGCCTTCAACGTCGCCGCGGACCCGGTGCTCACCCCGGAGCTGGTGGCCCGGCACTTCCATGGCTGGACGGTGCCCGTCGCCGCGCCGGTGCTGCGGGTGGCGGCGGCGCTGACCTGGCGGGCGCGGCTGCAACCCGTGGACGCGGGCTGGGTCGAGCTGGGCCTGAACGCGCCGCTGATGTCCAGCGAGCGGGCGGAGACGGAGCTGGACTGGCATCCCAAGATCAGTTCGCTCACCGCGCTCAAGGAACTTTTTGCCGGGATGGCCGGCGGTGACCACACCACCAGCCCGCCGCTGTCCGGCGCGTCGAACCTGCCCGGCCGGCCGGGCGGTCTGCTCCGCGCCCGCGCCGCCGGCCAGGGCAACCCGTACTGAGGTCAGCTCAGTTTCGAGCCGCTCACGGTGGGGTTGCGGGCGCCGAGGAAGAAGATGCCGGGGAAGCCGCGGGTTTCGAACTTGGCGCTCGGATTGCGGCGCAGGGTGGACTTCTCGATCGTCATGGTGCCGGTGCGGTTGTTGCTGACGAAGAAGATCGCGCCGCCGCCCTCGTTGGCCTTGTTGTTCTCGATGATGGTGCCGGCGATCCGCACGGTGAACTCGTTGCCGTCGCAGTAGATCGCGCCGCCGCTGCCGCCGCCGGGCGTGCCGGACTTGGCCGGGTTGGCGCCGCTACCGATCGCCTCGTTGTGGCTGAGCACGCTGTTCAGCACCACCCAGGAGACGCCGATGCTGCTCAGCGCGCCCCCGTTGGAGCAGGAGCCGCCCTGGCCGGCGGAGCCGCCGAAGGTGCTGCCAACCACGTACACCGGCTTGTTCTCGTACTGGCTGAGCACCCGGATGGCCGCGCCGCCCAGGTCGGGGCCGGTCCGGTCGCAGCGGTTGCGGACGAACCGCGAGTTGACCACCTTGAGCCGCCCGCCGCGTACGAAGATCGCCCCACCGCCGCCGCCCTCGACCTTGTCCCCGGTCGAGTTGCCGTCGGCGAAGGTCAGGTTCTGCACGGTCAGCTGCGGATGGTCCTGGTTCTGGCAGTGCGATGTGGTCCAGCCCTGGGCCTCGTCGCAGGTGTTCATGTAGAGGATGCGGCGCTTCCCCTGGCCGCTCAGCGTCACCCTGCCGCCGCCGTCCAGCACCACCTTCGGCCCGTTGGCGTTGCGGACCTTCGCGGTGGCGGCCATCTTGATCGTCACCGGGGCCGGCCCGCAGTTGAACGTGATGATGCCGCCGGCGGCGACGGCCTTCACCACCGCCGCGGAGGTGCAGCTCGCCGGGGTGCCGGAGCCGATGGTCCGGGTCGACTTCGAGGTGTCCACCGCCCGTGCCTCGGCCGGCACGGTGGCGTTGCCGTTCGGGTTGCCGGCCGCGAGCGCCTTGCCGGCCGGCTTCGGGCTCGGGCTGGCCCCCGGGCCACCGAGGCCGTCCCGGGCCGCCGGGGCGACGCCCTGCTCGCCGGTGGCCAGCGCCTCCGGCTCGGCCGACGGGCTGGGCTGCGAGGCGGCCGGAGCCGGGTCGTCGGGCGCGCAGGCGGGCAGGGTCGCGGTGGCGACACCGAGGACGAGCAGGGCGACAAGCGACGTCATGCGCACCCCGTGATGCTAGGAGCCGCGACGGCGCGGGAGCGAATTCGCCATGCGGGTTTAACCCGTGGCTAAGGCTGGGGGGGTCAGAAGTCGGCGAAGAGGTACGGCACTCCGCGCGGGAAGATGCTCCGCAGCTCCGCGGCGGCGTCCGCCGGCACCTCGCCCAACCCCCGCAACGGCAGCTCCGCCGGATCCAGCACCCCGTACGCCAGGGCGGAGAGCCCGGCGGCCGTGAGCGTGGCGGTCGGCGCGCTGCCGGCGGTGTCGGCGACCAGCTCCAGCGCACCGGTCGTGCCGTCCAGCAGGTGGGTGCCGGCCAACCAGCGGTCCCCGGTCAGCTCGATCCGTACCCGGCCGGGCCCGGCGGGCAGCCCTCGCAACGCGTCCAGCGACAGCACCCGGGCCATCGGGGCGGACGAGCTCGGCACGACCGTTCGCGCCTCGACGTGCACGTCCAGGTCGGTCAACCACAGCTCCGGCAACTCGTCCGGCGGGACCTGGACGGTGATCCGCTCGACCTGGTCGACGTGCCGGGCGAAGAACTGCAACAGCAGCGTCCGCGCGAGCGGGTCGGTGACCAGCAGTTCGTTGCCGTGCAGCGTGCCGCCGTGCTCGTCGATCCGGTAGGTCACCGCGCCGGTGACCTCGCCGGCCACCCGGGCGGTGACCAGCCAGTACTCGTCCCGGTCGCGCAGCCCGACGGCCCGGTAGTCCGGGAAGGTCGAGAACCCGTGCCGCTCGTGGAGGCAGCGCTCGGTAAAGGCGCGCCACGCCGGATAGCCGGCGGCGATGCGCTCCCAGCCCACCTCGCCGGGCAGGTCCGCGCGGAGCAGCGACCCCAGGTTCGCCGGGGTGAAGGTGGCCCTGCGCGGCTTGGGCAACCCGACGTAGCCGAACCGGGCGTAGAAGCTGGGCCGGAACGGGTAGAGCGCACTGAGCGCGTGCCCCTCGTCGCGCATCTCGTCGAGGAGTTGGTGCAGCAGCGTCCGGACGTGCCCCTGGCGGCGGGCCAGTGGATGGGTGGCCACCCCGGCGACGCCGGCCATCGGCAGCACCATCCCGCGCAGGTTCTGCCGCATCGGGATGGCCGTGACGGCGGCCAGCGTGTCGCCGTTCTCCTCGGCGATCAGCGTCCGGTTGCCCTCGTGGTAGGGCAGGTAGTCGCGGAACTCCTGAATCCGGGCGGCGCCGAGCGGCGACGACTCGAAGGCGTATGCGGCCAGCGGGAAGCTGGTGGTGAGACGGTCGTCGTCGGTCACCCGGCGGATGGTCATCGACCCATCCCAACCGGCTCCGACATCGGCCGCAACCGGATTGGGTGAATCCGTCAACGGGTGCCGACGTCGGAGACGACGACGGTGACGTTGTCCGGTGCGCCGGCGTGGTGGGCGAGCTTCACCAGTTGCTCGCCGCACTGCTGGCGGTCGGTGTACATGCCCAGCGTCGCGCCGATGGCTTCGTCCTCGACGTAGTCGGAGAGCCCGTCGCTGCACAGCAGCAGCCGGTCGCCGGGGACCACGGTCAGCACGCCGATCGCCGGTGGGGTGTCGGCGCCCTGCACGGCCCGGGTCACCAGGGACCGCTGAGGGTGGTGCCGGGCCTGCTCGGGGGAGAGCGAGCCCTGGTCGACCAGCGACTGGACGAAGGTGTCGTCCCGGGTGAGCTGGGTCAGCTCCCCGTCGCGCAGCAGGTAGCAGCGGGAGTCGCCGACCTGGGCCAGCACCAGCGTCTCGCCGGCCAGCAGCGCCGCGGTGAGCGTGGTGCCCATCCCCTCGCGGGTCGGGTCGACCGTGATGGCGGCGTGGATGCGCTGGTTGGCGGTGCTGACGACGGCGCGCAGGGCGTCGGCGGCCCCGTCGGAGTCGGTGGGTGGGGCCAGCTCGTCCAGGATCCGGATCACGATCTCGCTCGCCACCTCGCCCGCGGGCAGCCCGCCCATGCCGTCGGCGACTGCGATCAGGCGGTCACCGGCGAGGGCGGAGTCCTCGTTGTTGGTCCGGATCAGGCCGATGTCGTTGAGGATGACCGAGCGGAGGATCAGCGTCATGGGGTCAAGCTTGCCAAGAACACCCCGTCTTCGTCTCTACGCACTACTGCGAAGGGTCGAGAAATGCTGCCGATGTGCACGTTCGGGCCCACCGGGCCGTGGCTCAGCGGCGTGGATAGCGCAGCAGCAGGCTGGCCGCGACCTCCTCGTCACCCACCGCCGTGTAGCTGTGCGGCACGTCGGAGACCCAGCGGATGTGACCGCCGGCCGGTGCGGTCAGCGGCGCGTCGGCCGGGCCGGCGCGCAACACTCCGGCGAAGACGGTGATGTGCTCGGTGACCCCCGGCTGGTGGGCGGGGGAGAGCTGCCCCGGCCCGGGCGCGACCCGCATCCGGTACAGCTCGTAGGTCGCGTCGGCGTCGGTGAACACCTCCAGCAGGGTGGCGCTGACCGCGGTGCCGTGCACGGTGGTGGGCGCGGCGGCCGGCTCGGCCAGCACTGCGGTCAGCGGTACGCCGAGCTGCGCGGTGACCGCCCAGAGCGTCTCCAGGGTCGGGTTGCGGGTGCCGTGCTCCAGGCCGGAGAGGGTGGCCTTCCCGACGCCGGCGAGTCGGGCGAGTGTGGACAGCGAGATCCCCCGCTCCTCGCGCAGGGCGCGGACCCGGCGGCCGACGACGGCGGGATCCACGTCGAGGCCCGGACGGCGGGCTGGTGGTCGGTGCGGCACCCGGCTATCGTGCTACACGCTGTCGTTCCGTAAACGGAACAGTGGGAGGTTGGGATGGCCGGACGGGTGCAACCGCTGCTGGCCGGGGTGGTGACCGCCCTGGTCGGCTTCGCCAGCTCGTTCACCGTCGTGCTGGCCGGCCTCCGGGCAGCCGGCGCGTCGGACGCGCAGGCGGCCTCCGGCCTGCTCGCCCTCTGCGTGGCGTCCGGGCTGGCCGCCGCCTGGCTCGGCTGGCGGTACCGGATGCCGATGAGCGTCGCCTGGTCGACGCCGGGCGCGGCACTGCTGGTGGCGACCGGGTCACCGCCGGGCGGGTGGCCGGTCGCGGTGGGCGCCTTCCTCGTCTCCGGCCTGCTGATCGTGGCGGCCGGACTGTTCCCGCCACTC
Organism: Micromonospora sp. NPDC005163; assembly: GCF_053599835.1. Classification (NCBI taxonomy): domain Bacteria; kingdom Bacillati; phylum Actinomycetota; class Actinomycetes; order Micromonosporales; family Micromonosporaceae; genus Micromonospora; species Micromonospora sp. NPDC005163. Next base: position 14,395 of record NZ_JBSFYP010000006.1, read on the forward strand.
GGTCGGGCGGTGGCGGCCATCCCGAAGCCGGTGGCCGGCGCGATGCTCGCCGGGGTGCTGCTGCCGCTGTGCACCGCGCCGGTCCGCGCGCTGGTCGAGCTGCCCACGGTGGCCGGCCCGGTGGTGGTCGGCTGGCTGCTGCTGCACCGGTACGCCCGCCGCTGGGCGGTACCCGGCGCGCTGCTGGTGGCGGTGGCGGCGATCGCGCTGACCGCGCCGCCGGCGGGCCTGACCGGTGCCGCACTGACCCCGTCGGTCGCCCTGACCGCGCCGGCCTGGAACGCGTCCGCGCTGGTCGGGCTCGCCCTCCCGCTGTTCCTGGTCACCATGGCGGCGCAGAACGTGCCCGGCATGGCGGTGCTGGTCGGCTACGGCTACCGCCCACCGTTCGGCGCCGCGCTGCGGGCCACCGGTCTGGCCAGCCTGCTGGCCGTCCCGGCCGGCGGGCACGCGGTGAACCTCGCGGCCATCACCGCCGCGTTGGCCGCCGGCCCCGACGCGCACCCGGACCCGGAGCGCCGGTGGGTCGCCTCGGTAACCGCCGGCGTCGGCCTGGCCGTGCTCGGGCTGGGTGCCGGCGTCGCCACCGCGCTGGTCGCGGTCGCCCCGCCGATCCTCATCGAGGCGGTCGCCGGGCTGGCGCTGCTGGGCGCGCTGGCCACCGCGCTCGCCTCGGCGGTGACCGACCCGGCGACCCGGGAGGCCGCCGTGGTCACCTTCGTGGTGACCGCCTCCGGGGTGACGCTGCTCGGTGTGGGCGGCGCGTTCTGGGGTCTGGTCGCCGGCTGCCTGATGCTGCTGCTCTTCCGCCGCGCAGGGGATCAGGCGGGGACTCACTCCTCGGCGGGCAGGTCGGCCACGCCGACCGCGAGGCGCACCCGGCCGTCCGAGACGGCGGCGATCCGGTCGGCCGGGACGTACACCGCGCCGGCGTCCACCAACTCGGTGGAGACCTTCAGGTAGCCGCTGTGCAGCAGCCGTGCCGCCAGATCGGCCGGCACGTCGGGCTCCTCGACCGCGGTGGCCTCGATCAGCTCGTCCAGGCTGCTGCCCGGGTCGGTGGCCGGTGTCTGGACGGTCACCGCGTACGGGTCGCCCCGCTGGACGAGATCCACCGTGCCGACCTCGGCGCCGGCGGGGTCGATCACCGGCATCCCGGTGGTGATCCGCGAGATGGTCGCCTGCTGCTCGTCCTGCTGATCCATCCCATCGCGGTTCCCGGGGCGGTACGCCGCTAAACGCCGTCGCCGCCCCGCCCGACGCTCAGTCAGCCGGCCGCTCCCGCCCGTTCAGCTGTTGGGGAGGGTCCAGCCGCCCGGCGGGCGCGGGGACAGCTCGCGCCAGGTGTCCGGGCCGTCGAGCAGCGCCCGGACCGTCTCCTCGGCCTCGTCCGCACTGCCGTACTCGTAGAACCGGGAGATGCCCTCGGCGCCGCCGGCCCGCTGCTCGACGTGCCACCGGTCGGCGTCCACCCGGAGGAAGACGTCCCGCCGGGCCAGCCGCCCCCATTTCCCGTTCCACCAGTGCTTCCGCTGCTCCATGGGCGGACTCTATCGAACACACGTACGAGAAGGTGCGGCCCCTGCGGGAATCCCACAGGGGCCGATGTGCATCCGTCGGTCAGCGCGGCGCCGGCGGCTCCGTGCGGCGGCCCAGCACGTCGTCGAGCGCACCGCGCTGCTGGCCAGGGGTGGCGTGACCGGCGGAGAGCAGCGCGTCCCGGATCTCGGTGAGCAGCTTGATCTCCTCGCTCGGCGCCGCCGGTGGCGGCTCCTCGCCCCGCTGCCGCCGCTCGGCGAGCTTGTTCATCGGGAACACCACGAAGAAGTAGAGCACCGCCGCGGTGAGCAGGAAGGTAATCAGGGCGTTGATGAACCCCGCCCAGTCCATGAAGTTGCCCTTGCTGATCTCCCACTGGCCAGCGAACTGGTCTTCCCCGCCGCCGACCAGCTTGATGATCGGCTTGAGGAACGAGTTCGTGAGAGCGGTGACCACGCCCGTGAACGCGGCGCCGATGACGACACCGACCGCCAGGTCGATGACGTTGCCGCGCATGATGAAGTCTTTGAAGCCCTTGAGCATCCGTACTCCCGAGGTGTCCGGTTTTCCGTCCGGCACAACCTATGCCCCTCCGGCGGGCTCCAGAAAAGCGCCGGCTTCGATCGCTGCCCGCCCCGGGTCGCCGGCCCGGATCGCCTCGACCAGCCGGGTGTGGTCGACGTAGCGCTCGGGGGTGAGCGCGTCCCCCATCGCCTGGGCGACCGTGCTGCGCAGGGCGGTGCCGACCGAGGCGTACAGCTCGGCGAGCATGGCGTTGTGCGCGGCGGCGACCACCGCGGTGTGCAGCGCCGCGTCCGCCTCGACGAACACGTCCACCCGGCCGCCGCGCCAGGCCGCCTCGCGCTCGGCGAGCGCGCCGTCGAGCGCCGCCATGTCCTCCGGGGTACGCCGCAGCGCGGCGAGCCGGGCGGCCTCCACCTCGAAGGCGCGCCGTACCTCGATCACCTCGGTCATCCGGTCGTCGCCGAGCCGGCGGGCCACGACCGGCGCCAGCTCGTCGGTGGACACCACGTACGTGCCGGAGCCCTGCCGGCACTCCAGCACCCCGGCGTGCACCAGGGCGCGGACCGCCTCGCGGACCGTGTTGCGCCCGACGCCCAGCGCGGCGACCAGCTGTGGCTCGGTGGGGATGCGCCCGCCGACCGGCCACTCGCCGCCCAGGATCCGGGCCCGGAGCTGCTCAGTGGTCTGCCGGACCCGATGGCCGCGGGGCGGCACGGGCGGCGCGGAGGAGGAATCGACCGACGGTGGCACTGGTTACATCACCGGTCCCGAATTCATCCCATGATTGTAGGTTAGAGGTCATGACCCCGCCACCGACCGCCGCTCCGGCGCCGCCCGCCCCCGTCGATCCCGCCCTGGCGAGCGACCCCGGCGCGGGCCGCCGGACCCACCCGGCGACCGGCGGCGCGCTCGTGCTGGTCGGGATGCTGCTGGTCGCGCTCAACCTGCGCGCCGCGGTGACCAGCCTCGGCGCCCTACTCGACGAGGTCCGCGACGGGCTGGGGCTCTCCGGAACCACCGCCGGCCTGGTCACCACCCTGCCGACCATCGCGTTCGCCGGCCTCGGCGCGCTCACCCCGTGGCTGGTCCGCCGGGTGGCGCCGGCCCGGATCCTGGTGGTCGCCATGCTCGCCCTCGTCGCCGGTCAGGTGCTCCGGGTCACCACCGACTCGACCTGGGTCTTCCTGCTCACCAGCGCGTTGGCGCTGGCCGGCATCGCGGTCGCGAACATCCTGCTGCCGATGCTGGTCAAGCAGCACTTCCCGCACCGCACCGGCCTGGTCACCGGGGCGTACACGATGGCACTGACCGCGGGCACGACGGTGGCCGCCGCCTCCGCGGTGCCGATCGCGCACGCCTTCGGGTCCTGGCGGGCCGGGCTCGGCATCTGGGCCGCGATGGCCGCGGTGGCCGTACTCCCGTGGGTGCCGCTGGCGCTGCGGACCCGGGCGTCCGCGCGGCGGGCGACCCCGACGGCGGCCGTCGCCCCGGCGGCGCGGGTCCGGCCGGCGCGGACGCGCCTGGGCTGGGCGATGGCCCTCTACTTCGGCGCCCAGTCGCTCAGCGGGTACGCGATCATGGGCTGGCTCGCCCAGCTGTTCCGGGACGCCGGCTACCAGCCCGAGTCGGCGGGGCTGCTGCTCGCCGGGGTGACCGCGCTCGGCGTGCCGATCGCGCTGCTGATGCCCACCGTGGCCGGCCGCCTGGCGACGCTGCGCCCGCTGGTGCTCGGGCTGACCACCGCGTCGGCGCTGGCCTACCTCGGGCTGGCGCTGGCCCCGCACGGCGCTGCCGTGCTCTGGGTGATCCTGCTGGCGATCGGCCAGGGCGCCTTCCCGATGATCCTGACCACCATCGGCCTGCGCGCACGGACCGCCGAGGGGACCGTCGCGCTGTCCGCGTTCGCGCAGAGCACCGGGTACGTGATCGCCGCCCTCGGCCCGCTGCTGGTCGGCATCCTCTACGAGGTCACCGGCGCCTGGACCGCGCCGATCGGGTTCCTGCTGGTCGCGCTCGCCGTGCAGACGGCGGCGGGCATGGCGATCGCCCGTCCCCGCTACGTCGAGGACGAGTGAGGAGCGGCAGCGGTCAGGAGGAGGCCGGCGTCGGGTCGCCGGCGACGGCCTGATCCACCGTCGGGTAGGTCTGCAGCACCTCGACCAGACCGCTCACCTCGAGGATGCGCAGCACCCCCCGCTGCGGGGCGGCCAGCCGCACCACGCCGCCGGCCTCGTCGCAGCTGTTCTTGGCGCGGACGAAGACCGACAGACCGGTCGAGTCGCAGAACGAGACCTCCGCCAGATCGAACACCAGCCGGTTGCGGCCCTTGTCGAGCAGGTCGGTGATCTGGTCCTGCAACTGGGGTGCGGTCGCCATGTCCAACTCGCCCGCGACCGACACGACGACCACGTCGCCGCGCTGTTCCGTGTGCACCGTCAAGGACATTCGCCAGACCTCCTGTTATCGGGGGAACGGTATCCCACGATGGGGGTCACACGCAGAACGGGAGCCGGGATCCGGTGACCATCGTCATTCCATTGCTGCGGGGCAAGTAGTGCAGCAGCCCCCGGTGATAGAGCCCGCCCGGTCCAGGTCGAGGGGGGTTTCGCAATGGCGTTGAGCGCCGAGGAAAGTGGTCGGCTCGCCGCGCTGCTCGGCGGACACGCCGAGCGGGTCACGCAGCGGTGGACCGAGATCGTCGCCCGTTCGCTGCGCGGCCGGTTGAGTCAGGCTGAGCTGCGCCGGCAGGTCCAGGATCTGCACAGCGCCCTCGTCGCCGCCGGCGAGCACGGCGCGATCGACCTGTCCGCCGACAACGCCGCCGAGCTGCGCGCCGCGCTCTCCGACCTGTCCCGTGGCCGGGCCCGGCAGGGCTTCTCCGCCACCGAGACCGCGATCAGCGTCTTCGCGCTCAAGGAGGTGCTGGTCGGGCTCGTGGAGGAGGCCGGCGGCGACAACGCGCTGCGCGACTACGTCGCCTTCTCCGGTCTGGTCGACGAGCTGGGGCTGTTCACCTTCGAGAGCTTCGTCCGCACCCGGGAGAGCCTGATCGCCGACCAGGCCGAGCAGCTGCTCGAGCTCTCCACGCCGGTGGTCAAGCTCTGGGAGGGCGTGGTCGCCGTCCCGCTGGTCGGCACCCTGGACTCGGCCCGGGCCCAGGTGGTCATGGAGCGGCTGCTGCAGACCCTGGTCGACACCGGCTCCCCGTACGCGATCATCGACATCACCGGCGTCCCGGCGGTTGACACCCAGGTCGCCCAGCACATCCTGAAGACCGTGGTGGCCGCTCGTCTGATGGGCGCCGACTGCATCATCTCCGGCATCCGTCCGCAGATCGCGCAGACCATCGTCGCGCTCGGGATCGAGTTCGGTGACATCGCCACCAAGGCGAGCCTCGCCGACGCGCTGCGCCACGTGCTGCGACTCAACGGGGTGGAGACCGCCCGCCGCCAGCCGCGCCGGGACGCCTGATGGAGCGCGTGCCGATCCTCAAGATCGGTGACATCCTGCTCGTCTCCATCCAGCTCGACATGTCCGACCAGACCGCGGTCCAGCTCCAGGAGGACCTCGCCGAGCGGATCGTCGCCACCGGCTGCCACGGCGTGATCATCGACATCACCGCGCTGGACATCGTCGACTCCTTCGTCGGGCGGATGCTCTCCACCATCGCGTCGATCTCCAAGGTGCTCGACGCGGAGACGGTGGTGGTCGGGATGCGCCCCGCGGTCGCCATCACCCTGGTCGAACTCGGGCTGTCGCTGAACGGCATCCGTACCGCGCTGAACGTCGAGCGCGGCATGGAGCTGGTCGCGGCGGCCCGCGCCGATGAGCTCGACTACCAGCTCGACGACGATCCGGACGCCGAGACGGCCACGCCGTGACCGCGGGCCTCGACCTGGGTCACCCGCAGGCGCAGGCGATCCGGAGTGACGAGGACGTGGTGCGCGTCCGGCAGCTGGTCCGCGCCGTGGCGGTGGCCGTCAAGCTCTCCCTGGTCGACCAGACCAAGGTGGTCACCGCGGCGAGCGAGCTGGCCCGCAACACCCTGGTGTACGGCGGCGGCGGCACGGTGGAGGTGACGACCGTGGACAACGGACGGCGCCGCGGGGTCCGGATCGTCTTCGTCGACTCCGGGCCCGGCATCCCCGACCTCGACCTGGCCTTCACCGACGGCTACACCACGGGCGGCGGGCTCGGTCTCGGTCTCAGCGGCGCCCGGCGACTCGTCGACGAGTTCCAGATCGAGACGTCGGCGGAGACCGGCACCCGCATCTCGGTCACCAAGTGGTCGCGGTGAACGGGGACCCGGTCACCGACAGCGGCGTCTGGTTCCGGGTGGAGGCCGGCAGCACGGCCAGCTCCGTCCGGCGTGCCGCCGAGCGCCTCGGCGAGCAGGTGGAGCTGGGCCAGCCGCGCATCGCCGACCTGGCCATCGTCGCCGCGGAGCTGACCAGCAACCTGGTCAAGCACGCCGAGGACGGTGTCCTGCTGCTCCGGCCGGTACGCCGCGCCGGGCAGGCCGGCGTGGAGCTGGTGGCCATCGACTCCGGGCCCGGCATGGCCGACCTGAGCGTCTCCTCCCAGGACGGGCACTCCACCGCCGGCACGCTCGGCATCGGACTCGGGGCCATCGTCCGGCAGGCGAGCTGGTTCGACGGATACTCGCTGCCCGGCCGGGGCACCGTCCTCGCCGTGCAGGTCTGGCCCGCCGAGCCGGCCCAGCCGTCCTGGGCTGGTGCCCTCACCCGTCCGCTGACCGGCGAGACGGTCTGCGGTGACGGGTACGCCGTCCGGGTCGCCGACGGCCGGCACCAGGTGCTGGTCAGCGACGGCCTGGGGCACGGCCCGCTGGCCGCCGCCGCCACCGAGGCGGCGCTGGCCGCGTTCCGCGACGCGCCGGCCGGCCCGCCGGCAACGGTCGTCAGCCATCTGCACCGGTCCATGTCGTACACCCGCGGTGCGGCGCTGGCGGTCGCCGAGCTGGCGCCGGAGGCCGGGTTGCTGCACTACGCCGGGCTGGGCAACATCACCGGCGTGGTGGTCGAGGGCGACGGTCAGCGCCGGGGGCTGGTGTCGCTGCCCGGCATCGCCGGGCACCAGCGGCCGACGATCCGGGGGTACGACTACCCGTTCGGCCCGGGCGCCCGGCTGGTGATGCACAGCGACGGAGTGGTCGACCGCTGGCGGTTGACCGACTACCCGGGCCTGGCCGAGCGGTCCCCGCTGGTGATGGCGGCGACCCTGCTGCGCGACGCCGGCGTACGGCGCGACGACGCCTGCGTGCTGGTCGCGAGGTCCTGGGCATGACCGGGGAGCCGACCGCGCAGCCGCTGCTGCAGATGGCGCTGCGGGTCGAGCAGGACATCTTCGTGATCCGCCAGCGGGGCCGTGAGGTGGCCGCGGTGGTCGGCCTGGAACACCAGGACCAGATCCGGATCGCCACCGCGCTCAGCGAGGTGGCCCGGGACCTGCTCCACGCGGTCGGGGGAGCGGACGTCTCCTTCCACGTCGACGCGGGTGTCGACGGCCGGTTCCACCTCCGCGCCGACCTGGCTCCGGCGGCCCCACTGCCGGACGGCCGGTACGAGCCGCAGTCCGGCGCGGTGTCCCGGCTGGTCGACACGCTGAGCGTGTCGAGCGTCCAGGGGGCTACGGTCGTGAGGATGTCCCGACGAGTCCCGGCCAACGCGCCGACGCCAACCCCGGAGCGGCTCGCCGAGTTCCGCGCTGAACTCGGCCGTACCGCGCCGGCCAGCGCGCTGGACGAGCTGACCGTGCAGAACGGGCAGCTCATCGCGGCGCTCGACGAGGTACGCAGCCAACGCGACGAACTGGCAGTGCTGAACGAGGAGCTGGCCGAGACCAACCGGGGCGTGCTGGCGCTCTACAACCAGCTGACCGAGGAGCTGGAGGAGACCAACCGGGGCGTGGTCGCCCTCTACGCCGAGCTGGACGAGAAGTCGGCCCAGCTGCGCGCGGCGAGCGAGTCCAAGAGCCGGTTCCTGGCCAATGTGAGCCACGAGCTGCGCGCTCCGGTCACCGCGATCATCGGGTTGGGGCGGCTGCTCACCGACTCCTTCTCCGACCCGCTCACCGCCGAGCAGGCTCGCCAGGTCGACCTGATCCGCTCCTCGGCGGCGGACCTGCTCACGCTGGTCAACGAGCTGCTCGACCTGGCCAAGGCGGAGTCCGGCCGGATCGAGCCGGACTGGGCCGAGGTGGACCTGCGCCCGGTCTTCGGCCAGCTGCGGGGCACGCTGCGCGCGCTGGCCACCCGGCCGGAGGTGGAGCTGGTGGTCGAGGAGCCGCCCGCCCCGGCCGTGCTGCGTACCGACGAGGTGCTGCTCGGCCAGGTGCTGCGCAACCTGCTGCACAACGGGTTGAAGTTCACCGAGCACGGTGAGGTGCGACTGCGGGCCGAGCAGCGGGACGACCGGTGGAACTTCACGGTCAGCGACACCGGCCCGGGCATCGCCCCCGAGCTGCACGATCGGATCTTCGAGGAGTTCTACCAGGTGCCGGGTGCGACCCGGGTCGGCGGCACCGGCCTCGGCCTGCCGTACGCCCGGCGGCTGGTGACACTGCTCGGCGGGACGCTGGAGTTAACCAGCGAGCCGGGCCGGGGCAGCACGTTCACAGTTTCCCTGCCCGTGGGCGGAGTGTGACGGTGGACGGCGGGCCGGCGACCGTTCTGGTGGTCGATGACAGTCGGACAAAGCGTTACCTGCTGGTCAGCTGGCTGACCCGGGCCGGGTTCACCGTGCTGGAGGCGGAGAACGGCGCCGAGGCGCTGGCGCGGGTCGAGGTGGACCGGATCGACCTGGTGGTGCTCGACGTCCGGCTGCCCGACGTGAGTGGCTACGAGGTCTGCGAACGGATCAAGGCGGCGCACCCGGCGATGCCGGTGATCCATGTGTCCGCGCACGCCGTGGACGTCGCCGACCGCGCCCAGGGGCTGACCCGGGGCGCGGACGCCTACCTGACCGAGCCGATCGAGCCGGAGGAGCTGATCGCCACCACCCGGGCGGTGCTGCGCTACTACCGGGCCCGGCAGCGCGCCGAGCTGCTCGCCGAGCGGCTGCTCGGGCTGGCCGACACGACGGTGGCGGTGCACGCCGCGCCGACCTTCACCCGGCTGCTGGAGGCCGCCGCAGCGGGCGCCGCGCAGATCTTCAAGAGCCCGGCGGCGGTGATCGCCGAGACGTTCGACGGCGACTGTCTCGCCGGGATCTGCACGGGGCCCGGCGCCGAGGCCACCGTGGTGCCGTGGGTCGTCGACGACGCCGGAGTGCCCACCGGCTCCACCGTCCGGGTGGAGGCGCCGGCGCGTTGGGGGCTGCTCGACTGGCCGGCGGACGACTCGGTGACCGTGGCCGCCGCCCGGCTGCGGGAGGACCGCGCCCCGCTGTACGTGGTGGTCCCGACCGCCACCCAGACCGCCCGGACCCCGGTGCTCGTGCAACTCGCGCAGGCCGTGGCGGCGGCCGTGGAGGCGCAGCGCTCGTTCGACGAGGAGCACCGGATCGCGGTGACCCTGCAGCGCAGCCTGCTGCCACGCCGGCTTCCCGACGTGGCCGGGCTGGACCTGGCGGTGCGCTACGAGCCGGCCAGTGCCCAGACCGAGGTGGGCGGTGACTTCTACGAGCTGGTGATGCTCGACGGCCACCTGCTGCTGGCGATCGGCGACGTGGCCGGCCACTCGCTGCACGCGGCGACCGTTATGGCCGAGCTGCGGCACGCGGTGCGGGCGTACGCGGTCGAGGGGCACCAGCCCGGCGAGATCCTGCACCGGGTCAACGAGCTGATGCGGACCCTGCTGCCGAACGAGCTGGCCACCCTCTGCGTGCTGCTGCTGCACCCGCCGACCGGGCGGGTCCGGCTGGCCAGCGCCGGTCACCTGCCGCCGGTGCTCAGCCTGGACGGCAAGGTCGAGTTCGTGCAGCACTCGGCGCCGCTGCTCGGCGTCCGCGCCCCCCGTCCGGCCGACCTGGAGTTCGTGGTGCCGGCCGGAGCCACGCTGGTGTTCTACACCGACGGGCTGATCGAGCGTCGGGACGCCACCATCGACGAGGGGCTGGCCGCGCTCGCCGCGTCGTCCAGGACGGTGGACGCCGACCTGGAGCGGTTCTGCACCCGGCTGCTGGTGGAGCTGGCCCCACCGGAGATCCAGGACGACGTGGCCGTGATCGTGCTGCGCCGGCACTGAACCGGCGGCAGCCCGGCCCGCCGAGCACTCAGTGGACCGATCGGGCGTACGCGGCCGGTGACACCCCAGCGACGGCCGTGAAGTCACGGACCAGGTGCGCCTGGTCGCTGTAGCCGAGGTCGGCGGCGAGGCCCGCCCAGTTCAGCGGGCCTCCGGCGGCCTGCTCGACGGCCTCCTGGAGGCGGTAACGGCGGATCACCCACTTCGGGCCGACCCCCACGTATTCCGTGAACAGCCGTTGCAGCCGGCGGACCGGGAGGTCGTGGCGCGCGGCGAAGTGGTCGACCCGCAGCACCGTCCGGTCGGTCCGGATCGCCTCGGCCAGCCGGACGGCCTCCTCGACCGCCGGGTCCGGCTCGGGCGCCCAGGCGGTGAGCAGGGCGTCCAGCGCGCGGCAGCGCTCATCGTCGGTGCCCGCGCACACCGGGTCGTCGGGCGGGGCGAGCCGGCCGGCGGGCAGCGGCAGCCGGCGGCCGGTCAGCTCGGCGACCGGCCGTCGCCAGAACGGGTGGAAGCCACCGGGCCGGAACTGGACCCCGCAGACCCGGCCGGTGCCGGTGAGGGTGATTCGGAACAGGTTGCGGCCCACCCCGGCCACCTCACCGGCCTCCGGCCCGTCGCCGTCGCGCCGGAACACCACGTTGACCGCCGGGTGCGGGACGACCCGCTGCTCGAACGGTGCGCTCAACGCCCAGTCGATCAGCCAGTAGTGCTCGACCCACGGGCGTAGCGACTCCGCCGGCAGGCGCCGCCGGAAGTGAACCTCGCGCAGCAACCGGCCCGGGTCCAGGATGCCCCGGCTGTCGCCACGCGGTCGCTGTCGCATTTTTTCAAGACCACCCTCATACGCTGGCCCTATGGCCACTCACACTAGCGATCTGCTGGCGGCTGCCGCGCCGCGAACCGTCGACGTTGTGCGCGGCATCGCCGACGATCAGCTCGACCTGCCCACGCCGTGCCGCGACTACCTGGTCCGGGACCTGCTCAACCATCTGTTCGAGGTGGTGGTGAACTTCCAGGAACTGGCGGTGAAGCGGCCGGTGGAGTGGTCCGAGAAGCCCGACCACCTGGCCGACGGCTGGCGGGACCGGTTCGAGACGGAGACCGGCCGGCTGATCGCCGCCTGGTCGGACCCGTCCACCCTGGAGGGCTTGTCGCCCGGCATGGGCATGCCGCAGACCGTCGTCGGTGGCATGGCGCTGCTGGACCTGACCGTGCACGGCTGGGACCTCGCCGTCGCCACCGGCCAGGCGTACGAGCCGGCCCCCGAGGCGGTGGCCGAGCTGCACGGCCTGGTCGAGCAGTTGGGCCCGACCGCCCGCAAGATGGGCGTCTTCGCCGACCCCACCCCGACCCCCACCACCCAGGACCCCAAGAACCTGCACCACCTCCTGGCCCACACCGGCCGCACCCCCACCTGGCCCTCCATCTCGTGAGCATTCTCCGGCGGTCTTGAGGATGTCCTGGCCGCACGGTGTTCCCGGGCGCCGGGCCGGAGCGCATCTCAAGGTATTTGTCGACGTTGGTCCGCAATCAGCTGTGTTGACTGACAATTATCGATGGGATAAATTCCCATGACTGCTTGATACGAGGGTCTCAATTACGGGGGTAAGGCGCGATGAAGAAGCGGGCTTTCTTGCTTGCGGTTGCCGCTACGGCATCCGTTCTCGTCGGCGTGTCAGGGTCGGCCCAGGCCGCACCGACCGGCTGTTCGGCGACCGCCGTCGGTTACGGCTCCGGCGCATACTGCAGCGGCGGCACCGGAGAGTTCAGGGCAAAGACGCGTTGTGACAAGCTGTGGGCCCCGGACTACGACCGTTACGGCGCCTGGATGGGCGTTGGCACCTGGTCGTCTTTTGCCAAATGCGACAACGGGCACGTCGCTTTCAACGCGACGTGGCAGACGCGGTAGTCAGATCTCTGGATCGCGTGCTGCTCGCGCGGTGAATCCGAAAAGGAAACGCTCGTCGGGTCCGGCGCGGCCGCGCCGCGCGCCTACTTCGTGGCGCAGGACGCACTCGACCGGGAGCAGAGCCTGCGCGACGGTGTCGACACGGGCGCCGACTCGTTCTATCTGTCCACGATGGATCTGGTCGACTCGGCGGTCGCGCTGGCCGTGCTGATCGCCGCCGGAGGGCTGATCGTCGCGCTGGTGGAGGGGGTCGTGTCCCGCCGCCGGGCGTACGCCGCCCTGGTCGCCACCGGCGTACCGCGGGCCACCCTGAGCCGCTCCGTCGCCTGGCAGGCGCTGGCTCCCGCCGTGCCGGCGATCGTGCTCGCCCTCGGCGTGGGCACGCTGCTCGGCCGCGGGCTCTTCCCGAAGGCGACGACGGGCATGTCGTCGGCGGAGATCTGCGACGCCACCGCGGCTCTCTGCGACGATCCGGTGACCCGCCAGCAGTACGTCCGGGTCGTGGAGACCGCCGGGCCGAGCGGATTCCGGAGGTACCGCTCGAACAGTTGGCCTGGCTGGGCGGTGGCGCCTTGGCTGCAGTGCTGGTGACGGTCGGTGTCGGGCTGCTCTTCCTGCGCGCCAGCACCGCCGTGGAGGAGCTGCGTACGACCTGAGCGGATGTAACGCCCCAGGTAGCGGTGCCGCTGTCTGCACCAGAGACCCGGACCATCGGGTTTCCGGCGCCGGACCGGACGGTTCGCGGCGCGGTAAGGGTGGGAGTTCGGCAGATGCACAATCAACCGGGCGGCGCTCCGCCGGTGTTCGTCGATGGGACCGGCCGGCGTCGCCGCCTGACCGTCATCGCCGGGGCCGCGATGGCTCTCGGCCTGCTCACCAGCCTCGGGCTTATCGCCGCCGGGCTCTTCCTGGACACCTCGGTGCCGCTGCCCGGCTGGTCCGACGACCCTCGTGCACCGCTACCGGTGGAGGCCGGCGTGGACGGGATCAACCAGCCGCAGGTCGCCGATCCGCCGTCGCCCTCTCCGGTGACCGGCACATCGGCCTCTCTGCCCAGCCCCACCCCGACCGCCGGCCCCCGGCGCTCCGGCCCGCCGGCCACGGCCAGCGTGCCCCCATCCGCCACCGACCAGCCGGGCCGGGGCGACGAGCATCGCAACACCGCGAGGCCGAGCAGGCCGCCCGGTAAGCCGCAGTGACGATGGCGCGACACGTGGCCCGGCGCGATCCGCGGGCACACTGGCTACTTCTTCTGCTCGGACTGCTTCTGCTGCTCGCGGCGCTCACCGTCAACGGCGTGGTGACCGGTATCGCCGGTGGCTCCGGTGCCCCCGCCGCCGATGGTTCCGTCACGGCCGGCGTACCGGCCCGGGTCGGCTCGGGCGGCCCGGTATTGCGGCTGGATCGGGCGGAGCCAGTCAGCCGAGCCCTGCCGGACCGGACAATCGCGCTGACCTTCGACGACGGGCCGGACCCGCGCTGGACCCCGCAGGTGCTCGACGTGCTGCGCCGGCACGGCGCACACGCGACCTTCTTCGTGGTCGGGGCCCGCGTCAACGAGCATCCGGAGCTGGTTCGGCGGATCCTCGCCGAGGGCCACGAGATCGGGTCGCACACCTTCACCCACGCCAACCTCGCCGCCGTGCCGGCGTGGCGGCGTGACCTGGAGCTGTCACTGACCCGTAAGGCGATCGCCGCGGCGACCGGCCAGGAGACCACCCTGCTCCGGCCACCGTTCTCCTCGGTGCCGACCGCGCTGACCGGGCCCGAGTACGCCGCGCTGCGCGCCGCCGCTGGGACCGGGCACGTCGCGGTGCTCGCCGACCGGGACACCAGGGATTGGCAACGCCCAGGTATCGACGAGATCGTGCAGGCGGCCACTCCGAAGCGGGGGCAGGGCGCCGTGGTGCTGATGCACGACGGGGGCGGCGACCGGGCGCAGACGGTGGCTGCGCTGGACCGACTGCTGCCCACCCTGACCGGCCAGGGCTACCGGTTCACCACCGTCTCCACCGGCATCGACGCCTCGCCGTCGATGGTTCCGGCAGGCGGTGGCACGCGGTTGAGTGGCGCCGCACTGCGCTGGACCCAGACCGGTGCCCGCTGGTCGGCTGGTGCGATGAACCTGCTGCTCGCCGTCGCCCTGGTGCTCGGCGTGGCGCGTCTGGCGGTGCAGGTCTTCTGCGCCCAACGGCACGTGCGCCGGGTCCGCCGGCAGCGGCCGGGCCGGGCAGAGGTACGCGCCCCGGTGTCGGTGATCGTTCCCGCGTACAACGAGGCGGCGAACATCGCCGCCACGGTCCGTTCCCTGGTCGCCAGCGGGTACCCGGCGCTGGAGGTGATCGTGGTGGACGACGGATCGGACGACGGCACCGCCGACATCGTCGAGCGGATGCGGCTGCGCGGGGTACGCGTGATTAAGCAGGCCAACGCCGGCAAGCCGGCGGCGCTGAACACCGGCATCCGGGCCGCCCGGGCGAACCTGCTGGTGCTGGTGGACGGCGACACCGTGTTTCAGCCGGACACCGTGCACCGGCTGGTGCAGGGCTTCGCCGACCCGTCGGTCGGCGCGATCAGCGGCAACACCAAGGTCGCCAACCGGCGCCGGCTGCTCGGCCGGTGGCAGCACCTCGAGTACGTGATCGGCTTCAACCTCGACCGGCGGATGTACGACGTGCTGGAGTGCATGCCGACCATCCCCGGCGCGATCGGTGCGTTCCGCCGGGAGGTGCTGCTGCGGGTAGGCGGGGTGCCGGCGGACACGCTGGCCGAGGACACCGACCTGACCATGCAGGTGCTCAGGGCCGGGTGGCGGGTGATCTATGAGGAGTCGGCCATCGCCTGGACCGAGGCCCCCTCGTCGCTGCGCCAGCTGTGGCGACAGCGCTACCGCTGGTGCTACGGCACGATGCAGGCGATGTGGAAGCACCGGCACGCGCTGCGCGAGTCGGGTGCCGGCGGCAAGCTCGGGCAGCGCGGGCTGCCGTACCTCATGGTCTTCCAGATCGTGCTGCCGCTGACCGCGCCGGCGGTCGACGTGTTCGCCGTCTACGGCCTGCTCTTCCTGCCCTGGTCGACCCTCGCCCTGGCCTGGGCCGGGCTGCTGTTGCTCCAGGCGGCCACCGCCGGCTACGCGCTGCACCTGGACCGGGAGCGGTACGGGCCACTGTGGGCGCTGCCGTTCCAACAGTTGGTCTACCGGCAGCTGATGTACCTGGTGGTGGTGCAGTCGGTGGTCACCGCGCTGATCGGCAACAGGCTGCGCTGGCAGCGGATGGTGCGTACCGGCGAGGCCGCGGCGCTGGTCGGCGCCGGTCGCCGCTGACCGGCCGGCACTGCCGGTCCCCGGACCTGACCGGCCTGCTGATCTCCTGGTCCGCCGGTCAGGTCGGGGCGTGGAAGAGGCCCGCGGACCAGGAGATCAGCAGGCCGACGGCAGCGGAGCAGCAGCAGACGAGCAGGGCGGCGGCCACCACCGCGAGGATCATCCAGGCGGATGCGCGCCGGGCCGCACCCGGCGGCGCAGCGGTCCCCGCCTCGTCCTCGTCGGTCATGGCCGCCCCCCGATCACCGTCCGGCGCGGCCGAGGCGGTCCAGGATCCAGGCGTTGATGAACGCCTCCTCGCGCCAGGCGTCGTAGCGGCCGCTCGGGCCGCCGTGCCCCGCGCCCATCTCGGTCTTGAGCAGGTAGTCGCCGCCCGGGGCGACCGCCCGCAACCGGGCGATCCACTTCGCCGGCTCCGAGTAGAGCACCCGCGTGTCGTTGAGGCTGGTCACCGCGAGGATCGCCGGGTAGTCCACCGGCGCCACGTTCTCGTACGGCGTGTAGGACTTCATGTACGCGTACACCTCGGGGTCGTCGAGGGGGTTGCCCCACTCCTCCCACTCGGTGACGGTCAGCGGCAGCGACGGGTCGAGGATCGAGGTGAGGGCGTCCACGAACGGCACCTGCGCGACGATCCCGGTGAACGCGTCCGGGGCGAGGTTGGCCACCGCGCCCATCAACAGGCCCCCGGCCGAGGCGCCCCGGGCGACCAGCCGGTCGCTGGCCGTCCAGCCGGCCTTGACCAGGTGTCGGGCGCAGGCGACGAAGTCGGTGAAGGTGTTCTTCTTGGCCAGCAGCTTGCCCTGGTCGTACCAGCGCCGGCCCAGCTCGCCACCACCCCGGGTGTGCGCCACCGCGAAGACCACACCCCGGTCCAGCAGCGACAGTCGGGCCACCGAGAACCACGGGTCCATGCTGGCCTCGTACGAGCCGTAGCCGTACAGCTCGCAGGGGGCCGAGCCGTCCCGGGGCGTGCCGACCCGGCAGACCAGCGAGATCGGCACCCGGGTGCCGTCGTCGGCCAGCGCCCAGTCGCGGTGCTGCTCGTACTCGGCCGGGTCGTACGGCCGCCCGTCCGGCCCGGGCAGCACCGGCTTCTGCCTGCGCAGCACCATCTGCCGGGTGACCAGGTCGTAGTCGTACACCGAGTCCGGGGTGACCAGCGAGGAGTAGCGCAGCCGGACCTGCCCGGTGCGGTACTCCGGGTTGGCGTCCAGCCCGACGCTGTACAGCGGCTCGGGGAAGTCGATGTCGTACTCGTCGCCGCTGCCGACCGGTAGCACCCGCAGCCCGGTGAGCCCGTCGGTACGCAGTGACACCACCAGGTGGTTCGCGAAGGCGTCCACGGCCTCCAGCCGGGTGCCGGGGCGGTGTTCGATCAGCGGCACCCAGTCGCCGGGAACGTCCGCCGAGGTGAACGCCAACGCGAAGTCCTCCGCGCCGTCGTTGTGCATGATCAGGAAGCGGTGGCCGTGGTGCTCCACCGTGTACTCGACGCCCTGCCGCCGCGGCGCGATCACGGCCGGCGCGCCGGTCGGGTTGGCCGCCGGGATCACCAGCACCTCGCTGGTGACTTTGCTGTGGATGTCGATCAGGATGAACTTCTCCGACCGGGTCAGCTCCACGCCCACCCAGAACCGCTCGTCGTCCTCCTGGTGGACCACCACGTCGTCGGCGGCAGCCGAGCCGAGGGTGTGCCGCCAGACCCGGTTCGGCCGCCAGGCGTCGTCCACCGTCACGTAGAACAGCACGGAGGCGTCCGTCGACCAGGCCGTGCCGTAGAAGGTGCCGGGGATCTCGTCCGGGAGCAGTTCGCCGGTGGTCAGGTCCTTCACCCGCAGCGTGAACCGCTCGTCGCCGGAGAAGTCGGTGGAGTAGGCCAGCCAGCGCCCGTCCGGGCTGACGTCGAAGGCGCCCAGCGAGAAGAAGTCGTGCCCCTCGGCCAGCAGGTTGCCGTCGAGCAGCACCTCCTCACCGTCCAGCGGCGCGCCGTCCGCACTGACCGGTGGGTCGGTCTCGGAGTCCCGGACCGCGCGCCGGCAGTGCACCCCGTACTGCTGCCCCTCCACCGTCCGGGTGTAGTACCAGTGCCCGCCCTTGCGGGTCGGCACGGTCAGGTCGGTCTCCCGGGTGCGCTGCCGGATCTCCTCGTACAGGTCCGCGCGCAGCTCGGCCAGGTGCGCCGTGCGCTCCTCGGTGTACGCGTTCTCGGCGGTCAGGTAGGCGAGCGTCTCCGGGTCGTCCTTGGCGGCGAGCCAGGCGTACTCGTCGACGACGGTGTCGCCGTGGTGGGTGCGCTCGGCGGGCACCCGCTTCGCCGTGGGCGGGGCAGTCTCGGTGGTCACGGCGGCCACGTTACCGGCCGGCCCGCTCCGCGCGCCGGACCAGCGGCATCCCGATAGTCGCCACCACGGCATTCGAACACATGTACGATGACCGACATGGCTGCAGCAGCGAGTTCCCTCGGCCGGTCCGGAGCCCTCGAGATCACCCGACGGTTGGCGGCGATCTGCGGTCCGCCGTTCGCCCGGCTCGCCGGTCCGGCCGACGAGGTGGCCGGTCGGCCGGCGCGTTGGGTGGCGGTGCCCGGCGGCCCGCACGCCGCGGCCGAGGTGCTGCGGCTGGCCGCCACGCACAACCTGGCGGTGGTGCCACGGGGCGCCGGCACGAAGATCGACTGGGGTGCGACACCCGCGCAGGTCGACATCATGCTCGACACCGGCCGGCTGGCCGGCATCGGTCACGAGCCGGTCGGCGCGCCGGTCGCCGAGGTCGGTGCCGGCACCCCGCTGCGGGCGGTGCAGGCCACTCTGGAGCGCACCGGGCAACGGTTGGCGATGGACGCCCCGTCACCCGGGGCGACGCTCGGCGGGGTGCTCGCCGCCGGTGAGGCCGGCCCGCTGCGGCACCGCCACGGCAGCCCCTGCGACCAACTCCTCGGCGTCCGCTACCTGGGAGCCGACGGCGAGCTGGTCAGCGCCGGCGGTGGCGCACCCGGGCTCGACCTGGCCCGGCTGCTCTGCGGCTCGCAGGGAGCGCTCGGCGTGCTGGTCTCGGCGAGCCTGCGGGTGCAGCCCGTGCCAGCCAGCCGGCTCTGGGTGTCCCGGCCCGTGTGGACGCCCCTGGAGGTGCACGACCTGGTCCGGACGATCCTCGCCGCCCGGCTGGAGCCGGCGGCCATCGAGCTGGACCTGCCGGCCGGGGCGCCCAGGCCGCGCACGCCGTACCCGCCCGGGCATCCGGCGACGACCGCCCGGGAGCGCCACCCGTCGATGTCCGGCCGATCCGGTGCCCCGTCCCGGGCGGGCAACCTGGTGGTGCTGCTCGAGGGTGGCCGGGCCGATGTCACGGAGCGCGCCGAGCGCCTGGTCGGCCTGCTGCACGGGGAGGCGACCGTCGCGCACTCCGCGCCGCCCTGGTGGCGCCGGTACCCGTTCGCGCCCGGCGACACGGCGCTGCGCCTGGAGGTGCCGATCAGCGACCTGCACGCCGCTGTCTATGCGCTGCGCGACGCGGCCGGCGCCCCGGTGCCGGTGCGAGGCTCCGCCGGGCTGGGTGTGGTGCACGCGGCGCTGCCCGGCGCGCTCGCCCCCGACCGGGTGGCGTCCATCCTGGCCGCCGTCCGGGGCGTGCTGCTGGCCCGGCAGGGTCGCTGCGTGGTGGTGTCCGCCCCCGCGCCGGTGCGGCAGGCCGTCGACCTCTGGGGCGAGCTGGCCGGCCTGGCCCGGCTGCGGGCCGCCAAGGAGCATCTCGACCCGGAACACCGGCTCGCCCCCGGCCGCCTCCCCGGCGGCCTGTGACACGAGCGCGCCCGCTGTGGTCGGCCGTGGGTCCAGCCACCGCCGGTGCGTGTCGAGCGGCGGCGGGATGACCGGGTGCGGTCTCAGACCGCGTCGTTGCGGAGCACCAGGATCGCGATGTCGTCCCGAGGCGGCTCGACCGAGAAGTTGATCGCGGCGGCGCGCAGCCGGGCGGCCACCACGTCGGCCGAGTATCCGGCCAGTGGCGCGGCCGCGTCCCGCAGCCGGTCGGTGCCGAACAACTCCCGGCCGCGCCGCCGCTCGGTGACCCCGTCGGTGTAGAAGACCAGGGCGTCGCCCGGGGCGAGCGTGATCTCCGCCGTCGGCGAGGTGATCGTGTCGAGCAGGCCCAGCGCGGTGCCCCCGGCGCCCACGAAACCGGCGCCGCCACCCGCGGCCAGCAGCACCGGCCGGTCGTGCCCGGCCAGGTGCAGCGAGAC
Source organism: Micromonospora sp. NPDC005163 (assembly GCF_053599835.1). Classification (NCBI taxonomy): domain Bacteria; kingdom Bacillati; phylum Actinomycetota; class Actinomycetes; order Micromonosporales; family Micromonosporaceae; genus Micromonospora; species Micromonospora sp. NPDC005163. The sequence goes on from NZ_JBSFYP010000006.1 coordinate 34,142, forward strand.
GTCCAGCCCGTCGCCGTCGCCCGGCCCGACCGCCGCCAGGGCCAACGTGCAGTACCGGCCGCCGCCCCGCTCGACCAACGTCTCGTTGAGTCGCGCCAGCGCCTCCGGCAACGGCTTGCCGTCGCCGACCAGCACCCGGATCACATCCCGGACCAGCCCGGTCACCGCAGCCGCCTGGACGCCCTTGCCCGAGACGTCCCCGATCACCACCAGCCAGCGGCCGTCGAGCATCGGCACCACGTCGTAGAAGTCGCCGCCCACCTCGGCGTCGTAGCCGGTCGGGACGTACTCGGCGGCGAAGCCGATCCCGTCAACCACGGGCAGCACCGGCGGCAGAAGCGACTGCTGGAGCGTCTGCGCCACCCGGCGGCGTTCGGCGTGGATCCGCGCGTTCTCGATGGCCAGAGCGGAGCGCCGGGCCACGTCCTCCAGCACCGACACCTCGTCCGGGTCGTGCCGGTGCCGCTGGTGCCGCCCCACCGTCAGGGTGCCGAGCCGCTGCCCACGTGCGATCAACGGGACCGCGAAACCCTCCATCGGCCCGCCGAGCGGGATCTGCCCCGCGCTGCGGGACGCCTCGCGCAGGCGGGCCTGGATCGAGTCCGGACCCGTCTCGGCCAGCACCTTGTGCAGCTGCGGCAGCACCGACTCGTCCGCGTGGCTGGCCGCCGCCAGCCGCAGCCGGCCCCACTCGTCGGTGGTGTGCACCGCACACCACTGGCCGAGCCGCGGCACCACCAGCTGCGGAATCAGCGCCATGGTCAGCTCGACGTCCAGCGACTGGGCCAACAACTCGCTCGCCTCGGCCAGGAACGTCAGCCATGTCTGCCGGCGGACGTCGGCCCGGCGCAGCCGGTCGTTCTCAAGGTGCAGCGACAGCCGCTCGGCGGTCAGCACCGCCAGCGGCTGGGCGTACGCCGACGGTGCGGCGTCCAGCTCCAGCTCGCCCGCGTACGGGCGGTGCACCGACAGCGGCACCCGGAGCAACTCCGTGTCGGCGCGGGGCTGTCGGCCGAAGCGGGCCAGCACCTGGCGGCCCTGGCCGTCGCCCCGGTCCAGGCGGATCATGCCGCCGGCCGCGCCGACCATTTCGGCCACCCGGCTGAGCAGGTTGGTGGCGAAGTCAGGCAGCGGATCGTCCGCGTACACGTCGGGGGCGGTCTGCATGAGTTCGCTCATCGCGCTGGCGCTCGGCGCGGAGCTGTCGATAGCGGCCCCCGGGCCGGCGCTGCCCGGCATCGACTCGCCACCCGCGGTGCCCTCGGCCGGCGGGTCGACGCCGGGGCGGTCCAGCCGGAACCAGACGCCCTTGCCGGTGGGCAGGTACGTGGTGCCCCAGCGGCTGGCGAAGTGGTCGACCAGCAGGAGCCCCCGGCCCCGCTCGGAGACCTCGTTGATCTCGGTGGCGTCGTTGCGGGTGCCCACGGTCAGCTCATCGCCCGACCCGGGCGCGAAGTCGGAGACGGTCACGGACAGCCCGACCTCGTCCGCCACGACCTCGATGTCCAGTTCGGTACGGGCGTGCTCGACGGCGTTGGTGGTCAACTCCGTGGTGAGCAGCAGCGCCTCGTTGGCCAGCTCGTCCAGGTGCGCCTCGGCCAGCGCCGAGCGGACCACCGCCCGAGCGGCAGCCGGCGTGCGCCGGTCAGCGGGCAGGCGGACACGCCGGACCGCCCCGCTCCGGGCCCCGGCAGTCGCGGGCCCCGCCTCGGCTGACACCCCCGTATCCTCCACCGTCCCCCTACCGGGTGCCAACCCGATCGGCCATTGCCGCCAACTCGCACGAAGGAAGGGCCCCCTGTTAACGCCTGCGGTAGAGCAGGGGCCCCTTCTTAACGTCGACCGGTTAGGCGCGATCGGTGCGGTGCGGCGGGGTTCGGCACCGGGGCGAGGTCCGCGACCGGCCGTTCCGAATCGACGGCATCGAGCGGATTCGAGGGTTAGCAGGAGCTGATCGGCGGGTCGCGAACCCTGGCACTGCGGCGCGCGCGGGCACAATATGGGTGGCGGCGTGTCCGCACGGACCGGCGCCCCCGAGTTGAGCGAGGAATGATGACCACGGCGAAGCAGTCGGTGGCGGATCCGTCCGCAGCCGACCACGAGGCGCTCCTCGGTGAGTTGACCGAGGCGCTGCGGCGGGTCCGTCGCGGCGACCTGAAGGTCCGGCTTCCCCGCCGCGCCGGTAAGGGCGGCGAGGTGGCGGACGCCTTCAACGAGGTGGTCTCGCTCCAGGAGCGCCAGTACCTGGACCTGCGGCGGATCAGCCGGATCGTCGGCCGGGACGGCCGGCTCACCGAGCGTCTGGACGACGAGGGGCTGGACGGGTCCTGGGCGGAGGGGCAGCGGGCGATCAACTCGCTGATCGACGACCTGGGCCGGCCGACCACGGAGATCGCCCGGGTCATCGTGGCGGTCGCGGACGGCGACCTGTCGCAGCACATGGCGCTGGAGATCGACGGCCGGCCGCTGCGCGGTGAGTACCTGCGCATCGGGCGCACGGTCAACACGATGGTCGACCAGTTGTCGTCGTTCTCGAACGAGGTGACCCGGGTCGCCCGTGAGGTGGGCACCGAGGGCAAGCTGGGCGGTCAGGCCGACGTCCGGGGCGTCGCCGGCACCTGGAAGGACCTCACCGACTCGGTCAACACCATGGCGTCGAACCTGACCGGCCAGGTGCGGTCGATCTCGCAGGTGGCGACGGCGGTGGCCAAGGGCGACCTGTCGCAGAAGATCACGGTCGGCGCGCGCGGTGAGGTCGCCGAGCTGGCCGCCACGATGAACTACCTCACCGACACGCTGCGGCTCTTCGCCGAGCAGGTGACCCGGGTGGCCCGCGAGGTGGGCACCGAGGGCAAGCTGGGCGGCCAGGCCGAGGTGCCGAACGTGGCCGGCACCTGGAAGGACCTCACCGACAGCGTCAACTCGATGGCGTCGAACCTGACCGCGCAGGTCCGCAACATCGCCCAGGTCTCCACGGCGGTGGCGCGGGGCGACCTGTCGCAGAAGATCACCGTGGCGGCGCAGGGCGAGATCCTGGAACTGAAGGACACCGTCAACACGATGGTGGACCAGCTGTCGTCGTTCGCCGACGAGGTGACCCGGGTGGCCCGCGAGGTGGGCATCGAGGGCAAGCTGGGCGGTCAGGCCCAGGTACGCGGGGTCTCCGGCACCTGGCGGGACCTCACCGAGAACGTCAACCAGCTGGCCGGCAACCTGACCAGCCAGGTCCGCAACATCTCTCAGGTCTCCACGGCGGTCGCCAAGGGTGACCTGTCGCAGAAGATCACGGTGGACGCCCAGGGCGAGATCCTGGAGCTGAAGAACACGGTCAACACGATGGTGGACCAGTTGTCGTCGTTCGCCGACGAGGTGACCCGGGTCGCGCGCGAGGTGGGCACCGAGGGCAACCTGGGCGGCCAGGCGCAGGTCAAGGGCGTCAGCGGTACGTGGCGGGACCTGACGGACAACGTGAACTCGATGGCGTCGAACCTGACCAGCCAGGTCCGCAACATCGCCTCGGTGACCACGGCCGTCGCGAAGGGCGACCTGAGCCAGAAGATCACGGTGGACGCTCGGGGCGAGATCCTGGAGTTGAAGTCCACGGTCAACACGATGGTGGACCAGCTGTCGTCGTTCGCCGACGAGGTGACCCGGGTGGCCCGCGAGGTGGGCACCGAGGGCAAGCTGGGCGGCCAGGCGCAGGTACGCGGGGTCGCCGGCACCTGGCGGGACCTGACCGACAACGTCAACTCGATGGCGTCGAACCTGACGGCCCAGGTGCGCAACATCGCCCAGGTCTCGACGGCGGTGGCGAAGGGTGACCTGTCACAGAAGATCACGGTGGACGCTCGGGGCGAGATCCTGGAGTTGAAGTCCACGGTCAACACGATGGTGGACCAGTTGTCGTCGTTCGCCGACGAGGTGACCCGGGTGGCCCGTGAGGTGGGCACCGAGGGCAAGCTGGGCGGTCAGGCGCAGGTGAAGGGTGTCTCCGGCACCTGGCGGGACCTGACCGACAACGTCAACTCGATGGCGTCGAACCTGACCAGCCAGGTCCGCAACATCGCCTCGGTGACCACTGCCGTGGCCAAGGGCGACCTGAGCCAGAAGATCACGGTGGACGCGCAGGGCGAGATCCTGGAGCTGAAGTCCACGGTCAACACGATGGTGGACCAGCTCTCGTCGTTCGCCGACGAGGTGACCCGGGTGGCCCGTGAGGTCGGCATCGAGGGCAAGCTGGGCGGTCAGGCGCAGGTGAAGGGTGTCTCCGGCACCTGGCGGGACCTCACCGAGAACGTCAACCAGCTCGCCTCGACGCTGACCACCCAGCTGCGGGCCATCGCGCAGGTGTCCACGTCGGTGACCCGCGGCGACCTGACCCAGCGGATCGCGGTCAAGGCGCAGGGCGAGGTCGCCGAGCTGAAGGACAACATCAACCAGATGATCGTCACCCTTCGGGAGACGACCAAGAAGAACGCCGAGCAGGGCTGGCTGGACTCGAACCTGGCCCGCATCGGCGGTCTGTTGCAGGGCCAGCGGGACCTGGGCGAGGTCTGCCGCATGATCATGACCGAGGTGACCCCGCTGGTCGACGCCCAGCTCGGCGCCTTCTTCCTGGCCGACGACACCGACGGCAGCATGCGGCTGCGGTTGACCTCCTCCTACGGGTACGTGGCGCGGGGGCACGACGTCACCTTCGGGCCGGGCGAGGGGCTGGTCGGGCAGACCGCGCTCTCCCGCCGGACGATCCGGGTCAGCGCCTCCCCGAACAGCCGGCTCACCCTGCGCTCGGGGCTGGCCGAGACACCCCCGTCCGATCTGGTGGTGCTCCCCGTGCTGTTCGAGGGGGAGCTGCTCGGGGTGATCGAGTTCGCCAGCGTGGCGGCCTTCTCCGAGCTGCACCTGTCGTTCCTGGAGCGGCTGGTGCTGACCATCGGCATCGCGGTCAACACCATCCAGGCCAACCGGCGTACGGAGGAGCTGCTGGCCCAGTCGCAGCGGCTGGCGCACGAGCTCCAGGAGCAGTCCGCGGAGTTGCAGCGCACCAACGCCGAGCTGGAGGAGAAGGCCACGCTGCTCTTCGAGCAGAAGGGCAACATCGAGACGAAGAACCGGGAGATCGAGCTGGCCCGGCTCGGCCTGGAGGAGAAGGCGCAGCAGCTCACCCGGGCCTCGGCGTACAAGTCGGAGTTCCTGGCCAACATGAGCCACGAGCTGCGGACGCCGCTGAACTCGTTGCTGCTGCTGGCCCGGCTGCTGGCGGAGAACTCGGAGCAGAACCTCAACCCGAAGCAGATCGAGTTCGCCCGGACCATCCACAGCGCCGGCTCGGACCTGCTCAGGCTGATCGACGACATCCTGGACCTGTCCAAGATCGAGGCAGGGCGGATGGACGTCGAGCCGACCGAGATCCGGTTCGCGGAGATTCGCGGCTACGTGGAGCAGGCGTTCGCACCGGAGGCCGAGGAGAAGGGCCTGGACTTCCAGGTGCGGGTGAGCAAGGATCTGCCGCCGGCGCTGGTCACCGACGCGCAGCGGTTGCAGCAGATCCTGCGCAATCTGCTCTCCAACGCGGTGAAGTTCACCGACAACGGCGCGGTGACGTTGCGGATCGGCCCGGCGGCGGAGAACGTGGTGTTCGACGTTCCGGCGTTGACCAACGCCCAGCAGGTGATCGCGTTCACCGTGATCGACACCGGGATCGGCATCTCCGACGACAAGCTGTCGATCATCTTCGAGGCGTTCCAGCAGGCGGACGGCACCACCAGCCGCCGTTACGGTGGCACCGGCCTGGGCCTGTCGATCAGCCGTGATCTGGCTCGGCTGATCGGCGGCACGATCACGGTGGCGTCGGCGCCGGGGCAGGGGTCGACCTTCACCCTGTTCGTGCCGCACGTGCTGGCCCCGGATGCGGTGGTCGCGCCTGCGCCACCGTCCCCGCAGCGTGCCGGCCTGCCGTCGTCGCTGCTGATGCCGCCGCTGGAGCTGCTGCCGCAGCGGCCGGAGGCGCCGGCCACCCGACAGCTGGACGGCGCGACCGTGCTGATCGTGGACGACGACGTGCGCAACGTCTTCGCCCTGACCAGCGCGTTGGAGCTGCACGGGATGACCGTGCTGTACTCGGACAACGGGGCGGACGGCGTCCGCCTGCTGGCCGAGCATCCGGAGGTGGACATCGTGCTGATGGACGCCATGATGCCGGACCAGGACGGGTACGAGACCACCCGCCAGATCCGGCGTAACCACCGGTTCGCCGACCTTCCGGTCGTCTTCCTTACCGCGAAGGCGATGCCGGGCGACCGTGAGTCGGCGCTCGCGGCCGGGGGCAGCGACTACATCACCAAGCCGGTAGACCTGGACGATCTGATCGAGTTGATGTCGTCCTGGATCAGCGGCAGCCGGACCGAGGAGACTTCGTGACCCAGATGGCCAAGGCGCTGCTCGTGGACGACCGGCGGGAAAATCTGATGGCCCTGGAGGCGATCCTCCAGGGCCTGCCGGTTCAGTCGGTGGCGGTGGAGAGCGGCGAGGCGGCGCTCAAGCAGCTGTTGGTGGACGACTTCGCGGTGATCCTGCTGGACGCGCAGATGCCGGACATGGACGGCTTCGAGACGGCCAGCCACATCAAGCGCCGGGAGCGGACCCGGCACGTGCCGATCATCTTCCTCACCGCCGCTGACCGGGACGCGCAGCTCGCCCTGCGCGGGTACCAGGTGGGCGCGGTGGACTACCTGACCAAGCCGTTCGATCCGTGGGTGCTGCGGGCCAAGGTGTCGGTCTTCGTCGAGCTGTGGGTGAAGACCCGGCAGTTGGCCGCCCAGTCGGACCTGGTGCGGGAGCGCGACACGCAGTGGCGGCGGCTCACCGACGCGGTCGACGAGGCGACCACGCTGCTCCGCTCCGACGAGCCGGAGAGCCGGGACCGTGCGGTGCGGCTGCTCGAGCAGGCCCGCTGGGGCAACACCTCCTGACCGGGACGCTCAGGCCTCGCCGGGCCGGATGTGGCCGGTGGCGGCGCGCCGGGCCCGCCAGCGCTCGCCCAGCGAGTCGATTTCCTCTTGCACGAAGAGGAAGAAGTCGCGCATCTCGGCCACTCGTTCGCCGGCCGGCGTGTCTGGCCCGAGGGCGGCCACCCCGGACTCGGCGACGTCGATGAACGCCTTGTAGATCCCGGTCTTGGTGATGGTCGCCTCGTACCAGGGGTTGTCCGGCATCCGGTAGCGATCCCGGCGGGACCTCGGGACCGGTTCGCGGACCAGCATGCTGAACTGGGTGAGGTAGCGGACCGCACCGCTGACCGCCGCCGCGCTCACTCCGAGCCGCTCGCCGATCTCGGCGGCGGTCAACGGGTCGTCCGAGCTCATCACGGTGAACAGCACCCGGGCGGCCATCCGCGGAGAACCGACCTCGGCGAAGGTCAACGCCATCCGCTCGACGAATAGGTGCACCGGGTCGTGGCCGTCGGTGGCTGCCATGACGATCTCTCCTGCCTGCTCGTGTGGCCCCGATGGTGCCCCGGATCTCACAGTCTTCACAACTTTGTGAAACGAGTGTAGCTTCCGATACATGGAAACTCCCATTGAGGTGTCCGGCCTGGTCAAGACCTTCGGCCGGACCCGGGCGCTCGACGGTCTCGACCTGACCGTCCGCGCCGGCGAGGTGCACGGCTTCCTCGGCCCGAACGGCGCCGGCAAATCGACCACCATCCGAGCGCTGCTCGGCCTGCTGCGGGCGGACGCGGGGGCCGTCCGACTGCTCGGTGGTGACCCGTGGCGCGACGCGGTGGCCCTGCACCGCCGGCTGGCGTACGTGCCGGGCGACGTGACGCTCTGGCCCAACCTCTCCGGCGGGGAGGTCATCGACCTGCTCGGCCGGATGCGCGGCGGTCTCGACCCGGCCCGCCGGGCCGAGCTGCTCGACTCGTTCGAGCTGGACCCGCGCAAGAAGGGCCGGGCGTACTCCAAGGGCAACAGGCAGAAGGTCGGCCTGGTGGCCGCCCTCGCCTCGGACGCCGAACTGCTCATCCTGGACGAGCCGACCTCCGGCCTGGACCCGCTGATGGAGGAGGTCTTCCAGCACTGGGTCCACCGGGCGAAGGCCGACGGCCGCACCGTGCTGCTCTCCAGCCACATCCTGGCCGAGGTGGAGGCGCTCTGCGACCGGGTGACGATCATCCGCAACGGTCGGGACGTCGAGACGGGCACCCTGACCGACCTGCGCCACCTGCGACGAACCTCGATCGAAGCCGAGCTGACCGGCCCGGTCGACGGGCTGGGGAAGCTGGCCGGCGTGCACGACCTGCGCGTGGACGGGCCCCGGGTGCGCTTCGACGTGGAGAACGGCGCGCTGGACGCCGCCCTGCGCCGACTCACCGAGATCGGCGTACGCAGCCTGGTCAGCCAGCCGCCGACGCTGGAGGAACTGTTCCTGCGGCACTACCAGGCCGAGCCGGCGGTGCGCTCATGAGCGCGTTCACCGGCACGAGGCACCTGGTGCGACTGATCCTGCGCCGGGACCGGGTCGTGCTGCCGATCTGGATCCTGCTGCTGGCCGTGCTGCCGGCCAGCTACGCCGGCACGTACGCCGAGCTGTACCCGACCGCCGCCGAGCGGGCCACGTACCTGGCCGGTACGGCGAGCAACCCGTCGATCGTCGCCCTGCTCGGCCCGGTGTACGGCGACAGCGTCGGCGCGCTCACCGTCCAGCGGGCCGGCCTGCTGGCGTTGATCGCCGCACTGGTCAGCGTGCTCACCGTGGTCCGGCACACCCGGACGGAAGAGGAGGCCGGCCGGCGCGAGCTGCTCGGCGCCACGGTGCTGGGCCGGTACGCCGGGCTGACCGCCGCGCTGCTGGTGACGTACGCCGCGAACCTGCTTCTCGGCCTGCTCACCGCCGGCAGCCTGGTCGCCGCAGGCCTGCCCGGTGCCGGCTCGCTGCTCTTCGGCGCCGGGCTGGCGCTCACCGGCATCGTCTTCGCCACGCTCGGCGGGCTGGCCGCGCAGCTCACCGAGAGCGCGACCGGGGCGCGCGGGATCGGCCTGGCCGCGCTCGGGCTGGCCTTCGTGCTGCGGCTGGCCGGCGACGCGGGGGGTTCCGGCGGCACCGGCGGGAGCGCGGAGTGGCTGAGCTGGCTCTCCCCGCTGGGCTGGTCGGCCCGGGTTCGGGCCTTCGCCGACGAGCGCTGGTGGGTGCTGCTGCTGCCGGTGCTGTTCAGTGCGGTGGTCGCGCTCGTCGCGTACCCCGTCTCGGTGCGCCGCGACCTCGGCGCCGGGGTGTTCCCGCCCCAGCTCGGCCCGGCGACCGCGGGGCCGCGGCTGGCGGGCCCGTTCGGCCTGGCCTGGCGGCTGCATCGGGGCCAGTTGCTCGGCTGGACCGTCGGGTTCGGGCTGCTCGGCCTGGTGCTCGGCGGCGCGGCGGATGCCGCCGGCGACGCGGTGCAGGGCAATCAGCAGGTCGCCGAGATCCTGGCACGGTTGGGTGGCACCTCCGCGCTCGCGGAGGCGTACCTCGGTGGGACGTTGAGCCTGACCGCGCTGGCCGCCGCCGGGTACGGCATCCAGGCCGCGCTGCGGGCGCGGGCGGAGGAGACCGCCGGGCGGGCTGAACCGCTGCTCGCCACGGCGGTGAGCCGGACCCGCTGGCTGGCGGCGCACCTGCTCTTCGCCCTGCTCGGCCCGGCGGTGGTGCTCTCCGTGACCGGGCTCGCCACCGGGCTGGCATACGGCCTCAGCGTGGGCGACGTCGGGGGCGAGCTGCCCCGGCTGCTCGGTGCCGGCCTGGCCCAGGTGCCGGCGGCCTGGGTGCTGGCCGGGCTGGCGGCGTTGCTGGTCGGCTGGCTGCCCCGGTTCTCCACGGGCGCCTGGGCGGTGCTCGCCGGCTGCCTGCTGCTCGGTCAGCTCGGTGCGGTGCTGGAGCTGGACCAATGGGCGCTGGACCTCTCCCCGTTCACCCACACCCCACAGGTCCTCGGCCCCGACTGGACCGTCACCCCGCTGGTCGCCCTGGCCGCCGTGACAGCCGCCCTGACCGCGGCAGCCCTGAAAACCTTCCAAACCCGGGACGTCCCCACCCCCTGACCGGCCCGATCCAAGGCGTTGATCATGAGGTTATTGCCGACAAATGGGACAGGAAGTGGCAATAACTTCATGATCAACAGGGGAGGCGCGGGCCGGCGGGGAGGGGGAGGGGTCAGCCCGCGGGCTGGTCGTTGCGGATCATCAGGGCGCTGCGGAGGCCGGTGATGTCCAGGACGCGGATCAGGAAGTCGCCCACGTGGGTCAGCATCAGCAGGCTCTGGGCATGGCTGGCCTTGCGGCTGAGCACGACCAGGGTGCCCAGGCCCTGCGAGTCGCAGAAGGTGACGCCACCCAGGTCGAGCACGATCCGCGGGGGCGGGTCGGCCAGCACCTCGTTGACCACGGTGGAGAGCTGCGCGGCCGTGAGCATGTCGATCTCACCGGCCAGGCGCAGCACGGCTTCGTCGCCCGTCCGGTGGAGCGTGATGGACAGTTCGGCGCGATCCACCCGGTCAGCCTAGCGCGATCCGGACGACCCGGCCTGTCGAGGCCGACAGCCACCGCCGTCCCGTGTCGGCGCCGCGGCCGGGGGCCGGAGGCGGGTGAGCCCGGTAACCCCAGCCCGGGGTGGCTGCTGATTGGCCGTCCGCCGCTGACACAATGGCGGCATCGTGACCGACACCTTCTCCGCCGGATCCGGCCGCTACCCGGCCGACGCTCCGGCCTCCGAGGCCCTGTTCCACCGCGCCCGCGCCATCGTGCCAGGCGGGGTGAACTCCCCTGTGCGCGCCTTCCAGGCGGTCGGCGGCACCCCCCGCTTCATGGTTCGAGGCGAGGGTCCCTGGCTGCACGACGCCGACGGCCGCCGCTACGTGGACCTGGTCTGCTCCTGGGGTCCGCTGATCCTCGGGCACGCGCACCCGGAGGTGGTGGACGCCGTGCAGGCCGCCGCCGCTCTGGGCACCAGCTTCGGCACCCCCACCCCGGCTGAGGTGGAACTGGCCGCCGAGATCGTCGACCGGACGCCGGTGGAGCAGGTACGCCTGGTCAACTCCGGCACCGAGGCGACCATGTCGGCGATCCGGCTGGCCCGCGGCTTCACCGGCCGCTCCAAGATCGTTAAGTTCGCCGGCTGCTACCACGGGCACGTCGACGCGCTGCTCGCGTCCGCCGGCTCCGGCGTGGCCACCCTGGGCCTGCCCGACTCGCCCGGCGTCACCGGCGCGGCGGCCAGCGAGACGATCGTGCTGCCGTACAACGACATCAGGGCGGTCGAGGAGGCCTTCGCCGCCGAGGGTCCGCACATCGCCGCGGTGATCACCGAGGCCGCCGCCGGCAACATGGGTGTGGTCGCCCCCCGCGACGGCTTCAACCAGCAGCTCGCCCGGATCGCGCACGCGCACGGCGCGCTGCTCGTGGTGGACGAGGTGATGACCGGGTTCCGGGTGTCCCGCGCCGGCTGGCACGGCCTCGACCCGTCCGACGCCGACCTGTGGACGTACGGCAAGGTCATGGGTGGCGGGCTGCCCGCCGCCGCGTTCGGCGGGCGCGCCGAGATCATGGCGCGGCTCGCCCCGGCCGGCCCGGTCTACCAGGCCGGCACGCTCTCCGGTAACCCGCTGGCCTGCGCCGCCGGCCTGGCCACCCTGCGGCTGGCCGACGACGAGCTGTACCGCCGCCTCGACCAGACCGCCGCCGTCGTGGGCAAGCTGGCCGCCGACGCGCTGGCCGCCGCCGGGGTCCCGCACCGACTGTCGTACGCGGGCAGCATGTTCTCCATCTTCTTCACCGACGCCGACGTGGTCGACTACGACAGCGCCCGCACGCAGCAGGTGCCGGCGTTCAAGGCGTTCTTCCACGCGATGCTCGCCGCCGGCGTCTACCTGCCGCCAAGCGCGTTCGAGTCGTGGTTCGTGTCGGCGGCGATCGACGACGCCGCTCTGGAGCAGATCGCCGCCGCGCTGCCGACGGCGGCCAACGCGGCGGCAGCGGCGGGTCACGGGGGGTAGCGGTGAGCGCGAGGAGTGAGCCGGTTTTGCGAGCCCCGCAGTCGCGAACGAGGGGGGCGCAGCAGTGAGCAAGACGGTGGTCCACGTGCTTCGGCACGGCGAGGTGCACAACCCCGACCAGATCCTCTACGGCCGGCTGCCCGGTTTCCGCCTCTCCGAGCTGGGTGTGCAGATGGCCAAGGCCGCCGCGCAGGGGCTGGCCGAGCGGGAGATCGTGCACGTGGTGGCCAGCCCGCTGGAGCGCGCACAGCAGACCGCCGAGCCGATCGCCGCCCAGTTCGGGCTGCCGGTCGGGGTGGACGAGCGGCTGATCGAGAGCGCCAACTGGTTCGAGGGCAAGAAGGTGTCGCCGGGCGACGGGTCGTTCCGCGACCCGCGCAACTGGTGGGTGCTGCGCGACCCGGTGACCCCGTCCTGGGGCGAGGCGTACCGGGTCATCGCGGAGCGGATGTTCGCCGCCGTGCACGCCGCCCGGGTCGCCGCCGAGGGACGCGAGGCGGTGCTGGTCTCGCACCAGCTCCCGATCTGGACGCTGCGCCGGTACGTCGAGCGCAAGCGGCTCTGGCACGACCCGCGCAGGCGGCAGTGCGGGCTGGCCAGCCTCACGTCGTTCCACTTCGACGGCGCGAAGGTGGTGGGCATCGGCTACAGCGAGCCGGCAGCGCACCTGATCGCCCTCTCCGCGACCGCCCGGACGGCCAAGGGCGCCTGATGAACGCCCGGAGGTGGACCGCCGGCCTGCTCGCCACCGTCGCCGCGGTGGCGCTGGTCGGCTGCACGTCGCAGGGCCGGGAGAAGACCTGCACGACCACCTCCGACGGGGTCATCGAGTGCGCTCCGGACCAGCGTTCGGCACCTCCGACGCTCGCCGGTGAACTGCTCACCGGCGGCAGCTACGACGTCAGCGAGGCCCGCGGCCAGGTCGTGGTGGTCAACTTCTGGGGTTCCTGGTGCGCGCCGTGCCGCGCGGAGGCGGACGACCTGGAAGCGACCTACCAGGCCACCAAGGGCTCCGGGGTGAACTTCCTCGGCATCAACGTGCAGGACCAGCGGGACAAGGCCAAGGCGTTCGAGGAGGGCCGGGTCACCTATCCGAGCCTGTTCGACCCGCCGAGCAAGCTGGCGCTCGCCCTGGACATTCCGCCGAACAGCATCCCGGCGACGGTGGTGCTGGACCGGGAGGGCCGGATCGCCACGGTGATCCGGGCGGCGGTCAAGCAGGAGGGCCTGCAACCGATCGTCGAACGGATCGCGGCCGAGAAACCGGCGCCGAACTGATGGGCGAGACCTTCCGGGAGTTGGCCCTGAGCGGGCCGCTGCTGCTCGCCATCGGCGCCGCGGCGCTCGCCGGCCTGGTCAGCTTCCTCTCCCCATGCGTGCTCCCGCTGGTCCCCGGCTACCTCTCGTACGTCACCGGCCTCGCCGGCTCCGACCTCGAAGGCAGTGCAAGGAAGGGCACCTTATTAACGCCTGCGGTAGAGGAAGGGCCCCCTCTTAACGCTGCGGAGGCACGCGACGGCGACGGCGGGGGTGTCGCGGTAAGGGAGCGGATCGCACGGGCCGGTGCCGTCAAGGGCCGGGTGCTCGCGGGAACGCTGCTCTTCATCGCCGGCTTCACCGTCGTCTTCGTGGCCACCGCGATCCTGTTCGCGAGCATCGGTCGGGTCTTCTTCGACTACGAGCGCCAGCTGGAGATCGTGATCGGCGTGCTGATCATCGTGCTCGGGCTGGGCTACCTCGGGATGATCCCGGCCCTGCAACGGGAGTTCCGGATCTCCCGGCTGCCGTCCGCAGGGCTGCTCGGCGCACCGGTCTTCGGCGCGGTCTTCGCGCTCAGCTGGGTGCCCTGCACCGGCCCCACGCTCGGCGCGGTGATGGGCATGGCCACCGCGAGCGGGCAGAGCGACCGCGCCGTGGTGCTCGCCGTGGCGTACTGCCTCGGGCTGGGGATACCGTTCGTCGTCTTCGGGCTGGGTTTCCAGCGCCTGCTCGGGGTCTTCCGCGCCGTCCGGCGCAACAGCCGCTGGGTCACCCGGGTCGGCGGCGCCCTGCTCATCCTGATCGGCCTGGCGCTGGTCACCGGCGGATGGCAGAGCTTCGTGATCTGGTTGCAGACCACCGTCGGGGTGGGCGAGGTGAGCATCTGATGACGGTCGTGGACGACCGGCCGGAGACCGCGGCCCCGGCGCCCCGGCGCCGCCCCAACCGGCTGCTGGCGCTGCTGCGCAACTCGTGGCGGCAGTTGACCAGCATGCGTACGGCGCTGATCCTGCTCTTCCTGCTCGCGGTCGCCGCCATCCCCGGCTCGGTGCTGCCGCAGCGCGGGATCAGCCCGGAGAAGGTCAACCAGTACTTTACCGACCACCCGGATCTGGCCCCCCGGCTGGACCGGATCGGCGCGTTCGAGGTCTTCGGCTCGGTCTGGTTCTCCGCGATCTACCTGCTGCTGTTCACCTCGCTGATCGGCTGCATCACGCCCCGCCTGCGCGACCACGTCCGGGCGCTGCGGTCCCGGCCGCCGGCCGTGCCGAAGCGGATGAAGCGGTTGCCGCAGCACGCGCTGCTGCCCGCCCCGGCGGGTGGCGCGGCGGCCATCGCCGAGGTGCTGCGCAAGCGGCGGTGGCGGGTGGAGGTGCGCGGCGACGAGGTCTCCGCCGAGAAGGGCTATCTCAAGGAGACCGGCAACCTGCTGTTCCACACCTCGCTGATCGCCGTGCTGATCGGCGTCGCGCTCGGCTCGTGGTACGGCTGGAGCGGCAACCGGCTGCTGGTGGCGGGCACGGACAACGCCTTCTGCAACACCCGGCAGCAGTACGCCGAGACGAAGCTCGGCCCTCGGGTCGACAGCGAGGACCTGCCCCGCTTCTGCCTGCGGCTGGACGACTTCCAGGCCCGGTTCCTGGCCTCCGGCCAGCCGGAGTTCTTCAACGCCCGGGTGACCGTCGACGGCCCCGACGAGCCGACCCGCAGCGCGGACTTCTCGGTGAACTCACCACTGCGGTTGAACGACGCGAACGTCTACCTGCTGGGCCACGGGTACGCCCCGGTCATCCGCTACACCGACCGGTTCGGCCGCTCCCAGGTCAGCGACGAGCCGTTCCTGACCACCGGCGACATGGGCCTGACCGGCGAGGGGCTGGCGGCCTTCCCGGACGCGAACGTCGACCCGCGGACCGGGCAGCGCGCGCCGGACGAGCAGATGGCGTTCACCGGCATCTACCTGCCCACGGCCCCGCAGCAGGCACCGTTCGCCCGCTCGGAGTACCCGACCGAGCGCAACCCGGCGCTCAACCTGGTCGCCTACCGGGGCAACCTCGGCCTGGACGCCGGCATCCCCGGCTCGATCTACCAGCTCGACCAGCGGCAGGTGCGGACCGGCAAGGTCAAGGAGGTCGGCACCAAGCTGCTCCGCAAGGGCGAGACCTGGACGTTGGACGACGGCAGCAAGGTCGAGTTCCTGGGCACCGAGCGGTACGTGACCCTCTCCGTGCGGCACGACCCCGGCTCGACGATGCTGCTGATCAGCTGCGGTTTCCTGCTGGTGGGGCTGATGGGGTCGCTGTTCGGGCGGCGCCGCCGGGTGTTCTTCCGGGTGATGCCGGCCGACCCCGCGGAAGGATCTCCGACGGGCGGTAGTAGTTTGATGGAGGTCGGCGGGTTGCCGCGCACCGACTATCCAGGGTTCGCCGACGAGTTCGCCCAGCTCGTCGCCGCGGTCCGCGGTGATGAGCGACCGGGCACGGGTGCTGACTCCAGTGACCGGGCCGGCGTGCGAGAAGGGACCGAGTGATGTCCGCACTCTCCGACAATCTGGTGACCTTCGCGATCCTGGCGTACCTGGTCGCGATGATCTGCCATGCCGTGGAGTACGCACTCGGCAACACTCGCGCCCGGGTCGCCGCGGCTCCCGCCCGCGAGCTGGTGGGCGCCGGCGTCGGGGGCGGCGGCGTACCCGCGTCGCCCGCGCCGGTCCCGCCGTCGGCCGTGGTGGACCGCTCGGCGCGGCGTGCCCGGATCGCCGGACTGATCGCGGTCGGGGCCACCGGGCTCGCGGCCGCGCTGCACCTGGCGGCGCTGGTCACGCGGGGCCTCGCGGCCGACCGGATGCCCTGGGGCAACATGTACGAGTTCGTGCTCACGGTGACGTTCATCGGGGTCGCGGCCTGGCTGGTGGTGCTCTGGAAGCGCCCGTCGCTGCGCAAGCTCGGGCTGTTCCTCACCCTGGTGATGGTGCTGCTGGTGGCCACCGCCGAGCTGGTGCTGTACGTGCCGATCGTGCCGCTGGTGCCGGCGCTCAACTCGTACTGGTTCGTCATCCACGTCTCGACGATCGTCTTCTCGTCGGGCATCTTCCTGCTCGGCGTGGTGCCGGCGGTCGGCTACCTGATGCGCGCCGGGTACGAGCAGGGCAAGCGGAGCTTCCCGTACACCCTGGCCAAGCGTCTGCCGGGTGCGGTCAGCCTGGAGCGGCTGACCTTCGCGCTGCATGCCTTCGCCTTCCCGATCTTCACCTTCGCGGTGATCGCCGGGGCGGTCTGGGCCGAGGCGGCCTGGGGACGGCCGTGGGGCTGGGACCCGAAGGAGACCTGGGCGTTCATCTCCTGGGTGGTGTACGCGGGCTACCTGCACGCCCGGGCCACGCCCAGCGTCAAGCGCAACGTGGCCACCTGGCTGGCGGTGCTCGGCTTCCTCACCATGCTGATGAACCTGTTCGGCGTGAACATCTTCTTCACCGGCCTGCACTCGTACGGCGGCCTCGACTGAGCAGCTCGTCGATTCGCAGGGTGACCTGGTAGGCCACCTCCGGCACGTCGGCCAGTTCGATGCGTTCCGCGCGCAGCGCGAGCTGCGCGTGCAGCTCCCGGGCGACCGCGTCGCGCAGCTCGGCCAACAGGGGTGAGAGTCCGTCCGGGTCCCCGACGATGTACGCGTCCGACATGCCCTCAGGCTCCGCCCCCGCGGGGTCGGGGCGCCAGAGCCGGTGACATTTCCCGCGGTCAGGCGCCGAACCAGCCGGGCACGTCGAGGCGGAACCAGTTCGCGGGGGTGACGCTGCGCAGGTCGTCCTCAATGGCGGTGACCCGCTCCGGGCCGAGCGTGTCCGCCCATCGCTGCCGGAGCTGGTCGAAGATGACCGCCGAGCGTCGTAACCCGTCGTGCCCGCGCTCGGTCATCCGGACCAGCTTGCGCCGGGCGTCCCGCGGGTCGTCGGCCCGCTCCAGGTAGCCGAGGGCGACCAGCCGGTCCACCGTCTTGCCGGCCGCCTGCTTCGAGACGCCCAGCCGCTGCCCCAGCTCGCTGGCGGTGGTGCCGTCGGGGCCGACGGCCTGGAGCACGAACCCATGCAGTGGTCGCAGCTCCGGATGCCCCTCGCGGGCCAACTCGGCGTGCAGGTCGTCGATGAGCGTACGGAAGCCGGCCAACAGCAGCAGGGGCAGCAGGA
The DNA here is from genome assembly GCF_053599835.1 of Micromonospora sp. NPDC005163. Taxonomy (NCBI): domain Bacteria; kingdom Bacillati; phylum Actinomycetota; class Actinomycetes; order Micromonosporales; family Micromonosporaceae; genus Micromonospora; species Micromonospora sp. NPDC005163. The sequence continues at coordinate 51,610 of NZ_JBSFYP010000006.1, forward strand.
AGCCCGGCCGTCCCGGATCAGCCGTTGCCATCTTCGACAACCTCGTTTACTATTTCGTCAACCACGTTGACCATCCTACCGGACGCGTCGCCGACACCCACGCTGCGAGAGCAGGTAACCATGTCCGTCTTCACCGCCCACACCGTCGACACCGCGCCCGCCGCCGCCCGCCCGACCGTCGAGGGAGTACGCCGCCGCCTCGGCTGGCTGCCGACCCCGGTGGGGCTGATGGCCGGGTCGCCACAACTGCTCGCCGGCTTCTTCACCGCGAGCGCGGGCTTCGAACAGACCGCCCTCACACCCTTGGAGCGGGAGGTGGTCATCCTGACCGTCTCGACCACCCACGAGTGCCACGTCTGCGTCTCCCTGCACACCGGCAAGCTCACCCAGCTCGGCGCGAGCACCGAGCTGATCACCGCGCTGCGCGCCCGCACGGCGCTGGCCGAGCCACGGCTGGAGGCACTGCGCCGATTCACGCTGGCCGTGCTCGACCACCGGGGCGCGGTGCCCGACGACGAGTTGGACGACTTCCTCTCCGCCGGCTACCAACCACGGCACGCGTTGGACGTGGTGCTCGGCGTCGGTGCGTACACCATCTCCGCCTTCGCCAACCGGCTCACCCGCGCGCCGCTCGACCCGCCGTTGGCCGCCCATGCCTGGACGCCCGCCGCCTGAGCCGCCACCCGCCGTCCGCGCCCGTTGATCAACACGACGTCTGGGAAGTCGGTCTGTCGAACGCTGCGGGACACCCCGACTTCCCGGAAGTCGAGTGGATCTAGGCGCGCGTCGGGACCGGTCCCGGGCCATTGCGAGCGTCACAGCACCCGGCTTCGTCCGCGCGGGACGCGGTGCGGGAGACTGGCGGGCATGGCGGCTCGTGGCTTCCCGTACACCGACCTCAAGGACTTCCTCGCGGCCCTGGAGCGCGCGGGCGAACTGCGCCGGGTCGACGTCCCGGTCGACCCGACCCTGGAGATCAGCGAGGTGGTCACCCGCACGGTCCGGGCCGGCGGACCGGCGCTGCTGTTCGAGCGCCCCACCCGGGGCGAGATGCCGGTGGCGATCAACCTGTTCGGCACCGAGAAGCGGATGGCCATGGCGCTCGGCGTCGACTCGCTGGACGAGATCGGGGCCCGGATCGGCGCGCTGATCAAGCCGGAGCTGCCGGTGGGCTGGTCCGGCATCCGCGAGGGCCTGGGCAAGGTCATGCAGCTCAAGTCGGTGCCGCCGCGCAAGGTGAAGACCGCGCCCTGCCAGGAGGTCGTCTACCGGGGTGAGGACGTCGACCTGAACCGGCTGCCCGGGCTCCAGGTGTGGCCCGGCGACGGCGGGATCTTCCACAACTACGGCCTCACCCACACCAAGCACCCGGAGACCGGCAAGCGCAACCTCGGGCTGTACCGGCTCCAGCAGCACGGCCGCAACACCCTGGGCATGCACTGGCAGATCCACAAGGACTCCACCGCCCACCACGCGGTCGCCGAGCGGCTCGGGCAGCGCCTGCCGGTCGCGGTCGCGATCGGCTGCGACCCGGTCGTCTCGTACGCGGCCAGCGCGCCGCTGCCCGGCGACATCGACGAGTACCTGTTCGCCGGGTTCCTGCGCGGCGAGCGGGTGGAGATGGTCGACTGCCTCACCGTGCCGCTGCAGGTGCCGGCCCACGCGCAGATCGTGCTGGAGGGCTACCTGGAGCCGGGCGAGCGGCTGCCCGAGGGCCCGTTCGGCGACCACACCGGCTTCTACACGCCGGTCGAGCCGTTCCCGGTGCTGCACATCGAGGCGATGACCATGCAGCGCAAGCCGGTCTACCACTCGATCGTCACCTCCAAGCCGCCGCAGGAGGACCACGCCCTCGGCAAGGCCACCGAGCGGATCTTCCAGCCGCTGCTCAAGCTGCTGATCCCGGACATCGTGGACTACGACCTGCCGGCCGCCGGCGTCTTCCACAACTGCGCGATCGTGTCGATCCGCAAGCGCTACCCGAAGCACGCGCAGAAGGTGATGAACGCGATCTGGGGCGCGCACCTGATGTCGCTGACCAAGCTGATCGTGATCGTCGACGAGGACTGCGACGTGCACGACTACAACGAGGTCGCCTTCCGCGCCTTCGGCAACGTCGACTACGCGCGCGACCTGCTGCTCACCGAGGGCCCGGTCGATCACCTCGACCACTCGTCGTACCAGCAGTTCTGGGGCGGCAAGGTGGGCGTTGACGCGACCCGCAAGCTCCCCACCGAGGGTTACACCCGCGGTTGGCCGGAGGAGATGAGCATGTCGCCGGAGGTCACCGCCCTGGTCGACAAGCGCTGGAAGGAGTACGGCATCTGATGGCGGTCCTCGACGCGCCGGCCGAACGGCCGGGCCGAATCAAGTCGTTCCTCAAACTCGTCGCCATCGAACACTCGGTCTTCGCGCTGCCGTTCGCGTACCTGTCGGCGCTGACCGCGATGCAGGTCAACGGCGGCCGGGTGCGCTGGGTGGACCTGCTGCTGATCACCGTGGCGATGGTCGGGGCGCGGACGTTCGCGATGGCCGCCAACCGGATCCTCGACCGGCGGATCGACGCGCGGAACCCGCGTACCGCCGCGCGGGAGCTGGTCACCGGCGCGGTGAGCGTGCGCACGGCCTGGACCGGCGCGGTCGTCGCGCTGGTGGTCTTCCTCTCCGCCGCCGCTCTGCTCAACCCGCTCTGCCTGGTGCTGGCGCCGCTCGCCGTGGTGCCGCTGGTGGTCTACCCGTACGGCAAGCGGTTCACCAACTGGCCGCACGCGATCCTCGCGGTCGCCCAGGCGGTCGGCCCGGTCGGCGCCTGGCTGGCCGTCACCGGCACCCTGGACGGCTCCTGGCCGGCCTGGCTGCTCGGCGCGGCGGTCGGGCTGTGGATCGGTGGCTTCGACCTGATCTACGCCTGCCAGGACGACGCGGTGGACCGGCGGATCGGGGTGCACAGCGTGCCCGCCCGGTACGGCCGGCGCTTCGCGCTGCACGCCTCCACCGTGGCGCACGTGGTGACGTTCGGGCTCTTCGTCTGGTTCGGGGCGGTGGTCGGGTTCGGCTGGCTCTGGTGGGTCGGCCTGGCGCTCACCGCGGTCGCGTTCGCCTACCAGCACCTGGTGGTCACCCCGACCGACCTGAGCAAGGTCAACCGGGCGTTCTTCACCGCGAACGGCTTCGTCGGCATCGCGCTGTTCGCCTTCGCCCTGCTCGACCTGGTGATCCGGCTCGACCTTCGGCCCTAGGCGCTGGTGGGGTAGCGGGCGCTCTCCAGCGTCCAGTCGATGGTGCCGCGCACCGCGTACGCGACCCCGTCGAGGTGGTCGGTGACCGCCTCGTCCAGCGCCGGGCCGAACGACGGCACCGTGGCACGCAGCGCGACGAAGCGCCGCATCGACTCCCGCCAGCGCTCGGCCACCCGGTCCACCGCCTCCGCCGGCGACAGGCCCTGCTCGTCCTGCATGGCAAGCACCAGGTTGTGCCCGCCCGCGGTGGCCCGGTCCCGGTCCAGCGATGCGAGGTCGTTGTACCAGGAGAGCAGGTCGTTGCCGGTGCGGGCGACCCGGCGCAGCAGCGGGTGGTGGTAGACCGGGTCGGGCAGCGGCCGGCCGGTGACGAACTCCACCAGCGGGTACGACACGTCCGCCGCCGACGTGGCCCGCCGCAGCTCGACGTACTCGATGACGCCGGGTCGGCGACCCGCCTCCTTGTTGGCCGCCTCCCGCCGGGTCCCGTCGAGGTGCTGGGCCACCGCGTCGGCGAAGCGCAGCCGCCACCGGGCCGGCATCCGGCGGCGCGGCTCCCGCCAGGCCAGCACCAGCAGCCGCCGCAGCGGACCGGTCAACCCGGCGTGTCGTGCCCGGGGACCGTCGTGCAGCAGCGCCAAGGTGCCGTTGCGCAGCGCGCGGATCTGCTCCGGAGCGAGCCGGCCCGGCCCGTCGCAGGCGTCGTCGACCAGGAAGAACCAGGTGAACAGCGCGGTCAGGCTCCGCAGGTCGGCCTCGGTGGCGTCCGGGTAGAGCCGGCCGGCGTACCGGGCGAAGGCTCCCCGGCTCAGCCGGCGCAGCGCGGCGTCGTCCAGCGGCAGGCCCAGCTCGGGCAACAGGCGGAGCAGCCACTCGTGCACCCGGTCGGCGTGCGGCGAGAGCCGGGCCGGGATCGGACATTCGGCGCGCAGCGTCCAGAGGACCTCGCCGGTCGTCACCGATGCCTCCTGTGCGATCTGCTGCCGGTGCGAATGGCCACCGGCAGCATGCCAGGTCCGCGGGACACGCAGGCGCCCGCCCGGACATCTCGGGCGAGCCACCCGGAGGCCGATCCCGGGGGTGCCCACCAGCGCACGAACCCCACCAGGCAGGCTGGGGGCATGCGGGAACCATGGGTGGTCGGTGTCTCCGGGGCCTCCGGTACGCCGTACGCGGCGGCCGTGCTCGGCGGGCTGCTCGACGCGGGCGAACCGGTGGACCTGATCGTCTCCCGGGCGGCGCGGCTCACGCTGCTCGACGAGACCGGCCGGCCGTTCCGCGACGCGCACTGGGCCGAGGACCTCGCCGCCTGGCTCGGCCGGGACGTGACCGGCGCGGACGTGCGGCACTGGCCGGCGGGAGACCTGGCGGCCGGTCCGAGCAGCGGTTCCTACCGGGTACGCGGAATGGCGGTGGTGCCGGCCAGCACGGCGGCGTGCGCGGGGGTCGCCATCGGGCTCTCCAAGGACCTGTTGCAGCGTGCCGCCGAGGTCAACCTCAAGGAGCGCCGGCCGGTGGTGGTGGCACCTCGGGAGACGCCGGTGACCCGCAGTCACCTTGAGCACCTGATCGCGTTGCACGACGCCGGCGCGGTGGTGCTGCCGGCCAGCCCCGGCTTCTACGGCGCGGGTGCGGCGGCCAGCGCGCAGCAGTTGGTCGACTTCGTGGCCGGCAAAGTGCTGGACGCGCTCGGCGTCCCGCACACCCTGTTCCGACGGTGGTCCGGCCAGCTCGGGGCGGCCCGAAGCTGAGCCTGTCTGCTCAACCCCGCCCGGTCACGCGTACGACGGGTGACCGTAGCGGGACGCGGACCGGACTGCTGCCCGGTCCGCGTAGCGTTGTCCGCACCAGTTCAGTACATGCCGGCGTTGGCCGGACCCGGCCCGGTAGAGGCGGCCGGGCCCACGTTGCGTGGCTTTCCGACCTCGTCCACCTCGTCCAGCATGCCCTCCCCCTCAAGCAGGGCTCGCACCTCGGATTCCCGAAACCGGCGATGCCCGCCTGGAGTCCGGATGCTTCCTATCCGGCCGGCCGCCGCCCATCTCGTCACAGTCTTCGGGTCCACCCGAAACAGCGCGGCGACCTCACCCGGTGTCAGCAGGCGATCTCCAGTGTCCACAGCCCCCTCCTCGCGTCGACGAAGCCCCTGGCTGAACACACTGCCCCCGGCTGGTGCGAGCCCAGAGCCGTCATGAGGGACGTATGGTAATTACAGCACCAGGGACCTGGCCTGTCCGCCAAACGCGAAAAATGCACTGAGTGGGAAGTTAGTAAATGGTACTGGTGCAACCCCTGCCCTGACCGTCTGTTTGTGAACAGTTACTCACTGCTGTGTGCAACGGATACCGAAGGCGTCGCGTTACGCCCAACGGGATAAGGTCACTCTCCGTGGACGCCATCGACCTGAGCCTCGTCGACCTGCTGCGTGGAAACGCCCGCCTCTCGTACGCCGAGCTCGCCCGGCAGGTTGGCCTCTCTGCCCCGGCCGTGCACGAGCGGGTCGGCAAGCTGGAGAACAGCGGCGTGATCCGCGGCTACCGCGCGGACGTGGAGCCGGAGGCGATCGGGCTGGGTGTCACCGCGCTGATCGGCATCGTCGAGGACTCCGGCGCGGACAGCGACGACATGCTCGAGTCGCTCCGGGTGCTGCCCGAGATCGAGTCCTGCTACTTCATGGCGGGGGTGGAGTCCTTCCTGCTCAAGGCGCGGGTCGGCACGATCGCCGAGCTGGAGCAGCTGATCGTGCGGCTGAACCGGACGCCCGGGGTCGCCTCCACCCGTACCGCGATCGCACTCTCCACCAAATGGGAGAACCGCCCCCAGTCGGTCGGCCCACCGGCCGCCTGACACCGCGGCGGTGGGGCCCGGCCTCGCACCCGAGCGCCAGGGGGATCGGCGACCACTCCTCATGTGCGTCCTTTGCTCTGCTTACACCCACGCACCAGTGCGGGCCGTTCTGTGGTGCGTCCGCTGAAGCAGAGCAAAGGAGACCGCCCCCGCGCCGTACCGGCCGCTGCCGAGGGCCGATCGGCGCCGTACCCGCCGCGGCCGAGGGCCGGTCGGCCCTGGTGCCGTACCGGCGGACGGCGGTAGCGTGCGCCGATGACCCCGCTGGGACGTGGAGCGGCCGTGGTGACCGGGGCCGCCGGCGGCCTGGGCCGCGCCATTGCCGCCGCGCTGCACGCCGACGGTTGGTCGGTGCTGCTCACCGACGTCGACCCGGCTGCGGTCGCCGTCGCGGCCGCGCCGCTCGGCGGCTGGTCCGCCGCGCTGGATGTCCGGGACGAGGCAGCCTGCGCCGAGATCGCCGCGACGGCAGCCAGCCGGGGTGGCCTCGGCCTCTGGGTCAACAACGCCGGCATCCTGGTCACCGGCCCCGCCTGGGAGCACGACGGACGGACCCGCCGTCGGGTGCTCGACGTGAACGCGCTCGGCGCGATGAACGGCACCCTCGCCGCGCTCGGGGTGATGCGCGGGCAGGGGCACGGCCACGTGCTGAACGTCGTCTCGCTGGCCGGGCTGGTCGCCGCGCCCGGCGAGACGGTGTACGCGGCCAGTAAGCACGCGCTGCTGGCGTTCAGCCTCGGCACCCTGTCCGACCTGCGGATGGCCGGATATCGGCAGGTACACGTCTCCTGCCTCTGCCCGGACGGCATCTGGACCCCGATGCTGCACGACCGGCTGGACGACCCCGGTGCGCTGGCGTCGTTCACCGGTTCCATGCTGACCCCGCAGCGGGTGGCCGCCCGGGCGGCCCGACTGGCCCGCCGGCCGCGCCCGGTGGTCAGCCTGCCCCGTTGGCGGGGAGCGCAGGTCCGGCTGCTGGACGCCCTGCCTCGACTGGCCATCGGGCTGACCCCGCTGGTCCGGGCGGTCGGCCGGGCCGGCCAGCGCCGTCAGCTCCGCCGGGTCACGTCGGCGGACCGGCGCTGACCTCCTCAGGACCGCTTGCTACTTTGCCGACGTGACTCATCTCGACCGGTGCGACGAGGCCAGCCGGACCTGGGTGACCGAGGCGATCGCCGCCGTCGAGGCGGACGCGAACCGCTCGGCCGACACTCACCTGCTGCCGTTCCCGCTGCCGCGGGAGTGGGGGATCGACCTCTACCTCAAGGACGAGTCGGTGCACCCGACCGGCTCACTGAAGCACCGGCTGGCCCGCTCGCTCTTTCTCTACGGGCTCTGCAACGGCTGGATCGGGCCGCGCACCACGATCGTCGAGGCGTCGTCCGGCTCCACGGCGGTCTCCGAGGCGTACTTCGCCCGGATGCTCGGGCTGCCGTTCATCGCGGTGATGCCCGCCTCCACCTCGCCGGAGAAGATCGCGCAGATCGAGTTCCAGGGCGGCCGTTGCCACCTGGTGGACGACCCGGCGAGCGTGGTGGTCGAGGCCCGCTGGCTGGCCGAGGATTCCGGCGGTCACTTCATGGACCAGTTCACCTACGCCGAGCGGGCCACCGACTGGCGGGGCAACAACAACATCGCCGAGTCGATCTACGCACAGCTGAGACTGGAGCGGCACCCGATCCCGGCCTGGGTCGTGGTGGGCGCCGGCACCGGGGGCACCAGCGCGACAATCGGCCGGTACGTCCGGTACCGCCGGCTGGCCACCAAGCTCTGCGTGGTGGACCCGGAGAACTCCGCGTTCTATCCGGCCTGGCTGGCCGCCGACTGGTCCGTGCGTACCGGGAAGGGATCCCGGATCGAGGGGATCGGCCGTCCCACCGTGGAGGCGTCCTTCCTGCCCGCGGTGGTGGACCGGATGGTCCAGGTGCCGGACGCGGCGTCGTTGGCCGCCATGCGGGCCGGCTCGGCGGTGCTCGGTCGCCGGGTGGGTGGCTCCACCGGCACCAACCTGTGGGGGGCGTTCGGCCTCATCGCCGGGATGCTCGCCGAGGGCCGGACCGGCTCCGTGGTCACCCTGATCTGTGACGCCGGCGACCGGTACGCCGACACCTACTACTCCGACGACTGGGTGGCCGCGAAGGGCCACGACCTCGCACCGCACGCGGCCACCATCGACCGCTTCCTGACCAGTGGCGCCTGGCCCGCCTGAGCCCAGCTCGCCTGAACCCGGCCCGCCTGAGCCCGGCGCACTCAGCGCGGGTCGATCCGTTCGGCGAGCCCGGGGTAGCGCACCACGTACCCGTCGGCGTCCAGATCGATGTCGGCGGTGAAGGTGCCGCTGGCGAACCGCACCCGGCCCGGCCCGAGCCCGGTGTAGATCTGCTCGGCCGCCACCACCTCCAGACCGGGCAGCAGCACCCACGCCGCGGTGATCCGGTGCGGCAGGTCGGCCGGCTGAGCGGCCAGCCCGAGCCGATGGACCGGGAGGGTGTTGAACAGCGGGGACCCGCTCAGGTCCACGTCGAGCGCGTCGGCCAGCCGATCCGGGTCGTCGGTGCCCGGCAGACCGGCCGGGGGATGACCGGCCGCGACGAGTGCCGCGTCCAGGTTGCCCTGCTCGGCGGTCGTCACCCGCCACCGGTCCGCGGCCCGTTCCAGCGTGACTCTGCGCAGCCAGCCCGACCCCTCCGCCTCGACCTCGACCCGGCTGGTGCTCCAGTCAGGTGCGGTGGTCAGCTGGTAGCGGACGGTCCAGGGGATCGGGTCCACGGCGAGCAGGGTGCCCCGGGCCGCCAACCCGTGCCCGTCGTCGAGCACGACCTGCTCACTGCCGGCGGTGTCCGTCCGGGACCAGAAGATCGACTTCGGCATGGTCGGCATGAGCCGGACGTTACGCGACCGAGCCGACATCGGCAGGGCATGCGCGAACGCCGCCGCGGAGCGTGGGCTCCGCGGCGGCGTTCAGTGAATCAGTGGATCAGTGGGTACGGGCCGGCGGGCGCCCGCCGAAGCCACGCCGGTCATCGCGCTGCCGGTCGTCGCGCTGCCGGTCGCCCTGACCGCGGCTCTCCGGGCGGAAACCACCCCGAGCGTCCCGGTCCGCGAAGCGCCGCTCCCCGGCCGGTCGGTCCCCGAACCGGCGCTCGTCGGCGGGCCGCTCGCCCTGCTGCCGGTCGCCGAAACGGCGGTCGCCGGAGGCGCGCTCGTCCCGGTCCCCGTAGCGCCGCTCGCCCTGCGGGCGGTCGCCGTAGCGCCGCTCGCCGGTCGGGCGGTCGCCCCGGCCGTCCCGGTCGCCGAACTGCGGGCGGTCGCCGAAACGGCGCTCACCCTGCGGCCGGTCGCCGTAACCCCGGGCATCCCGATCGGCGTACCGGCGCTCGCCGGTCGGGCGGTCGCCGTACTGCCGGTCGCCCTGGGGGCGGTCGCCGAAGCGCCGCTCACCGGTCGGCCGGTCGCCGTACTGCCGGTCGCCCTGGGGGCGGTCGCTGTAGCGCCGCTCACCGGTCGGGCGGTCGCCGTACTGCCGGTCGCCTTGCGGACGGTCGCCGTAGCGCCGCTCACCCTGCGGGCGGTCGCCGAAGCGGCGCTCGCCGGTCGGGCGGTCGCCGTAGCGGCGCTCACCCTGGGGACGGTCGCCGTAGCGGCGGTCGCCGCCCGGCCGGTCACCGAACCGGCGGGGGCCGCCGGAGCGGTCACCGTAGCCCCGGGGCTCCGCCTCCACGCGGACCGGGACGCCGCTGGGCTCACGGGCGCCGATCAGCTCGGCAAGCGCCGGGTCCCCGAGGCGGACCCGGCTCTCGGCCGGCGCGACGCCAGCCTTCTCGAGCATCGCCAGGGTGGTACGGCGCTGCTTGGGCAGCACCAGCGTGGCGACCGCGCCCGACTCGCCGGCACGGGCGGTGCGCCCGGCGCGGTGCAGGTAGTCCTTGGGGTCCTTCGGCGGGTCGACGTGCAGCACCAGGGTGACCCCGTCGACGTGGATGCCCCGAGCCGCCACGTCGGTGGCGACCAGCACGTTCATCCGGCCCTCGCGGAACTCGGCCAGCGTCTTGGTGCGCATCCGCTGGGTCTTGCCGCCGTGCAGGCCACCGGCCCGTACGCCGACAGCGGCGAGCTGCTCGACCAGTCGGTCGACGCCGAGCTGGGTCCGGGCGAAGACCATGGTCCGGCCGTCCCGGGCGGCGATCGAGGCCGTCACCGGGAACTTCTCGTGCGGCGGGATCAGCAGCATGTGGTGGTCCATGGTGGACACCGAGGCGGTGGACGGCGCGGTGGAATGCGTCACCGGATCGGTCATGAACCGCTTGACCAGCGCGTCGACGTCGCCGTCCAGGGTGGCCGAGAAGAGCAGCCGCTGACCGTTCGCGGGCGTCTTCGCCAGCAGTTCGGTCACCTCGGGCAGGAAGCCCATGTCGGCCATCTGGTCGGCCTCGTCGAGCACCGTCACCTCGACGTCGTCGAGCTGGCAGATGCCCCGCTCGATCAGGTCGCCGAGCCGGCCCGGGGTCGCCACGATGATCTCCACGCCGCGCCGCAGCGCGTCGATCTGACGGTCGTACGGCACTCCGCCGACGGCGGTCTTCAGGAACACGTTGATCGCCTTGCCCAGCGGCAGCAGGGCGTCGTTGACCTGCATGGCCAACTCCCGGGTCGGGACCAGGACCAGGGCGCGCGGCCGCATCGGCCGGGCCGGCTGGCCGGCGGCGACCCGGGCCAGCAGGGGCAGGCCGAACGCGAGCGTCTTGCCCGACCCGGTCTGCCCGCGGCCGAGCACGTCCCGGCCGGCGAGCGCGTCCGGAACGGTGGCCCGCTGGATCTCGAACGGGGTGGTGATGCCCTGCCGCGCCAGTGCGCGGACCAGCGGCTCGGGCAGGCCGAGCGCGGCGAAGTCGACGGGCTCGGCGACCTCCGTCGGGGCGGCGTCGGGCGTCTCCAGGGCGGCGTCGACCGCCGCCGGGGCGGAATCGAAAACGGACGGAACGATGCTGGGGTCAGCAGAGGTGGTCAACAAATGCCTTTCGAGCGGGGCGCATCTTCGCGATGGCCTGCCGCGGCTGTGCCGCCGGATCGCCCGCAAGATCGCCCATGGGCGCGCATCACGCGCGCCGGGTCAGTGATCTCGACCAGTGTACGGCGGTCCGGCGGAGCCGCCAGCCGGTTGCCCGACCGTAGTGGGCGGACTCACCATCGACCCGATCGTCGGCTCAGCCGTTGAGCACGTTGCCCACCAGGCCGTCCAGGGCGTCGTTGGCGAGCAGGACCACCAGCACGCTGATCGCCACCAGCAGCCCCAGTGCGGCGGCCAGGACGATCACCACCCGGGCGGTGCTGGAAGACCGTTCGGCCGGGGTGTCGGCCCAGCCCTGAGCCAGGATGTGCCCGGTCAGGGAGCCGGAATTCTCCACGGCGCTGGCCGGCAGCGCGATCGTGGTGTAGCCGGGCTGCTCCCCGCCGCCGTAGACGGTGCCGGCCAGATCGGAGCCGCCGTCGTACCGCCCGCTGCGAGCGGCCGCCGCGCCCCGCCCAGCCGGCACGCCCGCCGGGTTGGACCCCCGGGAGCCGCCGGTGTCGTTTCCGCCCGACGGGACACCGCCCGCGGTGGACGGCGGCCAACTGGGCAGCGCCGGCGCGGGCACCACCGGCGGGGCCGAGACCGGCGCCCCGGTCCATCCACCGCCGCCCTGGGTGGGCTGCGCGGCAACCGCTGAGGCCGACCAACCGGCCGGCGACGCGGAGGCCCGCACGCCCGGGCCGGACGACGAGCCGTAGACCGCCGTGGAGCCGCGCCCGGCGGGATCGGCGGGCGACGCGGTGGCCCACCCGGTGGGGCTGGCCGGCGGCGCGGAGACCGACGCGGTGGCTCGCACGGCCGGCGGCCCGCCGGGCGTCGCGGGCGGCGGCGGGAAGGGCGGTGCCGGCATCGGGCCGGGCTGCGGGGGTGGCCCGGGCACCGGCGGGCCGGGTGGCGGTGCCGGTGGGCCCGGAACGGGTGGTGCGGGTGGGCCCGGAACCGGCGGCACCGGAGCCGGCGGCGGTGTGGGTGGGCCCGGGATGGGCGGCAGTGGCGGCGTGGGCCGGGGCCCCGGTGGCGGGGTCGGCACCGGACCGGGCGGGTACGGCCCAGGGCTCGGCGCTGGCTCGGGCTCGGGCGGCGGGGTCGGGCCCGGTGGTGCGGGGGTCGGCTCCGGGGTCGGAGGCGTGGGCGGCTGGACGGGCTCCGGAGGCTGCGCCGGTTGGGGCGGCTCGGGGCTCACCGGAGCGGAGCGGTAGACGGCGGGAGCGCTTGGCCGGGAATCCGGGGTGCCCACCGCGCCGGCCGTGACGCGGCTGTTGGCGGACACCGTGGCGCTGGCCCGGGCCGGGGCGCTCGAGCCGTCCCGCTGCCCGGGCAGAGACCCGCCGGTCGGGTTGGCCGATCCGGTCGCCCGGTAGGTGGTCGCGCTCACCGGCGCGCTGGCCGGGAGGTCATCCGGCGCCGCGGCGGCGGTGACGACACTGGCGCGGGCGCGTACCGGAGCGGCGGCCGGGTCAGCCTCATCGGGCGCCGGCTGCCCCCCGTCCGCGTCGGCGGAGCTGGCGGGAGCGTCGGTGCCGGCGGAATCGTCGGCGGCACCGACGTCACCGTCGGCGGGGGTCTCGACGGCGGCACTGACGGTGTCGGCGCTGGGTGCCGGGTCAGTTGTTCCCGGTCCCGGCTGGTCGACCGCGACGGGGGCGGCCTTCTCCGCCGGATCACTCTGCTCGGCCATCTCCGCCCTCCGTGCCACGCTCGCACCCGGACCCGTGACACCGGGCCGGATGTGCCTGGATGTCACGGTGCCACAGATCGCCCCGAGCGGACAGCCGGAGCCGATTGTGGCGCCTCAGCTTCCGGTGCTCGGGCTGCCCGTCGTGCTCGGGGTCGGGCTGTCGCTGGACACCCCGCTCCGGCTCGCCGACGGCGAGCCGGCCGGGGTCGAGGTGGCCGGCGCACTGGTCGGTGGCGGTGGCGGCGTCGTCGGCGTCTCGCTCGGCGAGGTGCTCGGCGAGGTGCTGCCGGTCGGGGTCGGGGTCGGGGTGCCGGTGGGCGTCGGGGTGGCCGATCCGGTCGGCGTCGGCTTGGTGGTCGGCGTGGGCTTGGTGGTCGGCGTGGGCTTGGTGGTCGGCGTGGGCTTGGTGGTGGGTGTCGGCTTCGTGGTGGGCGTCGGCGTCGGGCTGGTCGGCGCGCTGGGCGTCGGGACCGGCACGGTCGGGGCCGGCACCGCGCCGATCACCCGGGTGGCGGCGTACAGCCGGGACCAGCGGACGACCGAGACCTTGACGACGTCGCCGGTGGTGGGCGCCTGCACCATCTTGCCGTTGCCGATGTACATGGCGACGTGGTGGATCGTGGTCCAGCTGCTGCCGGAGGCGAAGAAGAGCAGGTCGCCGGGGAGCAGCGCGGTCTGCGGCACCGTCCGCGAGCGGGTGGCGGCGTACTGGTCCCGGGAGACCCGGGGCAGCTGGAAGTAGTCGGCGCCGGGCGACCGGTACGCCGCCCACATCAGACCGGAGCAGTCGAACGTGTCGGGCCCCTCCTCCGACCACTCGTACGGGTCGCCGAGCTGGGCGAGGGCGTACCGGACCGCGGCCAGCGCCCGCGGGTGCGCCGCCATCCCGCTGACGTTCTGGCCGACGAGGTAGCCGGCACCGAGCTGCTGCTCGGCGGCCTCCTGCTGGCGCTCGATCTCGATGAGCTGCGCGGCGTTGTCGCGGCGCAGCTTGAGGAGGCTGGCCTCGGCCGCGCGCAGCGCCTTCTCCCCGACGGCGAACTCCGCCTCGGCGGCGTCGAGCTGGGTCTTGGCCGTGGTGTGCGCCTGGTAGGCGGACTGCTCGCCGCTGCGGGCCCGGGAAAGCTCCCCGGCCACCCCGGTGGTGCCGCGCTCGACCTTCTCGCCACGGGCGATCCGCTGGAGCCGGCTCAACCCCTGGATGTCGTCGGCCAGGTCGCCGGGCGGTAGCGCGGCGGCCGCCTTGAACGCGTCCGAGGCGGCGACGTCGGCCGCCTGCTGCGCCCGGAGGAGATCGTCCTGCGCGGTCGCCAGCGCCTTGCCGGCCGCCTCGAGCTGGGCCTGCGCGTCCGCGCGTTTCTGCTGGCTCAGCAGCAGTGCCTCGCCGAGGGCGCCGACCTGGGTCTCGCCGGCGGCGATCTGGGCGGCCAGCGGGCCGTTGCCGACGTTCATCACCGGCGGGACCGGGACACCGGCGACGGGTGCGCCACCGGGCAGTTGGAGCGCGCCGACCACCGCCGGGCGCGAGCCGGTGTCCGGCACCGTGGTGGGCACCCCGGGCTCGGCGTACGCGGGGGTGGCGAGCACGGCGGCGGCGATCGCGCCGAGCAGGGCGGCCCAGAGCTTCGGACGCAGCACCGGCGAGATCACCGGGCTCCGTCGTCGCTGCCGTCGCCCGCGCCCGCTGTCGACCATTCCGCTCCCCGTCCCGCTGCCCGTCGCCGCGCTCGGTGGCGCGGCCGTCGGGACGGTACCAGTGTGTGTTCCGCCCCACCCTGTCTTACCGCACGCGGGCAGTGATGTCGATGCATCGCCGGGTTACGGGAGGCTGAGAGTCTGGTGAAGTCGGTCGCTGTCGCCGACCGTGCCGCCGGGCCGGTCGGCGTCCCGACGTACGCTCGACCGGGACCGCAGGTGGAAGGGACGTGCCATGGACGCCGGACTCAAGCGTGAGCTCGAAGCGAAGGTGTACGCCGGTGAGCGGCTGACCCGTGAGGACGGGGTCGCCCTCTACGACAGCGACGACCTGGCCTGGCTGGGGCGGCTGGCGCACCACAAGCGCACCGAGCTCAACGGCGACCGGGTGATGTTCAACGTCAACCGGCACCTCAACCTGACCAACGTCTGTTCGGCGTCCTGTGCGTACTGCTCGTTCCAGCGCAAGCCGGGCGAGAAGGACGCGTACACGATGCGCATCGACGAGGCGGTCCGCAAGGCCAAGGAGATGGAGGACGAGCAGCTCACCGAGCTGCACATCGTCAACGGCCTGCACCCGACGCTGCCCTGGCGTTACTACCCGAAGGTGCTGCGTGAGCTGAAGGCGGCGCTGCCCAACGTCAAGCTCAAGTGCTTCACGGCGACCGAGGTGCAGTGGTTCGAGAAGATCAGCGGCCTGAGCGCCGACGAGATCCTCGACGAGCTGATGGACGCCGGCCTGGAGTCGCTGACCGGTGGTGGCGCGGAGATCTTCGACTGGGAGGTCCGCCAGCACATCGTCGACCACGCCTGCCACTGGGAGGACTGGTCGCGCATCCACGCCCTGGCGCACAGCAAGGGCATGAAGACCCCGGCGACCATGTTGTACGGCCACATCGAGGAGCCCCGGCACCGGGTCGACCACGTGCTGCGGCTGCGCGAGCTGCAGGACGAGACCAACGGCTTCGCGGTCTTCATCCCGCTGCGATACCAGCACGACTTCGTGGACTCGGCGGACGGCAAGATCCGTAACAAGATCCAGGCGCGCACCACGATGGCCTCGCCGGCCGAGTCGTTGAAGACGTTCGCCGTCTCCCGGCTGCTCTTCGACAACGTGCCGCACGTGAAGAACTTCTGGGTGATGCACGGGCTCTCGGTGGCCCAGCTCTCGCTGAACTTCGGCGTGGACGACCTGGACGGCTCGGTGGTCGAATACAAGATCACCCACGACGCCGACTCGTACGGCACCCCGAACACCATGCACCGCGACGACCTGCTGCACCTGATCTGGGACGCCGGCTTCCAGCCGGTCGAGCGGGACACCCGCTACAACGTGGTCCGGGAGTACGACAAGGCCCCGTCGCTGGCCGAGCGGCGCGCCGAGCCGCAGCAGGTGTGGGCCTGAACCGCCACGTACCCTCGCAGTCGATGACTGAGCAACGAGGACCGGAGCGGCAGGGCGGCTTCCCCCGACGGGACGCCGAGGGACGCGTCCGTACCCTCGGCGATCTGCTCGGGGTGTGCCTGGCCGGCCTGGTCATCGGTGCGCTGGCGCTCGTGCTGTTCGACTGGGCGTTCGCCTCGATGGGCGCCGGCGACTTCGGGCACACCAACGGTTGGCTGGCGGTGATCCTGCCGGCGTGGCTGTTCTGGGACGATTTCCGGGCCTGGGAGTTCGGCGCGGCCCGGGTGGTGGCGGCACTGGTCGCCGCCGCCGTCGGGGTGTTCGCGGGGCTGCTGATCGCCGGTCTGGGCGCCGGGTTGCCGCCGCTGCTGTCCGGAACGTTGGCGGCGGCGGCGTTCACCGTGGCGTACGCGGCGGTCTGGTTCCCGGGCGTCCGCTGGCTGGCCCGCCGGACCGGCTGACCCCGACCGCCCGCCGGGCGGATCGACCTTCCGCCGGCACCGGCGGGTGACGGAGAACGGAGTGGTGCGGGTGAGCGCGGCGGTCAAGTACACGCTGGGTCGGATCGGGCTGTTCGTCGCCGTGCTGGCGGGCCTCTGGCTGATCGACATGAGCGTGTTCCTGAAGCTGATCCTGGCGCTGGCCTTCTCGGCCGCGCTCTCCTTCTTCCTGCTGCGCGGCTGGCGGGAGGAGATGGCCGAGGAGATGGCCGGCGCGACCGAGCGCCGCCGAGCGGAGAAGGAACGCCTCCGCTCGGCCCTGGCCGGCGACGACCAGCCCCCCTCCACCGACCAACCCCCCACCGACCAGCCCCCGCGTTGATCATGAAGTTATTGCTCCGACACGCCGATCGGCCGGGCAATAACTTCATGATCAACCACGCTCTACCAGTTGGTGGAGCCCGAGACCTTCGGCCAGGGCTTGCTCGTCGGCTTGATGAGGTATGCGACGCCGCCCGAGCCGCCGGAGACGCCGCCGGTGGCGTTGACCCGCTTGGTCCGCAGCCAGATCTGCTCGAACTGGGCACGCTTGTAGACGTTGCGCACCACGTCGTTGCTGGACGAGGCCGGGTCGTTGACGATCACGTCGCCGTCGGCGGTGAAGCCGACCACCACGAACAGGTGCCCGGAGGTGCCGTAGTTCGCCCCGTCCAGCTCGCTGGCGAGGAAGGACTGACTGGTCACCACCGGAATGCCTGCGGCGATGAAACGCTCCAGCTCGTCCAGTGAGTGCAGTCGGGTCACCCGCCCCTCCAGGCCGGGGAAGCTGGCCGCGTACGCGGTGTTGAACGGCCAGTTGCCCGCGCCGTCGTACGTGTAGTCGTAGGTCATCCGGGCGGCGTGGTTGACCGTCGGGTCGGGGTAGGTCGGGTCCACCCAGGAGGTGTCGGCCGCGGACGGCCGGCGTCCCCAGTACTCGACCACCATCTCGGTCGAGGTGGGGGAGCACCACGCCTCACCACCGCCGTCGTACTCGGGGTAGTGCCCGGAGTGCACGTTCTGCGAGTAGCGCGGCACCGGCAGCTCGCGGCCCCAGGCGATGTGCCCGGCGCTCGGCGTGACGGTGAAGCGGTCCGGCACGGTCGAGCTCATCGTGCCGAGCATCCGGACCACCGGCGCGGCGGTCTGCCCGGGCGCCCGGTAGAGGGTCAGTCGCAGCTGGTACGACCGCAGCAGCACCCCGACGGCGGCGTCGTCGATGCTGAAGGTGTCGGTCCAGATCGTCGACCAGGGGTCGCCCTGCCGGTTGACGCTGGTCCTCCTGATGTCACTGTCGCCGGACGCCCAGCGGCCCATGACGTACCACGGGGTCTGGTCACCGCTGGTGTAGCTGCCCTGCATCTCCACCTGGATCCAGGTGCCGGCGGGGGTCTCGGCGTTCCAGGACGCGATCAGCTCGGTGGCGTCGAAGCCGACCCGGGTCACCGGGGAGGTCCAGGTGCCGTACTCCCAGCTGCGGGTGACGCCGGTGTGCGGGTCGGCGTACTCGGTGGTGCCGGCCGGGCGGGCCAGCGTGACGCCCGATCGGGCGCCGGGCACCACGCGGGTGCCGGCCCGGCTGCCCCGGTGCCAGTCGGCGGGCCCGGACCAGTCCTGGAAGGTGATCTGCTCGTCGTGGGCGGTTGCGGGCGGTCGGCCGCCGGTGAGTGGTGCGGCGGCTGCCGCGGGTGCGACGGTGGTGAGCAGGGCGAGCGCGGTGACGCCGGCGAGGGCGGCCGTGCGTAAACGGGATCTGGCCATGGGGGCTCCGCGGTGTCGAGAGGGACATCGTTGCTGGTCAGTGTCGCCGCCGGAAGGAAGTTTCGCCAGATGTCGACGGATGGAAAATCATTGCCGCCGCGATGATCCGCCTGGGATGCAAGAGGCAGCGACGGATATTGATATGACCATGTGACAGGTGGTGAAGTGTCCTCCACCGAGCGGGTTCTCCCGCCCTTCGAGGAGGTAGTCCATGGCCCTCCGCACGCCCATCCCTCTCCGCCGCGTCCTGGTGCTCGCCGTCGTCACCGGGCTGGGAATCGTCACCGTCGCCACCGGGCCGGTCTTCGCGCGGCCGGCGCCGGACCGGACCGCCGAGCCGGCCGCCGCCGGCTACCGGGTGCTCGGCCCCCGGACCGTCGCCGACCGCAATGCGGTGGCCCGCACCGGGGCCGCCATCGACTACTCCGAACACGGCGTGCTGCACGTCTCGGCCACCGCGGGTGAGGCCGCCGAGATCGGCAAGCTCGGCTTCCGACTCGAACCGCTCGCCCCGCCGCCGAACGCCGAGCGCGGCGCCGGAGAGATGGGCACACTGGCCTTCCCGCCCGCCGACTCCAACTACCACGACTACGCGGAACTGACCGCCGTCGTGAACCAGGTCGTCGCCGACCATCCGGCGATCGCCCGCAAGATCAGCATTGGTTCGTCGTACGAGGGCCGCGACCTGATGGCCGTGAAGATCTCCGACAACGTGGGCACCGACGAGAGCGAGCCGGAACTCCTCTTCAACGCCCAGCAGCACGCCCGCGAGCACCTGACCGTCGAGATGGCGATCTACCTGCTCAACCTCTTCACCGACAGCTACGGCTCCGACTCCCGGATCACCAACATCGTCAACGGCCGGGAGATCTGGATCGTGCCGACGGTCAACCCGGACGGTAGCGAGTACGACATCGCCACCGGGTCGTACCGGTCCTGGCGCAAGAACCGGCAGCCCAACAGCGGCTCCTCCAACGTCGGCACCGACCTGAACCGCAACTGGTCCTACAACTGGGGTTGCTGCGGCGGCTCGTCCGGCTCCACCTCGTCCGAGACCTACCGTGGACCGTCGGCGTTCTCCGCGCCCGAGACGCAGGCACTGCGCAACTTCGTCAACAGCCGGGTCGTCGGCGGAACGCAGCAGATCAAGGCCAACATCGACTTCCACACCTACTCGCAGCTGGTGCTCTGGCCGTACGGCTACACGACCGCGAACACCGGGCCGGGGATGAGCGCCGACCAGTACAACACCTTCGCCACCATCGGCCAGCAGATGGCGGCCACCAACAACTACACCCCGGAGCAGTCCAGCGACCTCTACATCACCGACGGGGACAGCATCGACTGGATGTGGGCCACCCACGGCATCTGGGCGTACACCTTCGAGATGTATCCAGGATCGTCCGGCGGCGGTGGTTTCTACCCGCCCGACGAGGTGATCCCCGCACAGACCTCCCGCAACCGGGAGGCGGTGCTGATGCTCAGCGAGTACGCCGACTGCCCGTACCGGGCGATCGGCAAGCAGGCGCAGTACTGCGGCGGTGGTGGCGGCACCACGGTCTGGTCGGACACCTTCGAGACCGCGACCGGCTGGACCATCAACCCGTCCGGCACCGACACCGCGACCCTCGGGGCCTGGGAACGGGGTGCCGCCCAGGCGACCACCTCCTCCGGGGCCAAGCAGCTCACCCCGTACGCCGGCGCCAACGACCTGGTCACCGGTCGGCTCGCCGGTTCGGCGGCGGGTGACCACGACGTCGACGGCGGGGTGACCAGCGCCCGGTCCCCGGCGGTGACGCTGCCGTCGACCGGCACGCTGACCCTCTCGCTGGCCTGGTACCTGGCGCACGGCTCGAACGCCTCGTCGGCGGACTACCTGCGGGTGAGCGTGGTGCACAACGGTGGCACCACGGCGCTGCTCACCCAGGCCGGCGCGGCGAGCAACCGCAACGGCAGCTGGGCGGTGGCGAACCTCAACCTCACCCCGTACGCCGGCCAGTCGGTGCGCATCCTCATCGAGGTGGCGGACGCCTCCGGCGCCAGCCTCGTGGAGGCGGCTGTGGACAACGTCACCATCAGCGCCTCCTGATCGGATGGGGCCCCGTTCCGCCCCTGCGGGGCCCCACCACCCGTTTCTGACCCCCGCGATGCGCGACATATCGCCGTCGGTCGGTCATCTCGCCCCACCTTCCCGGGGCCAAGGTGATCGACACGCGGCGATTGGCCCTTGATCGATCCGGCACGTCCAGGCGGTGCGCTACCGTCTTAGCGACCACTCCGCAGCGAAGCCGGTGCGAAACCGGCGCTGTCCCGCAACTGTGATGCCCCGTCCTGACGGCGGGGACGAGCCAGGTCGCCTGCGGATCGGTCGCGACACGCGCTCTCGAGGAAGGGCGCCTCGTGGGCGGGCGTACGAAAGTCCCTGTCGGCGAAGCACCACACTCCTCGACCGACAGGAGGTCCCATGTTCAGACGTACCCCCCGGCTCTTCGCCGCGACCCTCGCGGTCGCCGCACTCGCCCTGGGCGCGTGCGCGGAGAAGACCGCCGACGAGCCGACCGCGAGCGGCAGCTCCGCGGCCGCCAGCTACCCGGTGACGGTCGGCTCGCTCACGCTCGACAAGCGCCCCGAGAAGATCCTCTCGCTCTCGCCCACCGCCACCGAGATGCTCTTCGCCATCGGCGCCGGCCCGCAGGTGAGCGCGGTCGACGACCAGTCCAACTATCCGGCCGACGCGCCCAAGAGCGACCTGTCCGGCTTCCAGCCCAACGCCGAGGCGATCGCCGGTAAGGGCCCCGACCTGGTGGTGCTCGCGAACGACACCAACAAGATCGTCGACCAGCTCGGCAAGCTGAAGATCCCGGTCTACCTCACCCCCGCGGCGGTCACCCTGGACGACTCGTACCGGCAGATCGCCGAGCTGGGCACGCTGACCGGCCACGCCGACCAGGCGACCGACGTCGCCGGCCGGATGAAGGACGACATCGCCAAGCTGGTCAAGGACCTGCCGCAGCGCGCCGAGAAGCTCACCTACTACCACGAGCTGGGCCCGGAGCTGTACAGCGTGACCAGCAAGACCTTCATGGGCTCGCTCTACAGCCAGGTCGGTCTGGCCAACATCGCGGATCCGGCCGACGCGGACGGCAAGAGCGGCGGTTACCCGCAGCTGTCCCAGGAGTTCATCGTCAAGGCCAACCCGGACTTCGTCTTCCTGGCCGACTCCAAGTGCTGCCAGCAGAACGCCGACTCGGTCCGGGCGCGCAGCGGCTGGGCCGGGCTGAGCGCGGTGAAGAACAACCAGGTGGTCGCGCTGGATGACGACATCGCCTCGCGCTGGGGCCCGCGGGTCGTGGACCTGCTCCGGGTCATCATCGACGCGGTCGCCAAGGTGCCCGCGTGACCGTCGTCCGTCGGTGAGCGCGAGGAGTGAACCGGGGTTGCGAGCCTCGCGGTCACGAACGGAAGAAGGCTCGGTGACCGGGGAGCCGCTGGTGGCCACCCCGGCGCCACCCACCCGGCCGGCCGCGACGCCACCCGCGTCGCGGCCCGCCGGGCTGCGCAAGCGCTGGCTGGCCGCCGGCGTGGTCGCGGTGCTCCTCGCGCTGGTCGCCGGGGTGTCGCTCGGCCCGATCAGCCTGCCGCCGGGCAGCGTCGCCGCCGAGCTGCTCAACCTGATACCCGGGGTGCACCTGGAGAGCGGGCTGACCGAGCGGGAGATCGCCATCGTCACCGAGCTGCGGCTTCCCCGGGTGGTGCTGGGCCTGCTCGTCGGCGGCCTGCTCGCCCTGGCCGGCGGCTGCTACCAGGGGGTGTTCCGCAACCCGCTGGCCGACCCGTACCTGCTCGGCGTGGCAGCCGGCTCGGGGCTCGCGGTCACCGCGGTGATCGCCCTCGGCGGCGTCGGCCGGCAGGGCGCGATCACCGGCCTGCCGCTGACCATCCCGCTGGCCGCGTTCGCCGGCTCGCTGCTCGCCGTGACGATGACCTACCTTCTCGGCGGCGCCGGTGGGCGGAGCCGGTCACCGGCGATGCTGATCCTGGCCGGGGTGGCGGTCTCCGCGTTCCTCTCCGCCGGGCAGACGTACCTGCTGCAACGGCACTCCGACAGCATCCAGCCGGTCTACTCCTGGCTGCTCGGCCGGCTGGCCACCGCCGGCTGGCACGATGTGCTGCTGGTGTTGCCGTACGCCGTGCTGACCACCGTGGTGGTGCTGCTGCACCGCCGCGAGCTGGACGTCCTCGCGGTCGGCGACGACGAGGCGAGGAGCCTCGGTCTGCACCCGCAGCGTTCCCGCTACCTGCTGATCGCGGCCGCCTCGCTGGGCACCGCCGCGGCGGTCTCCGCGACCGGCCTGATCGGCTTCGTCGGCATCATCGTGCCGCACACCGTCCGGTTGCTCGCCGGGGCGAGCTACCGCGTGATCCTGCCGCTGTCGTTGCTGTTCGGCGCCGCGTTCCTGGCGCTGACGGACGTGGTGGCCCGCACCGCCGCCGCTCCGGCCGAGATTCCGATCGGGGTGGTCACCGCCCTGCTCGGCGGCCCGTTCTTCGTGCTCGTGCTGCGTACCGCCCGCCGGGTGCTCACGTGATCCCCGAACCCGCCGCCGGCCCGGAAGACGCGGCCCGCGCGCCGGCGGTCGAGGTGCGGGGGCTGCACGTCAGCCTGGGCGGCACACCGATCCTCACCGGCGTCGACCTCACCGTCGCCGCCGGCGAGTGGGTCACCGTGATCGGCCCGAACGGCGCCGGCAAGTCGACCTTGCTGCGCGCCGTCGGCGGGTTGCTGCCCGCGCCGGGGGCGATCTCCCTGTTCGGTACGCCGAGCGCCGCGCTGCGCCGCCGCGACCGGGCCCGGGTGGTGGCCACGGTGGCCCAGTCCCCGGTGGTGCCGCCCGGGATGTCGGTGCTGGACTACGTGCTGCTCGGGCGTACCCCCTACATCCCGCCACTGGGCCGGGAGTCCGCCGCGGACGTGGCCGCCGTGCACGACGTGCTCGACCGGTTGGACCTCACCGGCTTCCAACGCCGGGAGCTGGCCACCCTCTCCGGTGGTGAACGGCAGCGGGTCTTCCTCGCCCGGGCGCTGGCCCAGGGCGCGACGCTGCTGCTGCTCGACGAGCCGACCAGCGCGCTGGACATCGGCCACCAGCAGGAGGTGCTGGAGCTGGTCGACCAGTTGCGCCGCGAGCACGGCCTGACCGTGCTCGCCACCATGCACGACCTCTCCCTGGCCGGCGAGTACGCCGACCGGATGGTGCTGATCGCCGACGGGCGGGTGGTGGCCGTCGGGAGCCCGCACGAGGTGCTGACCGAACACCTGCTCGCCACCCACTACCGGGCCAGCGTCCGGGTCGTGCCCGGCGCGCACGGGCCGCTCGTCGTCCCCGTCCGCCCCCGCTGAGCCCGGACGGTCAGTCCCCGTCCGGGCCGAGGTCGATGACGGAGAAGAGGGCCCCCTGGGGGTCGCGCAGGGCGGCGAACCGGCCCGCCGGGTTGTCCCGGGGCGGCACCAGGATGGTCCCACCGAGCTCGGCGGCGCGGGCCGCGGCGGCGTCCGCGTCGGCCACCGCGAAGTACACCGTCCAGTACGCCGGCAGGTCGGCCGGGAAGTCGTCGGCGAACGGCGGCATCATCCCGGCGACGATCTGCGTACCGAGCCGCCACCCGGTGTACGTCATCCCGCCGACGGGTTGGTCGTCCGGCTGCCAGCCGAACACCAGCTCGTAGAAGACCTTCGCGCCCTCCGGGTCCGGGGTGACCAGCTCCGTCCAGCTCATCGCGCCCGGCACGTTGAACACCTCGGCGCCAGGCATCGCCAGCGGTTGCCAGACGCTGAACGTGGCGCCCGCCGGGTCGGCGAAGACCGCCATCCGGCCCCGGTCGAAGACCTCGAACGGCGGCACCACGACCTGTCCACCCGCGCGTTCGACCCGACCGGCGACCAGTTCCGCGTCGTCCGTGGCGAGGTACGTCGACCAGATCGGCACCTGGTCCGGGATCGCCGGCGGCCCGGCTCCGGCCACCGACCGCCCGTCGAGCTGGAAGATGGTGTACCCGCCCGCCTCCGGCTCCGGTGTCACCCGGCCGGTCCACCCGAACAGCTCGGGATAGAAGCGCCGCGCGTCGGTCAGGTCCGGGGTGGCCAGGTCGGCCCAGCAGGGCGTACCCGGCGGGACGGTGCTCACGTCAAGACCCCTCTCGGCCCGGCGGCCACGACGGCCCCCTGCCGGAATCCTGGCACCGTCCGGCCGCGGCCCGGGGCGGAAACGGACGAATCGTCAGCTGAACCGGCGACCCTCGTCCCGCCGGTACGCCCAGCCCGCGAGCGTGGCGAGCAGCACCACCCAGACGCCGAGCATGATCACTGACAGCGGCTCGATCTGGTAGTCGCCCACCGCGGCCCACATCAGCTCGGCGGCCCCCCGGGTGGGCAGGAACGGCGCGATCGTCTCGATGAACCCGGGTGCTTCCCCCGGTGCGGAGAGCAGTCCGCCGCCGAACGCGAGCGGCAGGAAGACGACCTGCGCCACCACGATCGCCGCCTTGCTCGGCAGCGAGTAGCCGATGGCGAGCCCCATCAGCGTGAACGGGACCGAGATGACGGCCACGGTGACGACGGCCAGCAGGAACGCCGCCGGGGTGATCTGGGCCGCGGTTAGCGTCGCGCCGATCACCGCGACCGGGATCAGCGAGAGGTACGTCAGCGCCAGGCCGGCCAGCACCCGGCCGGCGAACCGGGGTGCCGGCCCGGCCGGCAGGGTCCGGGTGTACGGATTCCACGGCTGGTCGCGGTCCTCGGCGACACCGACGCCGTACTGGAAGATGTTGGCGCTCATCACCGAGAAGGTGACCATCGACGCGGTGGCGAAGGTGGCACCGACCGGGTCGTCGCCGGCGAACGGCACCACGAAGAAGATCATCGCGGCGGCCGGGAAGAAGGCGCTGCCGAAGACCGCCACCGGGATTCGGATGATCTCCAGGAGCTGGTAGCGGGCGTGAACCAGGGCGAGCTGCACGGTGATTCGCCTCCTCAGGCGGTGGTCGGTCGGCTGCCGGCGGCGGCGGTGGCGGGCTGCGCGGGCTTGCCGCCGGTGGGCTCTGTCCCGGTGGCGGGCTCGCTCCCGTTGGTGATGGCCAGGAACGCCTCCTCCAGCGAGGTGGGCCGGACCTCCAGGTCGGCGAAGGCGGTCCCAGCGGTGACCAGCGCCCGGACCAACTGGTCGGCGTCGGTGGTGAGCAGGTGCAGCCGGCCGTCGATCCGTTCGGTGCGGACCACGCCGGGCAGCTCGGGCAGGTCGTCGGCGACCAGGCTGACCCGGCGTACGCCGACGATGCCGCGCACCGCGTCCACGGTGTCGTCGGCGAGCACCCGGCCCTGCCCGATCACCACGACCCGGCGGGCCAGCGCCTCCACCTCCTCCAGGTAGTGGCTGCTCAACAGGACGGTCCCGCCGTCGGTGTGGAACGCCCGGATCGCGTCCCACAGGGTGTGCCGGGCGGCCACGTCCAGGCCGGTGGTCGGCTCGTCGAGCAGCACCAGTCGGGGCCGGCCGACGAACGCCAGCGCCACCGCGAGCCGGCGGCGCTGCCCACCGGAGAGGCCACCGGTCTGTCGTCGGGCGAGGTCACCCAGGCCGAAGCGGTCGAGCAGTTCTCCCCGGGGCACCGGGTCCGGGTAGTGCGCGGAGACGAAGTCGACGACCTCACCGACGCGCAGCGTCCCGGGTAGGCCGGTCTCCTGCGGGGTGACCCCGATCTGTCGCCGGGACGCCGGGTCGCGGGGGTCGCCGCCGAACAGCTCGACCCGCCCGGAGCTGGGTCGGCGCAGACCGACCAGCAGGTTCATCAGGGTGCTCTTGCCGGCGCCGTTCGGGCCGAGCAGGCCGACCAGCTCACCGGCCCGGACGTCGAGGTCGACGCGGTCGAGGGCGAGGACGTCGCCGTACCGGCGGCTGGCCTGGTCGGCGCGGGCGAGGATCATGACTGCTCCTTCGACAAGGTGGGGTCGAGCAGGGTGCGGATGGTCTCGGTGTACTCCTCGAACGCCAGCCGGCCCCGCCGGCTGAGCCGGAT
Organism: Micromonospora sp. NPDC005163; assembly: GCF_053599835.1. Lineage (NCBI taxonomy): Bacteria > Bacillati > Actinomycetota > Actinomycetes > Micromonosporales > Micromonosporaceae > Micromonospora > Micromonospora sp. NPDC005163. Next base: position 77,858 of record NZ_JBSFYP010000006.1, read on the forward strand.
CAGGGTGGCCGGGGTGCGTCCGCGATGGGTCTTGCTGATCTCGACGTAGCCGGCGTCCTCGAGCTTGCGCAGGTGCACGGAGAGGTTGCCGGCGGTCATCGCGAGCAGCTCCTGCAACCGGGGGAAGGCGATCCGGTCGCCGTCACCGAGTGCGGAGAGGCTCGCGACCACACGCAGCCGGGCCTGCGCGTGGATCACCGGATCCAGCTCGGTCACTGGCGGTGCCGCTGTCGCAGCCGCCCGACCGTCCCGGCGACCAGGATTCCGCCACCGCCGGCCACCGCGATCACCAGCGCGTGCCAGCCCGGGCCCGCGAACGTGCCGATGACGTTGATCAGGCTGATCCAGACACCCAGCCGGAACAGGTTCCGGTCCAGCCAGATGGCCCCGCCGGCCATGTGCAGCGCACCGGTCAGCGCGACGGCGGTCGCCGACCAGAGCAGGGCCCCCAGGTCGTGCGGCAGGTGGTCGACGACCCGGCCGACCGCCGCGTACACGCTCAACGAACCCAGGGCCCAGGAGCAGCCGTACCAGAGCCCGCGCCGGGACGAGTCCCCGGTCACCTGCCCGTACGCCCGTGCGCCAACCACCGCCTGGATCAGCGCGGCGACCACCAACAGGAGGAAGAGCACGGTCACGGGCAGCCAGTCGGGCATCCGGACCAGCATCCGACCGTCGGGGGAGAAGCGCAGGAAGAGCAGCCCGAAGCCGACCAGCCAGGCGACGCCCCACGGCCAGTAGAGGAGCCGGGCGTCCGGTTCGAGTCGGCGTGCGGTCGCCCCCCGCTGCTCGCGGATCAGTTGAAGCGCCGCCGCGGCGGCGGGGGGTGGCAGGTCGTCGTCGGGTTCCACGCAAAGTACTTTACGCTGCAAAGTCAATGGGCCGGTTCTCGCTGCTGTCGCCCGGGGCACCGGCGCCCGCGCGGAGTGCCTATGGTGGAGAACTGTGCGGCTGACCCGTCGCACAGGACACAGGGGAGGGTCCGTGTCGAGCCCGAGTAGCGAGCTGGAGGTCCAGCCGGAGGCCTTGACCGCGTTCGCCGCGTCCTCCACCGACCGGGCGGCCCGCTTTCGCGAGCTGCACCGCTCATTCGGCGACGGGCACGTCCCGCGGCACGCCTTCGGGGTGATGCCGGCGTCGTTCGGTCTCGCGGCGACGTACGCCGAGCAGTTCGAGGCGTGCCTTCAGGGGCTGGCCGACGGCGCCGAGGTGATGGCGGACATCGCCGAAGGTCTCCGCGACACCGCCGACGCCTACACCGGCACCGACGTGGCCAACACCGACATGTTCGTGCCCGGCCGGCCGGCCGCTCCCGACGTCATCGCGCCCGGCCCGTTGTCCCCCGGCGCTGGCGCCGGCGGCCCGACCGGGCAGGTGTCCGCGTGAGCACCGAGGCGTTGCAGCGCAACAAGACCTACTTCGAGCAGATCGTGTCGGGCACCCCCGACCCGTTCAAGCCACTGTCCAACGCGGTGCTCTGGCCCTTCGAGCAACTCCTCGAACTCGTTGCCGGCGAGCCGGACGACCTGATGAACGCCGCCCAACTCTGCCTGACCACCGGTGCGGCGGTCCGCGAGATCGCCGGCGAGCAGGTCCAGGACCGGGCCCGGCTCCGCGGTGCCTGGACGGGCGACGCAGCCGAGAGTTTCCACGCCTCGATGGCCTCGGTGGAGGAGGCGATCGAGGAACTGGCCCAAGGGCTGGACGGCACCAAGGAGGTGCTGGTCGACGCGGCCAACGCGGCGGTCGACGCGTTCAACCTGCTGGTCGAGCTGATCCTGGAGTTCCTGCTCTGGTTCCTCACCGAGGTGATCATCGCGGCGGTGGCGGCGGCGCTCAGCGCCGGCATCTCGCTCGCGGCGACGGTCGTCCGGGTGCTGGCCCGGCTCGCCACCACCGTCGGCCGGATGGTCAAGATCGTGGCGCGGTTCGCCGAGATCCTGACGAAGTTGGCCACCAAGATGCAGAAGGTCGCCGAGCTGCTGATGAAGTACCGCCGGGCGGTGCTGGAGATCCGCAAGGCGAAAAAGGCGTACCGGGCGTGGAACAAGTCCGGCTGGTCGGCCGAGGCCAGGGCGTTCCAGATCGAGAAGTTCAAGACGCTCTTCCCGGGCAAGTTCCTGATCAACCACACGTCCCCGGTGAACATCCCCGGCATCGGCGGCGCCCTGCTGGACACCGGAGTCGGGCTGCACGACATCTCGGACGGCACCAAGGACCGCAACTACCTGGTGGACGGCACGTACCGCGAGGATCTGGGCCCGTACACCAAGGGCGTGCAAAATATCTTCGACTCCATCCTGACCTGAGAGGGACCGACATGACCTTTCCCGGTTTGGACCGCATCGAGGCGCTGGCCCGCAACCTGGACGGCTGGCAGCGCGAGTTGGCCAGCAAGATGACCGAGATCGAGCAGAGCAACGCCGAGGGGGTGAGCGACTCCGGTCTGGTCCGGGTCACCGCCGCCGCGGACGGCACGATCGTCTCGTCGGAGATCGACGCGCGGGCGATGCGCCTCGACTCGTACACCCTCGCCGAGGAGTTCACCGCCGCCGCCAGCCGGGCCCAGCAGGCGGCCGCCGCCCGGGTCCGCGACCTGGTGGGCGAGGTGATCGGCGACGCGCCCGGCGCCGGACGGCCGGCCGGCGACCGCCCGGACCGATACTGAGCCGATGGCGGACATCAGCTACCAGGAACGGCTGACCCAGCTGGTCGAGCCGGGCGAACAGGTGCTCGCCGTCGCGAAGACGGAGGTCGCCCACGGTGTCCTGCCGGCCGACCCGCCGACCACGGAGCAGCCGGAGCCCTCCCGCGCCGGCGGCGGGGTCTCCTCGGTGCTGCTCAACCTGATCTCGCCGCTGGTGTCCTTCCCGGCGGGGGACCGGATCGTCGACCGCATCACCCACGGGGTGGCCGGCCGGGGCGTCCCCGGCTCGTTCGCCTCGACGCTGCAACACTCGCGGCGACCGGTGCCCCCGGCGGTCATGCTCCACGACACGGTCCTCGCCGTCACCGACCGGCGGTTGCTCGTGTGCGCGTCCGGGCCGGTGAAGCTCTGGTCGAGCCGGGCCGACGACGAGCAGGCGGTGGCCGACACCCGGGTCGTCTGGTCGGCGCCCCGGGCCGCGGTGGTCGACGCCCGGGTGGGTTGGCACCGGCTCAACACGAAGCGGCTCCGGGTGGAGTTCACCGACGGCTCGTGGTTGGCCTTCACGGTGCCGATCGCCGAGCCCGGCAAGCCGCTGCGCGAGATCGCCTCAGCCCTCTCCGGTCGCTGACCAGGTCAGCAGCGGCGCGGGCAGCGGCTCGCGGTGCAACACCGCGAGCCGGGACACCGCCCGGGTCAGCACCACGTACAGCCGGTGCAGCCCGCGCGCCTCGGCCGCGACGATCGCGGCCGGCTCGACCACCACCACGTGGTCGTACTCCAGGCCCTTGACCAGCGTCGCGGGCACCACGGTGACCCGCTCCGCGTCGGCCACGTCGTCGGCTGTGGCGGTCGGGACGCCGGCGGCGGCCAGCGCCGCGCGCAGCCCGTCGACCGCGTCGTCCGCGGCGATCACACCGACCGAGCCGTCGTGCGCGAGCGCCGCGCGCACCTCGGCCACCGTCGCGGCGGTCAGGTCGGTCACCGTACGCACGTCCAGGCCGCCGTCGCGGCGCAGCGACTCGGCCGGGGGTACGTCCACCGCGAGCGCCGGCAGCAGCCGGTTGGCGAACGCGACCACCGCGGCGGGCACCCGGAAGCCGACCGTCAGCGGGACCACCACCGCGTCCGGCTTGCCCAGGTGGGCCAGCGACTCCCGCCAGTTCGTCGCCGACCACGGCGAGGTGCCCTGCGCGAGGTCGCCGAGCAGCGTGACCGAGCCGTGCTCGCTGCGCCGGGCGATGGCCCGGCACTGCATCGGCGAGAGGTCCTGCGCCTCGTCCACCACCACGTGCCCGAACCCGGAGGGCCGTTCCAGCAACCCGGTCGCCTCATCGATCAGCACCGCGTCGGCCGCGGTCCAGCGGGTCGCCTTCGCCGTACGGGCCGGCTTCGCCCAGGTCAGCAGCGCCTGCTCGGTGTCGCTGAGCAGCCCGTCCGCCGCGGTGGCGAGCCGCGCCGGGTCGGCCAGCAGGCCGTGTACGAGGCCCTCGGGGGTGAGCGCCGGCCAGACCGCGTCCAGGAGATCGGTCACCGGTCGGCATCGACCCATCCGGCGCAGCCAGGCGTCGCTGGGCGACTCCGCCCGCCGCGCCTCGGCCTGCCGTTGCAGCAGGCTCACCACCCGCGCCCGGACCCGCTCCCGGCCGGTGCCGTACGGCAGCCCCTCCCGGCGGGTCTCCTCGACGATCCGGTGCAGCGGCTCCAGCCCGATCCGCCACCGGAACGAGCCGTCCGACACGGTGATCGAGTCGGTCGGCGTGCCGATCTGTGCCTGCACCGCGCGATGCAGCACGCTGGCCATCCGAACGTCGTGCTTGAGCGCGGCGACCGCCGGCGACTCGACCGCCCGGACCGGCACCCGCGAGATCAACTCCTCCATGGTGGCCTGCTCGACCTCAACCTCGCCGAGTGCCGGCAGCACCGCCGCGATGTACGACAGGAACGCCCGGTTCGGTCCGACGATCAGCACACCCGCGCGTCGCAACCGCTCCCGGTGCACGTAGAGCAGGTACGCGGCCCGGTGCAGGCCAACCGCCGTCTTCCCGGTGCCCGGCGCGCCCTGCACGCAGATCGAGTCGGCCAGATCGGCCCGGACCAGCTCGTCCTGCTCCGGCTGGATGGTGGCGACAATGTCCCGCATCGGCCCGACGCGCGGCCGCTCGATCTCGGCGGTGAGGATCCGGCTGGTCGTGCCCAGCTCCTCGCCCCGGTCCAGTCGCTCGTCCTCGAAGCTGGTCAGCACTCCGTTGCTGAACCCGAACCGGCGCCGGACCGCCACCCCCTGCGGATCCCGCGCGCTGGCCCGGTAGAACGACCGGGAGACCGGCGCCCGCCAGTCCAGCACCAACGGCTCGCCCAGCTCGTCGCTGACATGCCGCCGCCCCACGTGGTACCGCCGCCCGTCATGATCGCCGCTGCCGCTGCTGGCCTCCCCGGCGGTGGTGTCGGCGCCGGTTGTGCCTGTGCGGCCGGCGGTGTCCGCGCGGCTCGTGCCTGCCGCGCCGGTGGTGTCCGCACCGGTTGTGCCGGTGGCCCTGGTCGTGCCCGACCCGGCGCTGGTGCCCGTGCCCGAGGCGTCGTCGCCGGTCCCGCTGTCCGTGGTTCCGGAGAAGTCGAGGCGGCCGAAGAAGAGCGGCGTTGTCGGATCGTCGGCCAGTTCGGCCACCCGACGGGACAACGTGCGGCCGAGCGTCTCTGCCGCGTAGGCGTCGCCGGCCACCTGGTCCCCGGTGGCGAAGAGGGCCTCGGCCCGCTCCCGCATCCGCCGTAGCGCCTCCCGCGAGGTGGCGAGGTGCGCGCGCTCGGCGGCGAGATCCGTGTCGAGGTGGGTGTCGAGGTCGAGTGCGGGCATGCTGACGTCCCATCGTTCACATCTGCTGCGCGCTCGCGTGTCCGGGGGCGGATGGCCGGCCGCCCGGCGCGGGGACGTCCGTTCCGGTGCAGCTCACCTCGGCCGTCAAGCGGCCTGCAACTCTACGCTTCCGCGCCCGACGCTTCTACCGAATTACCGACGCGACCACCCGATAGAGACGGCGTGGCGCCGCGGCGGCGTCGCTGAGGTCGCGGCGACGCGGTGTTGGGGGCGCGGCGACGCGGCGTTGGGGAGGTACGGCGCTGGGAGCGCGCCGCTGGGGCGCGGCGATGCGGCGTTGAGGGAGGCGCGGCGCTGGGGCGCGCCGGTCGGGGCGCCGCGACGCGGCGTGGGGGAAGTGCGGCGCTGCGGGCGCGCCGCTGCGGGCGCGCCGCTTGGGGGCGCAGCGATGCGGAGGCGCGGCGATGTGGCCCGGCGCGGCGTACTGCCGGAGCCCTCTGGCGCGAAGGCATTGCCTTTCGTGTCAGCAGCGCCGGTGGTAGAGGTTGCGGCGCGGGGTGCGGAGCGGGTCGAGCCAGCGGGGCGGGAGGAAGTCCGGCTGGCCGTCCGCCGCGATGCGGACCGTCCAGTCGCCCTGATGGAGGAGGCGGTGATGGTAGCCGCAGAGCAGGACGGCGTTGCCCAGCGCCGTCGCGCCGCCGTCGGCCCAGTGTTGGACGTGGTGGCCGTCGCACCATCGGGGTGGTCGGTCGCAGCCGGGAAAGGCGCAGCCGCCATCCCGCAGTATCAGTGCGCGGCGCAGGGGCCCGGTGAAGAGCCGCCGCTGACGCCCGACGTCCAGGACCTGGCTGTTGCCGCCCAACACGGCGGGCAGCACGGAGGCGTCGCAGGCGAGGCGACGGACCGACGCTGGCGTGAGGCACGCCCCGGTCTCCAGGTGCGCAGCGCCAACCGGCAGATCTCGCCGAGCGCGTCCGCCCGGCGTTGACCGGGGCTGCGGTCGTCGTGCGCGCCTGCCGGGGCGCACAGCGGATCGATCGCCTCGCGCAGCAGGCTCGCGGTCTCGGTGTCGAGGCTGCCGCTCAGGCGTACCTGCCCGTCCTGTTGCTCGGAGAGGGTGACGTGCCGGCCGGCCTCGGCCCGCTCGGCGGCCCTCTCGAGCGCTGCCAGCTCTGCCTGGTCGGCCAGGTCCGGCGCGACGTGGCTGAGGACACGGGCCCCGAGACGGCTCAGGATGGCCGGGTCGAACCGGTCGGCCCACGCGATGAGCAGCTGGGTGGCCTTGTCGGTTACCTCCGGCCCCGCCTCGACCGGAAGGTCCCCGATCGTCTCCGCCACCACCCGGCCCTGCTCGACGGTGATGGCACCGGTGAGCAGGGCGTCGCGCACCGCGGACGGCGCGGCGTCGACGGTGGCGGCGAGCTGGACCAGCTGGCGGGCGGATCGACCGGAGAGTCGGAGCCGCTCCCGAAGCCAGACTGCGGTGGACGAGGCGCCCTGGGCGACCGCAAGGCCGCGGGCGTCCAGCTCGCGCACCAGCCCGAGCTGGACGGTGGCCAGCCGCTGCGCGACCGTGTGCGTCGCGTCGAGCGACGCGAGCAACTCGGCGTCGGAGAGCGTCCACGGGGCGGCCTCGGCGCAGTCGTCGACGGCTCCGCCCGCCTGCGCCAACGCCCTCAACATGAAGCGAAAATGGAACAGGTGTACGACACTTTCCCTGATCTGGCGCAATGCCGCTGCGCCGCTCTGACCCGCGCTCTGGAGGCGGCAGAACGCCGACGACGCGGGCGCGCTCTGCGCGGCCTGCGGGGGTGATGGCGGCTGGCGCCTGCGGCCGGGATCATGGGGGTATGACCGAGGCCCGCCCCGAGCCGCGTTGGATGATGATCAGTGACCCGCAGGTGATGCGGGCGCTGGCCCACCCGGCCCGGATCGCGATCATGGAGTATCTGAGCAGCCGTGAGGGTGGTGGGACCGCCACCGAGTGCGCCGAGATCGCCGGGCTGTCACCGAGCGCGACCAGTTACCACCTGCGGGCGCTGGCGAAGTTCGGCCTGGTGGAGCAGGCGCCGAGCCGGGGGGACGCCCGGGAGCGGGTGTGGCGCACGCCCAGTCCGAGTTGGATGGTCGACGCGGGCCGCGAGGCCGGGCCCGAGGCGCGCGCCGCCGAACAGGCGCTGGTGGAGGCGCACGCGGTCCGGGCCATGGAGCGGACCCGGGACTGGCTGCGGCGCGCCGGGGACGAGCCCGCCGAGTGGTACGACACGGCGCTGTTCAACGACACGCTCCTGCTGCTCACCGCCGAGGAGTTGGCCGAGCTGAACGAGGCGGTCGTGGCGCTGTTCAGGCCGTACCGCCTTCGACGGGGCCGGGCCGACCCGCCGCCGGGGGCCCGCGCCGTCTCCGTGCAGTACCGGGTGGTGCCGCTGGCGTAGCGGGGTTGCGTCGACCAGATGTGAAGGATTATTTTCGAAGTATGGCCTTCACATCTGACGAGTCGCGCTGGTCGGACGTGTGGCTCGCCGCCACCGCGCGCGGCACCACGATCTGCGGTGACTTCCTCGCCGCCACCGCGCTCGCGCTGGCGCTGCAGGGCGCCGGCGCCGGCGGGCTCGCCGTGTCAGGGCTGCTGCTCGCCGCCACCCTGCCCCTGGTGGTGCTCGCCCCACTCGCCGGCCGGCTCGCCGACCGGGTGGACAGCCGCACCCTGCTGGTGACCGTCGGGCTGGCCCAGGCCGCGATCTGTGCACTGCTCGCCCTCGTCGACCAACCGGTTCTGGTGGTGGGGCTCGTCGCACTGCTCGCCTGCGGGCTGGCGGTGACCCAGCCGTGCCTGGCGGCGCTGCTGCCGGCGATGGTCCGCCCGGGTGACCTGCCACGGGCGGGCGCGATCAGTCAGACCGCCGTCTCCCTCGGTGCGCTCGGCGGCCCGGTGCTGGCCGGGCTGCTGGTGGGGCAGTTCGGCACCCGCGTACCGCTGCTGCTCGACGCCGCGACCTACCTGGCACTGGTGGTCGCCGGTCTGCTGCTGCGGACGCGGCGCGGTGGTCGGCGGACCACCGCGGTGGTCACCCCGGCCAACCCACGCGGTACGGCCCCCGCCTGGCGGCTGCGCCGGGACCCGCTGATGCTCGTCATGGTGGTGAGCACCGCAGTGGTGATCGCGGCGATCGGCGGCATCAACGTGATCGAGGTTTTCTTCATCCGGGAGACCCTGAACGGGTCGCCGACCACGTACGGCCTGGTCAGCGCCGCCTGGATGGCGGGGATGCTGCCCGGTGGCTGGCTCGCCGCCCGGCTCGCCCGCCGGCTGGACGACGACGGCGCCCTGGTCCGTGGGGTGCTGCTCACGCTGGCCGGGTGCAGCCTGATGGTGCTGCTCGCCGCAGTGGTGCCGGCGGCGAGCCTGCTGGTGCCGCTCTGGCTGGTGGGGGGCGCGGCCAACGGGGGCGAGAACGTCTTCGCCAACCTGCTCACCGCTCGGCGGGTGCCGGAGGCGATGCGGGCCCGGGCGTACGCCAGTTACGGCGCGGCGGTGCAGGGAGGCTCGATGACCGGCTTTCTGGTCGGCGGCGCGCTGCTCACGGTCGTCCCGCCCCGGCCACTGATCGCCGCGGCCGGCGGGGCCGGACTGCTGGTGGTGCTGGCCTTCGTGCCGGTCGTCGCGCGGGTGGTACGCCGGCCGTCGCCGAACGACCCGGGCGGACCGCGGCACCAGCGGTGGACCGGGCCGGATGCGGGGTTGGCCACTCCGGGCGGACCCGCCGAGCCGGAGCCGCCGACCAGGGATACGGTCGGATCATGGCTGAGCGCATCGCACGTCCCCGGGTCGGGCACATCCAGTTCCTGAACTGCCTTCCGATCTACTGGGGTCTGATGCGCTCCGGTGCCCTGCTCGACGTGGATCTGCACAAGGAAACGCCGGACCAGTTGAACGCCGCCCTGGTCGCCGGTGACCTGGACATCGGCCCGATCTCGCTGGTGGAGTACCTGCGGCACGCGGACGAGCTGCTGCTCCTGCCGGGCCTGGCGGTGGGCAGCGACGGGCCGGTGCTCTCGGTCAACATGGTCTCCACCCGCCCCCTCGGTGAGCTGGACGGCGCCCGGGTGGCGCTCGGCTCCACCTCACGGACCGGGGTGCTGCTGGCCCAGCTGCTGCTCGCCGAGCGGTACAACGTCCGGCCCGACTACTTCCGCTGCCCGCCGGACCTGACCCAGATGCTGCTGGAGGCCGATGCCGGGGTGCTGATCGGTGACGTGGCGCTGCGGGCGCTCTACGAGGCGCCGAGCCGGGGGCTCACGGTGACCGACCTCGGGCAGGCTTGGCGGGAGTGGAGCGGCCTGCCGATGGTCTTCGCGGTCTGGGCGGTCCGACGCGACTTCGCCGCCGCTCACCCGGGGCTGGTCAAGGAGGTGCACGAGGCGTTCCTGCGCTCGCGTGACCTCTGCCTGGCCGAGCTGGACCAGGTTGCGGAAGCGGCGGCCCGCTGGGAGACGTTCGACGCCGCGACGCTGGCCACGTACTTCCGGACCCTGGACTTCTCGCTGGGTGACCGGCAGGTCGCCGGTCTGCGGGAGTTCGCCCGGCGGGCTGCCGCGCTCGGCGAGGTCCCGGCGCTGCCGGAAGGCGGCCCGGAGTTCTTCGCGGGCTGAGCCGCCGGATCCGCGCCGAGCGGGCTGAGCCCCCGGTTTCGCGCCGAGCGGCCTGGCCCGCCAGGCGCGGCCGTGGAGCGTGGGTCAGACGCCGGGGCGGAGCAGGGCCTCGGTGATCTTCTCGCAGTTCTTCATGCCGTAGTCGTAGCCCATGCCGATCGGGTACTTGACCATCACGCCCATCGTCCAGGTGTCGCCGATGGCCAGGCAGTTGATGTGCATCTCCTGCTCCCTGGTCCGGTCGATCCACCCGTTCTTGATGGCGATCTGCTTCCGCTCCGCCGCTGGGAACGCCTTGCGGATGCCGAAGTCACCGGCGCCGCGCACCAGCCGCATCTCGTTGAGCAGCCACTTGGTCCACTTCGGTCCGGCGGCGGTGCCGTCGGCGATGCAGTTGCCCAGCCGGGCGGTGTCCCGAGGGGAGAGCGCCGTGCGGCTCCAGCCGCCATCGGGGGCGACGCTGCTGTCGGTTAGCTTGCACATGGTGAGCAGCCGCCGGATCGAGGCGGCGCGGCCGACCGAGTTGTAGAACTGCTCGGCGCGGGTGTTGTCGCTGTCCCGGATGATCCGTGTCGCGTCGGCGAGCTTCGCGTCGCTCGGGGTGTCGCCGGCGTCGGCCGTGCGGCGCAGGTAGTCGGCGACGATCCACGACTTGATCATCGAAGCGGTGGTGCTGGTCTCGTCCATGTTCTTGGAGCCGATGATCTTTCCGGTCCGACGGTCGAGCACGCTCCAGGAGTACCAGCCCTCGATGTCGAGCTTGAGGTCCTTGGCCTGGAACGGCAGCGGCTCCAGGGACGGGCTGGGACTGGCGCTCGGCGGCATGGCCGGCTGACGGGCGCTGCGGTTGGTGGCCCCGCCGGTGGACCGGTCGCTGGTCGTTCCGGCGTCGCCCCACCGGACGGCGGCAGCCGACTCGAAGGGCGACCCGGGCAGCAGCCGCAGCGACACCAGGACCAGCCCGATCAGGACGACCGCGATCGCGATCATCCGCAGCGGGGACGCCTCGCGACCGCCGCGACGCTCGGCCCGACGGTTGCCGGCCATCAGAGCTTCCCGACCGGCTGCTGCGGCACCTTGAGCGCGGCGCCGGGCTGCGGGGTGACGAGCTGGGTGGCCACGCTGGCGCAGACCTGCGCGCCGTAGTCCAGCCCGCTCTTGATCGGGTAGCGCAGCATCACCGCGAGGCTCCACTTGCCGTTGACCGCGAGGCAGTTGACGTGCCAGTTGCCGTCGTAGTTGATCGGCGTCCAGCCGTTCTTGATGCTGACCGGACCCTGGGCGGTGATCGACTTTGGCAGGCCGTTGATGATGCCCCAGCGGCCACCGCCGTACTCGCTCTTCTGGTCCTTTTTCGCGGTGGTGCCCCGGACCTTGCTCATCTGATCCAGCACCCACTTGGTCCACTTCGGGCCGGCGGCCTTGCCGTCGGCGATGCAGTCGCCGAGCCGGACCGCGTCGCGCGGGGACATCCGGGTGAAGCTCCAGTAGCCGGTGTAGGGCTCGACGTTGCCGCGCTTGGTGTCGGTCAGCCCGCAGATCGTGATCGCACGCTGGATCACCGCGTCGGGTTTGCTGCTCTTCGACGCCTTGTACGAGCCGCCCGCAGCGGCATGGACCTTGTTGGCCGCGGTGTCGTTGCTGTCGATGATCGCGAGCCGGGCCGCCTCCTTCAGCGACGCGGTCGGCTCCTTGTCCTTGAGCTGCCGCAGATAGTCGGAGACGATCCAGGCCTTGATCATCGATTCGGTGGAGCTGGTCGCGGTCATGTTCGACGATCCGGAGATCTTGCCGGTCTGCCGGTCCAGCAACGCCCACGAGAAGAACTCGCCCTTGAAGGCCACCGACACCGGGCCAGCGGCGAGTGTGGGTGGTGGCGGTGGGGTCGGTGCGGGCGCGGCGACGCTCCCGGCGCCGCCTCCGCCTCCACCGCTGCCGTCGCCGGCGAGCCGGGCGTACGCGGCGGGGACCAGCAGGACGCCACCGAGCAGGACCGCCACGACGGCGAACACCATGATCACGCGGGATCGCATGAGTTGGGTGAGCTCCAGATGTCAGGGCCGGGGGAGACCGGCTTGTTGTCCGGGGCGACCGGTGCGATCGCCGAGGCCGGGGGAGGTGGCCTCTGTGGAGACGGCGATTCTGGGCAGCCGATCGTGTGACCGGCAGAAGTGTACGTCCGGACCGGCCGACCGCCAGAGCCCGACACCTGGCAAAGCGCGATAAAGGTGGGATGTCGCGCCGGTATGAGGCTTCTAGGCGGATTCACCTTTGCCGAGTGAGCCAAGTCATAGCCGACGCGGTCGCCCTGGGTAAAGAAGGAAGCGCCCAGGAGTGACCGAACGTGACTCGGGTTTCCTGTTACACCCCCTGGTGCATCGGGGCGCAAGCTGTAACACTTGTCCTCATGTATGGCAATGACTTCTCCGCCCCGGACGACGCAACCGGCGGCGGCCTGCTCGGCGAGGTCGAGGCGGCCGAGGCGGAGCTACGCGCCGCAGCCGCGCGGCAGCGGCGCGGCGGCCCCGCGCCGGACGAGGACCTGGCGGCGTACTTCACCGCGGTGGTCGACGCGGAGCAGAAGATCGAGCCGCGGGACTGGATGCCGGACGCGTACCGCAAGACGTTGATCCGGCAGATCGCCCAGCACGCCCACTCCGAGATCATCGGCATGCAGCCGGAGGGGAACTGGATCAGCCGGGCGCCCTCGCTCAAGCGCAAGGCGATCCTGCTGGCCAAGGTGCAGGACGAGGCGGGCCACGGCCTCTACCTCTACGCCGCCGCCGAGACCCTCGGCATCAGCCGGGACGAGCTGGTCCGGCTGCTGCTCGACGGGCGGCAGAAGTACAGCTCGATCTTCAATTACCCCACGCTGACCTGGGCTGACATGGGCGCGATCGGCTGGCTCGTGGACGGCGCGGCGATCGTCAACCAGGTGCCCCTGTGCCGCTGCTCCTACGGCCCGTACGCGCGGGCGATGATCCGGGTCTGCAAGGAGGAGTCGTTCCACCAGCGCCAGGGCTACGAGATCCTGCACACCCTGTCGCACGGCACCCCGGCCCAGCAGGCGATGGCCCAGGACGCGGTGGACCGCTGGTGGTACCCGTCGCTGGCCATGTTCGGTCCGCCGGACGGCAACTCCACGCACTCCACGCAGTCGATGGCCTGGAAGATCAAGCGCTTCTCCAACGACGATCTGCGCCAGCGCTTCGTGGACATGTGCGTCCAGCAGGCGGAGGTCCTGCGGCTCCGCATCCCCGACGCGGACCTGCGCTGGAACGAGGAGCGGCAGGCGTACGACTACACGCAGCCGGACTACGACGAGTTGATGCGGGTGATCTCCGGCGACGGGCCGTGCAACCGGGAGCGGATGACGCGCCGGCGGGCCGCGCACGCCGAGGGCGCCTGGGTGCGCGAGGCCGCCGCGGCGTACGCCGCCAAGCGGGCTGGACAGAGGGAGAAGGTGGCGGCGTGAGTACCGAGAACACCCCGTTGTGGGAGGTCTTCGTGCGGGCCCGGCGCGGGCTGTCGCACACCCACGTCGGCAGCCTGCACGCCCCCGACGCCGAGCTGGCCCTGCGCAACGCCCGGGATCTCTACACCCGGCGGCAGGAGGGCGTGTCGATCTGGGTGGTGCCGGCCAGCGCCATCACCGCGTCCAGCCCGGACGAGAAGGACGCCTTCTTCGACCCCGCCGCCGACAAGGTCTACCGCCACCCCACCTTCTACGAGGTGCCGGACGGGGTGGCCCACCTGTGAGCGGGCGGAGCGAGCGAACCAGTCAGCTCAGCGGCGCGGCGCGTTGCGCCGCCGAGCGAAGCGAGGTGGCGGCGTGAACGGCCCCGTCGACTTCACCCTCGCCCTCGGCGACGACGCGTTGATCGCCGCGCAACGGCTGGCCGAATGGACCACTCGCGCGCCGGAGATGGAAGAGGACATCGCGCTGGCGAACATCGCCCTCGACCAGCTCGGCGCAGCCCGCCTGCTGCTGTCGTACGCGGGCGAGCTGGAGGGCGCCGGCCGGGACGAGGACGCGCTGGCGTACCTGCGCGACGACCGCGAGTTCCGCAACGCGCTCCTGGTCGAGCTACCGAACGGCGACTTCGCGGTGACCATGGCGAAGCTGTTCTTCCTGGCGGCGTACCAGCTACCGCTGTACACCGCGCTGGCCGGGTGCCGGGACGAGCGGCTGGCCGCGATCGGCGCCAAGGCGCGCAAGGAGTCGGCGTACCACCTGGACCACGGCGCGTTGTGGGTGAAGCGGCTCGGCGACGGCACCGAGGAGTCGCACCGTCGGATGCAGGCGGCCGTCGACCAGGTCTGGCCGTACACCCACGAGCTGTTCGCCGCTGATCCGGAGACGCCGGTCGACCCGGCCACCTTGCGGTCGGCGTTCGACGACACCGTCGGCCCGGTGCTGGCCGAGGCGACGCTCACCCGGCCCGAGGGCCGCTGGGCGCCGGCCGGCGGGCGGACGGGCGTGCACACCGAGCACCTGTCGTACCTGCTCGCCGAGATGCAGGTGCTGCACCGGGCACACCCCGGAGCTAAGTGGTGAGCGACGCGAGGTCGGCCGCGGCGAGCGTGGTGGACCCGGAGATTCGGGTGATCACCATCGACGAGCTGGGCATCCTGCGCGCGGTCGAGAAGGATCCGGGCAGCGGGCGGGTCGTCGTCACCATCACCCCGACGTACACCGGCTGCCCGGCGATGGACGTGATCCGGGCCGACATCCGCCGCGCGTTGGCGCTCGCCGGTCACCCGGACGCCGAGGTCCGCACGGTCTACAGCCCATCGTGGAGCACCGACTGGATCTCCGACAGCGGGCGGGCGAAGCTCGCCGCCGCCGGGATCGCCCCGCCGGCCCCGGTGCCCGCCGCCGGCGTGGTGCCGCTGACCCTCGCGGTCCGCTGCCCGCACTGCGGCTCACCAGAGACCGAGCAGGTCAGCCGGTTCGGCTCCACCGCGTGCAAGGCGCTGTGGCGCTGCCGCTCCTGCTCCGAACCCTTCGACCACCTGAAGGCGCTGTGACAGTCACCATCACCCGGCCGGTCCGCCGCCGGCCGGTCTTCCACCCGCTGCCCGTCGCCGCCGTCGACCGGCTCACCGACGACGCCGTGGCGGTCACCTTCGCCGTACCAGAGGAGTTGCGGGAGACCTTCGCGTTCCGCGCGGGTCAGCACCTCACCGTGCGACGGGTGACCGAGGACGGCACGGACGTGCGCCGCTCGTACTCCATCTGCTCCACACCGGACGACCTGGCCCGGCACGGCCGGCTGCGGATCGGGGTGCGGGAGGTCCCCGGAGGCGCCTTCTCGGCGTTCGCCTGCGGCGCGCTGCGCCATGGCGACACCGTCGAGGTGCTGCCGCCGCTGGGCACCTTCACCACGGCCTTCGCACCGGACCGTGTGCGGCACTACGGCGCGGTCGTCGCCGGCTCCGGCATCACCCCGGTGCTCGCGCTGGTCGCGACCGCCCTGGCCGTCGAGCCGGCCAGCACCTTCACCCTGGTGTACGGCAACCGCACGGCGAACACGGTGATGTTCGCCGAGGAGTTGGCGGACCTGAAGGACCGGTATCCCACCCGGCTGCACCTGGTGCACGTGCTCTCCCGGGAGCAGGGCGAGTCACCGCTGCTCTCCGGGCGGATCGACACCGAGCGGTTGGGCCGGTTGCTGGGCACGATCGTGCCGGGCTACGCCATCGAGGAGTGGTTCCTCTGCGGGCCGTACGGCATGGTGGTCGACGTCCGGGCCGTGCTGGCCGAGCTCGGGCTGCCGGAGTCGTCGGTGCACACCGAGCTGTTCCACGTCGACGCGCCACCGGAGCCGGTGCGCCGCCCCACGGACCAGGCGGGCGCCGGGGCCGAGGTCACGATCGTGCTGGACGGCCGGTCGTCGAGTTTCACGATGGGCCGCGAGGAGCGGGTGCTGGACGCCGCGCTGAAGGTGCGCGGCGAGCTGCCGTACGCCTGCAAGGGCGGTGTCTGCTCGACCTGCAAGGCGAAGGTCGTCGACGGCGCGGTCACGATGGCCCGCAACTACGCCCTGGAGCCCGACGAGCTGGCCGCCGGCTACGTCCTGACCTGCCAGTCCAGCCCGACCACCGACAGGCTCACGGTCGACTACGACGCGTGAGGATGCTGTCCCGCCTGTTCCGCGTGGAGATCGACCCCAACGTCCGGGCCGCGGCCGGGGCATTCAACGACCCGCTGCTGCGCAGGCCGGCGCTGGGGCGCTCGTCACCGGAGCTGGAGGGGCGTGTCGGCCCGTGAACGGGCGACGTAGGCTCGGGGTGTGACGGTGAGCCGGGAGATCGACGACATCTTGCAGCGTGGCGCGGACGGCGGGCGGATCACGCCCGAGGAGGCGCTGCTGCTCTACACCGAGGCGCCCTTCCACCCGCTGGGCGAGGCGGCGGACGCGGTGCGCCGGCGGCGCTACCCGGACAACGTCGTCACGTACCTGATCGACCGCAACATCAACTACACGAACGTCTGCGTGACGGCGTGCAAGTTCTGCGCGTTCTACCGTGCGCCGAAGCACGCTGAGGGGTGGACGCACCCGACCGAGGAGATCCTGCGCCGCTGCGGTGAGGCGGTCGAGCTGGGCGCGACCCAGGTGATGCTCCAGGGCGGGCACCACCCGGACTACGGCGTCGAGTACTACGAGGAGCTGTTCGCCTCGGTCAAGCAGGCGTACCCGCAGCTGGTCATCCACTCCATCGGGCCGAGCGAGATCCTGCACATGGCCAAGGTCTCCGGGGTGAGCCTGGACGAGGCCATCGCCCGGATCAAGGCCGCCGGCCTCGACTCGATCGCCGGCGCCGGCGCGGAGATGCTGCCCGAGCGGCCCCGCAAGGCCATCGCGCCGCTCAAGGAGTCGGGTGAGCGCTGGCTGGAGGTCATGGAGCTGGCCCACCGGCAGGGCATCGAGTCGACCGCCACGATGATGATGGGCACCGGCGAGACGCACGCGGAGCGGATCGAGCACCTGCGCATGATCCGCGACGTGCAGGACCGCACCCGCGGGTTCCGGTCCTTCATTCCATGGACGTACCAGCCGGAGAACAACCACCTCAAGGGCCGCACCCAGGCGACCACGCTGGAATACCTGCGGTTGGTCGCGGTGGCCCGGCTCTTCTTCGAGACCGTGCCGCACCTGCAGGCGTCCTGGCTGACCACCGGCAAGGACGTCGGGCAGCTCGCGCTGCACATGGGCGTCGACGACCTCGGCTCGATCATGCTGGAGGAGAACGTCATCTCCTCGGCCGGAGCGCGGCACCGCTCCAACCTGCACGAGCTGATCGGGATGATCCGCTCGGCGGACCGGATTCCCGCGCAGCGGGACACCCTCTACAACCGGCTCGCCGTGCACCACACGCCGGCCGACGACCCGACCGACGACCGGGTGGTCTCGCACTTCTCCTCGATCGCGCTGCCCGGCGGCGGCGCCGGCCGTTCCCTGCCGCTGGTCGAGGTCAACTGATCCTGGTCGAGGCCCGGCCGTTCGGCTGAGCGTGGCTCATGCTCCCGCCCGGCCGCCTCGGCGGTCCGGGTGGTCCCGGTCGCTGCGGCGGCCAAGCTGCCGGTCAGGGGTGGTGGAGTTGATCGTGCGCGGCTAGCGTGCCGCCTCATACCCTTCGTCACCGTGCACGATCCACACCGGCGACCGCCGGCACCGTCGATGGGCGGATCAGTGGAATCGGCACGACCGTGCTGGTGGCGGGTGGTCTGATGGTGCGGGTCGAGCGACGGCGCGAGACAGTCCTCCATCGGCCCGTGCGGGCCGTTCACATAACGCACAGCGGTACGGGCGGGATGGGTGACCATTCCGCCCGTACCGTCTGCTCCCTCCCGACCGGACGGATGAAAGCGGCCCCGCCGGCTGGCGCGGAAGATCGACCTTCGATAACGTCCGCTCGTTCCGCAACCATTCTTTCTTCCCTATCCCCGGGGGACCGATGACACCGTTCCACCGCTCGGCCCTGGCCCGCGCGGGCGTCGTGGCCCTGCTCGCGGCCGGTGGCCTGGCCACCGTGGCCGCCCCGGCCCAGGCCGCCGACCAGGCCGACCTGGCCCTGGTGCCGCTCAGCTACGAGTTGGCGAAGGGCGTCAAGGAAGCCAAGGCCAAGCCGTTCAAGTTTCAGGTGGACAACACCAGGAGCACGGTCGACGCCAAGGACGTCCGGGTTACCGTTGAGACCAAGGGCCTGAAGGACCGCAAGGTCGGTGTGCTCGCCTGGGACGGCTGCGAGGTCGCCGGCACCACCTTCAGCTGCCTCCTCGGCGACCTGGCTGCCGGCACCACCGAGGACTTCGGCATCCCGCTGTTCTCGACGGGTGGTCGCGGCGCGGCCGGCACGCTGGTGGTCACCGTCAGCTCGGCCACCGCCGATCCCTTCACCGACGACAACACCGTCGAGCATGAGATCACCGTGGCCAAGCCCGGCTACGACCTGACCACCTGGGTGCAGGACGTCTACGCCGACGTGGTGGTGGACGGTGACGAGACGGGCGAGGCCGGTCGCACGTCGGTCCGGCCTGGCGAGACCGCCCCGCTGGACTGGGCGGTCTACAACGACGGGAGCCGCAAGGCCACCGGCCTGGCGTACGGCTTCACGCTGCCGGCGGGCGTCACCTTCGCTGAGCTGCCGGAGGGTTGCGTGGAGCAGCCGCTGAACGGTCTGGCGAACGCGTACTGCGAGGACTCCGGCGTGGTGCTGAAGCCGGGTCAGTTCTACACCGCCGATGTGCGGGTGCGGGTGCGGATCGGCGCGGACGTGACCGAGCCGGTGCTCCGGCCCGGGTTCCTCTTCGCCGCCGGCCTGGACGCCGCTCAGGGCAGCCCTGAGGAGCAGCCGCAGGTGGCGACCAGCGCGCAGCGCCGGGCGTTCACCGAAACTGACCACGGGGACAACATCGCGCAGTTCGACGTGTTCGTCGACCTGACCGTGCAGCCTACCCCGACCCCGACACCGACTCTCACCGCGACCTCCACGCCCACGGTGACGGCGACGCCGACCCCGGGCGGCACGACGACCCCGGGCGCGACCACGTCGCCGGGCGCGGGTGGCGGTGGCGGTGGTGGCGACGACGACGGCGGGCTGCCGGTGACCGGTGTGCAGGTCGGCCTGATCGGCGGCATCGGCGGCATGATCCTGCTCGCGGGCGGGGCGCTGCTGGTGCTCTCCCGCCGGCGCAAGGTCGTCCTGGTCGCCCCGGGTGACGAGAAGTCGACCGACTGACGCTGGCACGACGTGCGGGCGGGGTGGGTGACCACCCCGCCCTTTTCGTGTGCCGGGATCCCTGCCGCGCCACCCAGCGACCGTCGGGCGGCGGACGGCTGGCAGAGTGGAGGGGTGAGCCGTACCCCGCAGGGCCAGCGCGCCAGCCTGGACAAGCAGCCGCACGAGGTCGCCGCGATGTTCGACGGCGTAGCCGAGCGATACGACCTGACCAACACGGTGCTCTCCTTCGGCCAGGACCGCTCCTGGCGTCGGTCCACCCGGGCGGCGCTCGGGCTGCGACCGGGCGAGCGGGTGCTGGACGTGGGCGCCGGCACCGGTGTCTCGACCCGGGAGTTGGCGCAGTCCGGGGCGTACGCGGTCGGTGCGGACCTGTCCCTCGGCATGCTGCATGCCGGCAAGCGGGCCCGGCCCGAGGTGCCGTTGCTGGCGGGAGACGCGCTGCGGCTGCCGTTCGCCGACGCCAGCTTCGACGCGGTGACCATCTCCTTCGCGCTGCGCAACGTCAACGACACCGACGCGGCCCTGCGTGAGTTGGCCCGGGTGACCCGGCCCGGTGGGCGGCTGGTGGTCTGCGAGTTCAGCACCCCGGTCAACCCCGCCTTCCGGACGGTCTACCTGTCGTACCTGATGCGGTCGCTGCCGGTGGTGGCCCGCACGGTGTCCAGCAACCCCGAGGCGTACGTCTACCTCGCCGAGTCGATCCGGGCCTGGCCGGACCAGGCCGCGCTGGCCGGGCGGGTCGCGGCGGCGGGCTGGGGACGGGTGGCGTGGCGCAACCTGACCGGCGGCGTGGTCGCCCTGCACCGGGGCATCCGCGAGTAGTCCGGCCCGCGCCGTCGACCGACACCGACACCGACGATATTCCGGTTTCGTGAATATCAGTCTTTAGTCCACTTTGCGTCGTACGCTCGTCCGCATGACCCGAGCAGAGCCGGCGGACCCGGTGGCCGCCACCGACGACGACGCGGCCGAACTCATCGCGCAGTTGCGCGCGCTGGCGGGCGCTGATCCGGCGGACGTCCGGCAGGTCGTCGCCGAGGTGTTGGCCGCGCTGGACCGGGCGGCCGGCGGCGCGCTACGCGAGCACCTGCCGGAGACCATCCGGGTCGACGCGGGCCTGGACGCGCCCAGTCCGGCCTGACACCTGCCTGCTGTGGACGGTCGTTGACTGTCACATCTGCGAGTTAGGTACCCCTGATCCTGGGCAGGTATGACGCCGGTCATACACTCGTCCCGTCTGGCTTGTGAAGCATTTCACGAGCGTGCGGGAGGAGGCGCGGATGACCGCGGTGGAACACGATGCCGACGTCATCGTCGTGGGCGCCGGTCCCGGTGGATCGGCGACGGCTTACCACTTGGCGCGGCACGGCGTACGGGTGCTGCTGCTGGAGAAGACCGAGTTCCCCCGGGAGAAGGTCTGCGGCGATGGGCTGACCCCGCGCGCGGTGCGCCAGCTCGTCCGGATGGGCGTGGACACCTCGCCCGAGGCCGGCTGGCTGCACAACCGGGGCTTGCGGGTGATCGGCGGCGGGGTGCGCCTGGAACTGGACTGGCCGGAGCTGGCCAGCTTCCCCAACTACGGGCTGGTACGCACCAGACTCGACTTCGACGACCTGCTCGCCCAGCGGGCGGTGGCCGCCGGCGCCAAGCTGCGGACCAACGTCAACGTGCTCGGCCCGGTGCTCGACGGCGACGGCCGGGTGACCGGCGTCGAGGCCGAGGTGGGCCCGGGCAAGGAGCCCGCCACCTTCCACGCGCCGCTGGTCGTGGCGGCGGACGGGGTCTCCGGCCGGTTCCCGCTCGCTCTCGGGCTGGCCAAGCGGGAGGACCGGCCGATCGGCGTGGCCGTCCGGCGCTACTACCGCTCCCCGGTCAAGCACGACGACAACTACCTGGAGTCCTGGCTGGAGCTGCGCAGCAAGGACAGCGGCGACAACCTGCTGCCCGGGTACGGCTGGATCTTCGGGCTCGGTGACGGGCGGGTCAACGTCGGCCTCGGCGTGCTCAACTCGTCCTCCGCGTTCGGCAAGACCAACTACCGCCGGCTGCTCACCGACTGGCTGGCGAACACGCCCGTCGACTGGGGAATGACCGACGAGGCCAACGCCGACGGCCCGATCCTCGGCGCCGCGCTGCCGATGGGCTTCAACCGGGTGCCGCACTACACCCGTGGCGTGCTGCTGGTCGGCGACTCCGGCGGCATGGTCAACCCGTTCAACGGGGAGGGCATCGCCTACGCCATGGAGTCCGGCGAGCTGGCCGCGGAGGTCGCGTTGCAGGCCCTCGCGCGGCCCGCCGGCCCGGAGCGGGAGCGGGCGCTGATGGCGTACCCGAACGAGCTGAAGGCGCGGCTCGGTGGCTACTACCGGCTGGGCGGCATCTTCGTGAAGCTGATCGGTCGTCCGGAAATCATGCGGATCGCCACCAAGCACGGAATGCCGCATCCGACGCTGATGCGCTTCGTACTCAAGCTGCTGGCCAACCTGACCGACCCGCGTGGCGGGGACGCGATGGACCGGGTCATCAACGCGATGACGAAGGTAGCGCCAGCGGCCTAGATGGACCGTGTCGGTGCTGGTCACAGCCCCGGACCGGACAGAGATCGACCCCCGCCGGCAGCCACCGCGAGGGACGTGAATAGTGTGATTTTCGTCAAGCACCGAGGGCAGGGAAGGACGAGCAGGAGAAAACGATGACGCTCTCGCCTTACGCACCGATCATCGGGCTGTTTGCCCTCGCCGCGGCGTTTTCGCTGTTCTCCGTTGGCGCCGCCCGCTTTGCCGGTCCCCGTCGTTACAACAAGGCCAAACTCGAGGCTTACGAGTGCGGCATCGAGCCCAGCCCCCAGCCGGTCGGCGGCGGGCGGTTCCCGATCAAGTTCTACCTGACGGCGATGCTCTTCATCGTCTTCGACATCGAGATCATCTTCCTCTACCCCTGGGCGGTCTCGTTCGACGCTCTGCCGATCTTCGGCTTCGTGGAGATGGTCCTGTTCATCGTCGCGGTCTTCGTCGCGTACGCCTATGTGTGGCGGCGCGGCGGCCTGGACTGGGACTGAGGAAGGAACGTCAGATGGGCATCGAGGAGAAGCTTCCCGCCGGCGTCCTGCTCACCTCGGTGGAGAAGCTGGTCAACTGGTCCCGGAAGTCGTCCGTGTGGGGCGCCACCTTCGGCCTGGCCTGCTGCGCCATCGAGATGATGGCCGCCGGTGGTCCGCACTACGACATGGGCCGCTGGGGTATGGAGGTCTTCCGGGCCTCGCCCCGGCAGGCCGACCTGATGATCGTGGCCGGCCGGGTGAGTCAGAAGATGGCGCCGGTGCTGCGCCAGATCTACGACCAGATGGCCGAGCCCCGCTGGGTGCTCTCCATGGGCGTCTGCGCCAGCAGCGGCGGCATGTTCAACAACTACGCGATCGTGCAGGGCGTCGACCACGTCGTACCGGTCGACATGTACCTGCCCGGCTGCCCGCCCCGGCCGGAGATGCTGATCGACGCGATCCTCAAGCTCCGCGAGAAGATCATGTACGAGCCGCTGGGCCCGAACGGCCGCAAGATGCTGGCGGCCCGCCAGGAGCGTGGCGACGTCCCGGTCGTGCCCTACGGCTCCATGCCGTCCTCGTACCGCAACGACAAGGCCCGGCGTGCCGAGTGGACCCGGGCGGTCCGCGAGGGGCGCGAGGAGCAGCTGCGAATCGAGAACTGGATGAACGCGCAGAACCACCTCCACCCGCAGGTAGGCCCCAAATGACGTCACCCACCGACAAGCCCAACGACGGCGGCGTGCCGGTACCGGTCACCCCGGCCGGTGCCAGCAGCACCGCCCCCGCCGAATACCCGCCAGCCAGCCCGGCGGGCCGCGGGATGTTCGGCAACCAGGGCACCGGCGACGTGTCCGGCTACGGCGGCCTGGTCCGCCAGCGCGAGCCGATCGAGGAGGCCGCCCGGCCGTACGGTGGCTATTTCGACGAGGTCCGCGACGCGCTGGAGGAGGCCTACCCGGCCTTCGGCGACGCGATCGAGAAGGTCGTGGTCGACCGGGGTGAGCTGACCCTGCACGTACGCCCGGAGCGCATCGCCGAGGTCTGCCAGGTGATGCGGGACGATCTGGCGCTGCGCTTCGAGCTGTGCTCCTCGGTGTCCGGCGTGGACTACCTCGGCGCCGACGAGCGCCGGCTGCACGTGGTCTACCTGCTCACCTCGATGACCTACCGGCGTCGGGTCCGCCTGGAGGCCGCCGTCTCCGTGGAGAGCCCGCACCTGCCCAGCGTGACGGCGATCTACCCGACCGCCGACTGGCAGGAGCGGGAGGCGTACGACATGTTCGGCATCGTCTTCGACGGCCACCCCAACCTGACCCGCATCCTCATGCCGGACGACTGGGAGGGCCACCCGCAGCGCAAGGACTACCCGCTCGGTGGCGTGGCGGTCGAGTACAAGGGCGCTGAGATCCCGCCGCCGGACCGGAGGAGGTCCTACCAGTGACCACGTCGAACTACGCGACCGAACGCGAGACCACCGAGGGCAGGGTCTTCACCGTCACCGGTGGGGACTGGGACTCGGTCGTCTCGAGCACCGACCCGATCAACGACGAGCGGATCATCGTCAACATGGGTCCGCAGCACCCGTCCACGCACGGGGTGCTGCGGCTGATCCTGGAGCTGGAGGGCGAGACGGTCCGCGAGGCCCGCTCGGTCGTCGGCTACCTGCACACCGGCATCGAGAAGAACCTCGAATACCGCAACTGGGTCCAGGGCTCGACGTTCGTGACCCGGATGGACTACCTCGCGCCGATCTTCAACGAGACGGGTTACGCGCTGGCGGTCGAGAAGCTGCTCGGCATCACCGACGACATCACCGAGCGCGCCACCACCATCCGCGTGCTGATGATGGAGCTCAACCGGATCTCGTCGCACCTGGTCTGGCTGGCGACGACCGGCATGGAGCTGGGCGCGATCTCGATCATGCTCTACGGCTTCCGCGAGCGGGAGTACATCCTCGACATCTTCGAGACCATCACCGGCCTGCGGATGAACCACGCGTACGTCCGTCCGGGCGGCGTGGCGCAGGACGTGCCGGACGAGGCGATCGTCAAGATCCGCGAGTTCCTGAAGATGATGCCGAAGAAGCTCAAGGAGTACGAGGACCTCCTCTCCGGCCAGCCGATCTGGACCGAGCGGACGCAGAACGTCGCGGTGCTGGACGTGACCGGCTGCGTGGCGCTCGGCATCACCGGGCCTGTGCTGCGTTCCGCCGGGTTGGCCTGGGACCTGCGTAAGACCATGCCGTACTGCGGTTACGAGACGTACGAGTTCGACGTGCCGACCCACCCCGACGGCGACGTGTGGGGCCGCTACCTGGTCCGGCTCGCCGAGATCCGGGAGTCGATGAAGCTGGTCGAGCAGGCGCTGGACCGGCTCCGGCCGGGCCCGGTGATGGTCGCCGACCGCAAGATCGCCTGGCCGGCGCAGTTGGCCATCGGCGTCGACGGCATGGGCAACTCGCTGGAGCACGTCGCGAAGATCATGGGTCAGTCGATGGAGTCGCTGATCCACCACTTCAAGCTGGTCACCGAGGGCTTCCGGGTCCCGCCGGGCCAGGTGTACGTCGGCATCGAGTCGCCCCGCGGCGAGTTGGGCGTGCACGCGGTCTCCGACGGTGGCACCCGGCCGTACCGGGTGCACTACCGGGAACCGAGCTTCGTCAACCTCCAGGCCCTCCCGGCGATGGCCGAGGGCGGCCTGATCGCCGACGTGATCGCCGGCGGCGCCTCGCTGGACCCCGTGATGGGTGGTTGTGACCGATGACTTTCACTGACACGACGCGCGAGCGGGCGCGCGAGATCATCGCCCGCTACCCGGCGGACCGGTCCCGCTCAGCGCTGCTGCCGCTGCTGCACCTGGTCCAGTCGGAGGAGGGGTACGTCTCTCCGGCCGGTGTCGCGTTCTGCGCCGAGGTGCTCGGGCTGAACAAGGCCCAGGTCGGCGCGGTAGCCACCTTCTACACCATGTACAAGCGCAAGCCGACCGGCGACTTCCTGGTCAGCGTCTGCACCAACACGATGTGCAACGTGCTCGGCGGCCAGGAGGTCTACGACACCCTCGCCGAGCACCTCGGTGTCGGGCACGACGAGACCACCGCCGACGGGAAGATCACCCTGGAGCACGCCGAGTGCCTGGCGGCCTGCGATTACGGCCCGGTGATGACCGTCAACTACGACTTCTTCGACGGCGTGGACTCGTCCACCGCGGTCGGCGTGGTCGATGAGCTGCGCGCCGGCGGCCGGCCGATGCCGACCCGCGGCGCCCGGCTCTGCACGCTCAAGGAGATGGCGGTCCAGCTCGCCGGTTTCGCCGACGAGCGGGACGGCGCGGTCGCCGACGGCGGGCCGGGCGAGCCCACCCTGCGCGGGTTGCGGCTGGCGCAGCAGCACGGCGTCTCGGTGCCGGGCTTCGACCCGAACACCCCGATCCGCAGCAAGGCGGAGGCGGACAATGCGGCCGCCAAGGCGAAGGCGGCCGAGGCCGCCGCGACGCCGGTTGAGGCGCCCGCCCCGCAGGTCAGCCCGGTGAAGGGTGGCGACGGGGCGTCCGCTCCGACGGGTACGCCCGGCAACGCCGGCGCCGGCCAGCCGGCGGAGACCTCCCCGCCGACCCCGCGCGACGCGCAGGAGGCGGAGGCCGCCGGTGTGGCGACCAACGCGCCGGCCGGTGACGGCAAGCCCGCCGGTGACTCCACCGGCGCGCAGGAGCGCAACCTCAACGAAGCGTCGGCGAGCGCCGATGGCGCGACCTCCACCGTCGCGAGCGAAACGGGGGCCCAGAAGTGACCACTCCCCGCCCGGAGACGCTGGCCAAGCTGACGCCGGTGCTGACCAAGCGCTGGCTGTCGCCGGACGCCTGGCGGATCGGCACGTACGAGCAGCTGGACGGCTACGCTGCGCTGCGCAAGGCGCTCAAGGCCCACCCGGACGACCTGATCCAGCTCATCAAGGACTCCGGGCTGCGTGGCCGGGGCGGCGCGGGCTTCCCCACCGGTCTCAAGTGGGGCTTCATCCCGCAGGGCGACGGCAAGCCGCACTACCTGGTGGTCAACGCCGACGAGGGCGAGCCGGGCACCTGCAAGGACCTGCCGCTGATGACCCACGACCCGCACTCCCTGGTCGAGGGCGTGATCATCGCTTCGTACGCGATCCGGGCCAACCGCGCCTACATCTACATCCGGGGCGAGGCGGTGCACGCCGCGCGCCGGCTGCGCAACGCGGTCCAGGAGGCGTACGACAAGGGCTACCTCGGCCGCAACATCCTGGGCAGCGGCTACGACCTGGAGCTGGTGGTGCACTCGGGCGCCGGGGCGTACATCTGCGGCGAGGAGACGGCGCTGCTGGACTCGCTGGAGGGGTTCCGGGGCCAGCCCCGGCTGCGCCCGCCGTTCCCGGCCACCCACGGCCTGTACGCCAGCCCGACGGTGGTGAACAACGTCGGCACCATCGCCAGCGTGCCGCCGATCGTGCTCGGCGGGGCCGACTGGTGGAAGACCATGGGCACCGAGAAGTCGTCCGGGCCGATGATCTACTCGCTCTCCGGCCGGATCGCCAACCCCGGCCAGTACGAGTGCTCGATGGGCGTCACGCTGCGCGAGCTGCTGGAGCTGGCCGGCGGGATGCAGCCCGGGCACAACCTGAGGTTCTGGACCCCGGGCGGTTCGTCCACCCCGCTGCTCGCCGCCGAGCATCTGGACGTGCCGCTGGACTTCGAGGGGGTGGCGGCGGCCGGGTCGATCCTCGGCACCACGGCCACCCAGATCTTCTCCGACCAGGACTGCCCGGTCTACGCGACCTACCGGTGGCTGGAGTTCTACCACCACGAGTCGTGCGGCAAGTGCACCCCGTGCCGGGAGGGCAACTACTGGATGGTCCGGGTCTACCGGCGGATCCTCGCCGGCCAGGGCACCCACGAGGACCTGGACACCCTGCTGGACACCTGCGACAACATCCTCGGCCGCTCGTTCTGCGGCCTGGGTGACGGCGCGACCAGCCCGGTGACCTCGTCACTGAAGTACTTCAAGCAGGACTACCTCGACTACATCGAGGGACGGACCGCGCCGAAGCTCTCCGACAAGCAGCTGGTTGGAGCTCACTGATGACGGACGTAGCCAAGCAGACCGACACGGTCACCCTCACCATCGACGGCGTCGAGGTCACCGCCCCCAAGGGGACACTGCTGATCCGGGTCGCCGAGCAGATGGGCACCGAGATCCCCCGGTTCTGCGACCACCCGCTGCTGGCACCGGCCGGCGCGTGTCGGCAGTGCCTGGTCGAGGTGGAGGGGCAGCGCAAGCCGGTCGCCTCCTGCACACAGGCAGTCGCCGACGGCATGGTGGTCCGCACCCAGCTCACCTCCCCGGTGGCCAAGAAGGCGCAGGAGGGGGTGATGGAGCTGCTGCTCCTCAACCACCCCCTGGACTGCCCGATGTGTGACAAGGGCGGCGAGTGCCCCCTGCAGAACCAGGCGATGTCCACCGGCCGCACCGACTCCCGCTTCCACGAGCACAAGCGGGAGTACGAGAAGCCGATGGCGATCAGCAGCCAGGTGCTGCTGGACCGCGAGCGTTGCGTGCTCTGCCAGCGCTGCACCCGGTTCTCCGAGGAGATCGCCGGCGACAAGTTCATCGACCTGATGGGCCGGTCGTCCACCGAGGAGATCAACATCTACCGGGACGACGCGTACGGCGAGGAGGGCGACGCGGGTGACGTGCCGTTCAACTCCTACTTCTCCGGCAACACCGTGCAGATCTGCCCGGTGGGCGCGCTGACCGGTGCCCAGTACCGGTTCCGTGCCCGGCCGTTCGACCTGGTCTCCAGCCCGAGCGTCTGCGAGCACTGCTCGGCGGGCTGCGGGCAGCGCACCGACTGGCGGCGCGGCAAGGTGCTGCGCCGGCTGGCGGGCGACGAGCCGGCGGTGAACGAGGAGTGGAACTGCGACAAGGGCCGGTGGGGCTTCCAGTACGCCCGGGCCACCGACCGGCTGACCACCCCGCTGGTCCGCGACGAGCGCACCGGCGAGCTGCGCGAGGCCTCCTGGAGTGAGGCGCTCACGGTGGCCGCCGAGGGGCTGCACGCGGCCCGCGAGAGCGGGCAGGGCACGGCGGTGCTCACCGGCGGTCGGCTGACCGTCGAGGACGCCTACGCGTACGCGAAGTTCGCCCGGGTCGCGCTGAACACCAACGACATCGACTTCCGGGCCCGACCGGTCTCCCGCGAGGAGTCCGACTTCCTGGCCAGCTCGGTCGCCGGGGTCACCGACGTCACCTACACCGACGTGGATAACGCGCCGGCGGTGGTGCTGGTCGGCCTGGAGCCGGAGGAGGAGTGCCCGATCCTCTTCCTGCGGCTGCGCAAGGCGTACCTGAAGAAGACCCTGACGGTGTACGCGCTGGCGCCGTTCGCCACCCGCGGCCTGGAGAAGCTTGGTGCCAAGCTGGCCCGGGTGGTGCCGGGCGAGGAGGCGAGCGTGCTCGCCGAGCACGCCACGGTCGCCGAGGCGCTGAGCGCGCCGGGCGCGATCCTGATCGTCGGCGAGCGGCTGGCCACTGTGCCGGGCGGGCTCTCCGCCGCGGCGGACGTGGCTCGGCGTACCGGCGCGAAGTTGGTCTGGGTGCCGCGGCGCGCGGGTGACCGCGGCGCGGTCGACGCGGGCTGCCTGCCCAACCTGCTCCCCGGTGGACGGCTGGTCACCGAGCCGGCCGCCCGCGCCGAGCTGGGCGAGGCGTGGGACATCCCGGCCGGGGTGATCCCGAGCCAGGCCGGTCGGGACACCGATCAGATCCTGGCGGCTGCGGCGAACGGGCAGCTGGGCGCGCTGGTGGTCGGCGGGGTCGACCCGGCCGACCTGGCCGACCCGCGGCTCGCCGAGACCGCCCTGGACGCGGTGCCGTTCCTGGTCAGCCTGGAACTGCGCGGCAGCGCGGTGACCCGGCGGGCCAACGTGGTGCTCCCGATCGCCCCGGTGGTCGAGAAGGCCGGCAGCTTCCTGGACTGGGAGGGTCGGCTTCGTCCGTTCGAGGCGGTGCTGCAGACCGCGGCGATGACCGACGGCCGGGTGCTCGACGCGCTGGCCGCGCTGCTCGACGTGCGGCTCGGCACCGCGGACGTGCCGAGCGTGCGCCGCGAGCTGGGCACGCTGCCGGCGACCCGCACCCAGCGGCCGGCGCCGCCGTCGGTGGCGCCGGGTACGGCGCCGCGCCCGGGCGCCGGGGAGGCCGTGCTGGCCACCTGGCACCAGCTTGTCGACCTGGGCACCCTGACCGACGGCGACGAGCACCTCGCCGGCACCGCCCGCCCGCCGGTGGTCCGGCTGGGCAAGGGCACCGCCGAGGCGCTCGGGGTCGCCGATGGCGACCCGGTCACGGTGGGCACCGACCGGGGGGCGCTGACCCTGCCGGCGGAGCTCACCGAGATGCCGGACGACGTGGTCTGGCTGCCGACCAACTCACCGGGTTCGACCGTGCGACGCAGCCTTGGGGCGACGTCCGGCGCGGTCGTGCGGATCTCCGTCCCCGCACCGAGCGCGGCCGTCCCGGCCGGGCGGGTGGCGGCGGACGAGGCCGGTCTCCCGGGTCCGCTCCTCAACGCTGGGGGTAACCAGTGAGCCCGTCTTACCTGGCCCAGGACCCGACGCTGGCCGACTTCGGTCGGGATCCGTGGTGGCTGGTTCTCATCAAGATCGTCTTCGCGTTCGCCTTCGGTCTGGTGGCCACCCTGCTCGGCGTCTGGTTCGAGCGGCGCGTGGTGGGCTACATGCAGGTGCGGCCCGGCCCCAACCAGGTCGGCCCGTTCGGCCTGCTGCAGACCCTCGCCGACGGTTTGAAGATGGCCTTCAAGGAGGACATCCTGCCGAAGGCGGCCGACAAGGTCGTCTACTTTTTCGCCCCGACCATCTCGGTGATCTGCGCGGTCACCGCGCTGGCGGTGGTGCCGTTCGGCCCGATGGTGAGCATCTTCGGCCACCACACGCCGCTGCAGGTCACCGACGTGCCGGTGGCGGTGCTGTTGCTGCTGGCCTGCTCCTCGATGGGCGTCTACGGCATCGTGCTGGGCGGGTGGGCCTCCGGCTCGACGTACCCGCTCCTCGGCGGCCTGCGGTCGAGCGCCCAGATGATCTCCTACGAGGTCGCCATGGGGCTCTCCATCGTGGCGGTGTTCATGACCGCCGGCACGATGAGCACCAGTGGGATCGTCGCCGCCCAGGGCCACGGCACCCAGCTGTCCATCTTCGGCCAGCAGATCCCGGCGCCGGGCTGGTACGCGATCCTGCTGCTGCCCAGCTTCATCATCTTCTTCATCGCCACCGTGGGTGAGACCAACCGGGCGCCGTTCGACCTGCCCGAGGCCGAGTCGGAGCTGGTCGCCGGCTTCATGACGGAATACAGCTCGCTGAAGTTCGCGCTCTTCATGCTCAGCGAGTACGTCGCGATGGTGACCATGTCCGCGGTCACCACCACGCTGTTCCTCGGCGGTTGGCGTGCGCCGTGGCCGATCACCATCTGGGAGGGCGCCAACTCCGGTTGGTGGCCGATGCTCTGGTTCTTCGGCAAGGTGATCGCGCTGGTCTTCGTCTTCGTGTGGCTGCGCGGCACGCTGCCTCGGCTGCGGTACGACCAGTTCATGCGCTTCGGCTGGAAGGTGCTGCTGCCGATCAACCTGGTCTGGATCCTGGTCCTGTCGGGCCTGCGTTCCATCGAGGACTGGGACGCGCGCGGCAAGATGATCGCGGTCGGCATCCCGGCCGGCATCCTGCTGATCGCCACGCTGTTCTGGCCCAGCCGCCGACCGCAGCCGAAGCCGACGACTCAGGAACAGGTGGACAGCCGCCCGTACGGGAGCTTCCCGCTGCCACCGATGGATCTTCAGGTACCACCGAGCCCGCGTATCACGCGCGTGGTCGCCGAGCGGGAGCCGGCCAACATCGCCACCGGCTCGGACTCCAGGGAGGTGTGACGTGGGCACGATCACCGGAACGTTCAAGGGCTTCGGGGTCACCTTCTCGCACATGTTCAGGAAGGTCGTCACCACCGACTACCCGTTCAAGCCGCCGGTGTCGGCGCCGCGCTATCACGGGCGGCACATCCTCAACCGGCACCCGGACGGGCTGGAGAAGTGCATCGGCTGTGAGCTGTGCGCCTGGGCCTGCCCGGCGGACGCGATCTTCGTCGAGGGTGGCGACAACACCGACGAGCAGCGTTTCTCGCCGGGCGAGCGGTACGCCAGCGTCTACCAGATCAACTACGCCCGGTGCATCTTCTGCGGGCTGTGCATCGAGGCCTGCCCGACCCGTTCGCTCACCATGAGCAACGAGTACGAGCTGGCCCGGGACAACCGGCAGGATCTGATCTTCACCAAGGAGCAGCTGCTCGCGCCGCTGCTCGAAGGCATGGAGCAGCCGCCGCACCCGATGCGTCTGGGCGACAGCGAGAAGGACTACTACGTGGGCGCGTTGGACAACCCGGGCACCTCCGCCGGGGCCGAGACGTCCCCGATGGGCCCCGGCCGCTACCAGGTCGAGGAGCACCCCGGCGTGACGTTCCCGGGCGCCGAGCAGGCGGCCCAGCGAGCCGGCGCGGGCAAGGGAGACGGAGCATGACAACGGAGACGGTGCTCGCCGCGGCGGGTTCGGTGCCCGGCGGCGAGGCGGTCACCTTCTGGATCCTCGCCCCGCTGGCGCTGATCGGGGCGATCGGCATGGTGGCGGCGCGCAACGCCGTGCACTCGGCGCTCTGGCTGGTGCTGACCATGCTCTGTCTGGGCGTGTTCTACGTGCTCCAGGCCGGTCCGTTCATCGGCATGGTGCAGATCATCGTCTACACCGGCGCGATCATGATGCTCTTCCTGTTCGTGCTGATGCTGGTCGGGCGGGACTCCTCGGACTCACTGATCGAGACGCTGCGCGGCCAGCGGGTCGCCGCGATCGTGCTTGGGCTGGGCTTCGCCGGCCTGATCGGCAGCGGCCTCTACCAGGCGCTGGACCAGACCACCGCGGTCGGCCTGGAGCAGGCCAACGCGGAGGGGAACGTGCAAGGCATCGCCCGGCTGCTGTTCACCAAGTACGTCTTCGCGTTCGAGCTGACCTCGGCGCTGCTGATCACCGCCGCGGTCGGCGCCATGGTGCTGGCGCACGTCGAGCGACGTAAGCAGGACAAGATGGACCAGCCGGCCACCATGCGGGCGCGCTTCGCTCCGGGCAGCTATCCCGGTCCCAAGCCGGGCCCCGGAATCTTCGCGACCTCCTCCTCGGTGGCCACCCCGGCCCGGCTGCCCGACGGCCGCCTGACCGACCGCAGCACCCCGGCGATCCTTCCGCAGCGTGAGCTGACCGCCGAGGAGACCACGCTGAAGGGGACGGACAAGTAATGGACGGGTTCTTCTCGGTCGAGCCGAACTACTACCTGGTACTCGCCGCGGTGCTGTTCACCATCGGCGCCGCCGGGGTGCTCGTACGGCGCAACGCGCTCGTGCTGTTCATGTGCGTGGAGCTGATGCTCAACGCGGCCAACCTGACGCTGGTCACCTTCAGCCGGATCAACGGTGACCTCAACGGTCAGATCATGGCGTTCTTCGTGATGGTGGTGGCGGCGGCTGAGGTCGTGGTCGGTCTCGCGATCATCATGTCGATCTTCCGGACTCGACGCTCCGCGAGCGTCGACGACGCCAACCTGCTCAAGTACTAAGGGGCAAGCAAGTGGAAGAGACTGTGCAGTACGCCGGTGCCACGGGCTTGCTCAGCAGCGTCTGGCTGCTCGTGGCGATCCCGCTGGTCAGCGCGGCCATCCTGCTGCTGCTCGGCCGGCGGGCCGACCGCTGGGGGCACTGGTTGGGCGTCGCCGCCATCGGTGCCGCGTTTGTGCTCGGCCTGGCCTCCTTCTTCCAGCTGCGTGGCCTGGAGAACAAGTCGGTCGAGCTGAGCCTCTGGGACTTCATCGCCGTCGGTGATCTGCGGGTCGACTTCGGCCTGCTGTTCGACCCGCTGGCCGCCGTCTTCGTGCTGCTGATCACCGGCGTGGGCTTCCTGATCCACCTGTACGCCGTGGAGTACATGGCGCACGACGCCGGCCGCCGCCGGTTCTTCGCGTACTTCAACCTGTTCGTCGCGGCCATGCTGCTGCTGGTGCTCGGCAACAACTACGTGATGCTGTACTTCGGCTGGGAGGGCGTCGGTCTGGCGTCGTACCTGCTGATCTCCTTCTGGTACGAGCGGCCGAGCGCCGCCACCGCCGGCAAGAAGGCCTTCCTGATGAACCGGGTCGGCGACGCCGGCCTGGCCATCGGCATCTTCATCATGTTCGCCACCCTGGGCACCACCCAGTACGACGAGGTGTTCAACGGCGTCGGCGCGCTGGCCGGTTCGACCGTGCTGGTGCTCGGCCTGCTGCTGCTGCTCGGCGCGACCGGCAAGTCCGGCCAGTTCCCGCTCCAGGCGTGGCTGCCGGACGCGATGGAGGGCCCCACCCCGGTGTCGGCGCTCATCCACGCCGCCACCATGGTCACCGCGGGCGTCTACCTGATCGCCCGGTCCAACCCGATCTTCTCCGCCAACTCGACGCTCCAGCTCGTGGTGGTCAGCGTCGGCGCGCTCACCCTGCTGATCGGCTGCATCATCGGCGCGGCCAAGGACGACATCAAGCGGGTGCTCGCCTGGTCGACGGTGAGCCAGATCGGCTACATGTTCCTCGGCGTCGGCCTGGGCGGCGCGGCGTACGCGCTGGCCATCGTGCACCTGCTGGCGCACGGCTTCTTCAAGGCCAACATGTTCCTGGGCGCCGGCTCGGTCATGCACGGGATGAACGACCAGGTGGACATCCGCCGCTTCGGCGGGCTGTCGAAGTACATGAAGATCACCTGGCTGACCTTCATGATGGGCTGGCTGGCCATCATCGGCATGTTCCCGTTCTCCGGCTTCTTCTCCAAGGAGCCGATCATCGTGGCCGCCTTCGAGCGGTCGGACTGGACCGCCTGGCTCTTCGGCGGGGCTGCTCTGCTGGGCGCCGGGCTGACCGCGTTCTACATGACGCGGCTCTTCGTGCTCACCTTCCACGGCCCGAAGCGCTGGACCGAGGACATCGAACACCCGCACGAGTCACCCGCGCTGATGACCATCCCGCTGGTCCTGCTGGCGGTCGGCTCGGTCGGTGCCGGCTTCCTGCTCGCCACCTCGGTCCCGGACTGGCTGACGGCGACCGCCGGGCTGGGCGCCCACGAGGAGGCGCACGAACCGGTCCTCTCGCACACGGTGATCACGGTGCTCTCACTGCTGGTCACCGTGCTGGGCGCCGGGCTCGCCTGGTTCCTGTTCCGGGCCGGTACGGCCACCGCGCCGCAGCCGGCCGGCGTACTGGTCACCGCCGCCCGGCGCAACCTCTACACCGACACGGTCAACGAGGCGGTCTTCGAGAAGCCGGGCATCTTCCTCACCCGGGCGCTGGTCTTCCTCGACAACCGGGGCGTCGACGGACTGGTCAACGGGCTCGCCGCCGCGGTCGGCGGTGGCTCGGCCCGGCTCCGGCGGCTGCAGACCGGCTTCGTCCGCTCGTACGCCACCTCGATCCTGGCCGGTGCGCTGCTGGTGATGGCGGCGTTCCTGGCGGTGCAGGCCGGGTGGTTGGCGTGATCGACCTCTTTCCGGCCGCCCCCGCCGGCGGACCACGCAGTGACGACGGAGGTAAGGCCGAATAATGTCCAACTTCCCGTTCCTCTCGGTGCTCACCGTGGCGCCGCTGGTCGGCGCCCTGGTGGTGGCGTTCCTGCCGCGCCACCGGCCGGAGCTGGCCAAGCAGGTGGCGTTCGCCTGGTCGCTGCTGGTGCTGGTGCTCTCGGTGGTGATGTGGGTCAGCTTCAACGCCGGCGGTGACCGGTTCCAGTTCCGCGAGTCGTACTCGTGGATCCCGAACTGGGGCGTCAGCTTCACCTTCGCCGCCGACGGCATCGCGCTGGTGATGCTGATGCTGATCGCGGTGCTGGTTCCGCTGGTGATCCTGGCGTCCTGGCACGACGCGGAGTCGTCGAAGCGGTCGGTGCCCGTCTACTTCGCGCTGCTGCTGGTCCTCGAATGCACGATGATCGGCGTCTTCGCCGCCGCCGACGTCTTCCTGTTCTACGTGTTCTTCGAGGTCATGCTGGTGCCGATGTACTTCCTGATCGGCAGCTACGGCGGCCACCAGCGGCAGTACGCGGCGGTGAAGTTCTTCCTCTACTCGCTCGTCGGCGGCCTGTTCATGCTGGCCGCGGTGATCGGGCTGTGGGTGGTCGGCGGGAAGACCTTCGACTGGCAGGCGCTGTCGCAGGTCGACATCAGCACCGGCACCGAGCGTTGGCTGTTCCTCGGCTTCTTCCTCGCGTTCGCCATCAAGGCGCCGTTCTTCCCGTTCCACACGTGGCTGCCGGACGCCGGTGGCGCCGCACCGGCGGGCGCCGCGGCGCTGCTGGTCGGCGTGCTGGACAAGGTCGGCACGTTCGGCATTCTGCGCTACTGCCTGCCGCTGTTCCCCGAGGCGTCGAAGTGGTTCGCGCCGTGGGCGCTGGCGCTGGGCGTGATCGGCATCGTCTACGCCGCGCTGCTGGCGGTCGGCCAGAACGACCTCAAGCGGCTGGTGTCGTACACCTCGATCGCGCACTTCGGGTTCATCGGGGTGGGCATCTTCGCCTTCACCACCCAGGCCGGCACCGGCGCGGTGCTCTACATGCTCAACCACGGTCTGGCCACCGGCCTGCTCTTCCTGGTGGTGGGCATGCTGATTACCCGGCGCGGCTCGGCCCTGATCAGTGACTTCGGTGGTGCCGGCAAGCTGGTTCCGTTGCTCGCCGGGGTGCTCTTCTTCGCCGGTCTCGCCTCGCTCGCGCTGCCCGGCACCGCGCCGTTCATCTCCGAGTTCCTGGTGCTGATCGGCACCTTCACGGTGAACAAGCCGGTCGCGGTCATTGCCACGCTCGGCATCATCCTCGCGGCCGCGTACGTGCTGTGGATGATCCAGCGCACCACCCAGGGCACGCTCAACCCGGCACTGACCGAGGTCGACGGCATGCGTAAGGACCTCAACCTGCGCGAGAAGGTCGTGGTCGCCCCGCTGATCGCGCTGATCGTGCTGCTCGGCTTCTACCCCAAGCCGGTCACTGACGTGATCAACCCCGCCGTCCAGGCGACCATGGACGACATCGGCAGGACCGACCCCGCCCCGTCGGTGGGCGGCACCGTCCAGGAGGCAGGCCGGTGAACGCGAGGAGTGAGCTTGCGAGCCCCGCAGTCGTGAACGAAAGGTCGGCCCAGTGACCGAGTTGAAACTGCCGTCGCTCAACTACGCGGCGCTCGCCCCGATCATGATCATGCTGGGCGTCGCCCTGCTCGGCGTGCTGGTCGAGGCCTTCGTTCCCCGGCGCCTGCGGCACGTCGTGCAGCTGACGCTGGCCCTGCTGGCCGTCCTCGCCGCGCTGACGATGGTCGTCCTCAACGCCGACGACCGGATCATCACCGCCGGTCAGGCCCTCGCGGTGGACGGTCCGACGCTCTTCCTCCAGGGCGCGATCCTGGTGCTGGCTGCGATGGCGCTGCTGCTGATCGGTGACCGCTCGGTGGAGCGCGGCGGGGCGTTCGTCGCCCAGGCCGCGGTGACCGCCGAGTCGGCCGACGACCGGCGGCAGGCCGAGGGGCGCAACGGGCTCACCGAGGTCTACCCGCTCACCACGTTCGCGATCGGCGGCATGCTGATCTTCGTGGCGGCGAACGACCTGCTGACGATGTTCATCGCGCTGGAGGTCTTCTCGCTGCCGCTGTACCTGCTCTGCGCGCTGGCTCGTCGCCGGCGGCTGCTGAGCCAGGAGGCGGCGATGAAGTACTTCCTGCTCGGCGCGTACGCCTCGGCGTTCTTCCTGTTCGGCGTGGCGCTGATCTACGGCTTCACCGCCGGCATCCCGGGTCGGGTGGCCGGGGTCGACTTCGCCACCATCAACGCGGCGGTGACCGAGTCGCCGGCCAGCCCGGTGCTGCTCTTCGCCGGCATGGCGCTGCTCGCCATCGGCCTGCTCTTCAAGGCCGGGGCGGCCCCGTTCCACGTGTGGACGCCGGACGTCTACCAGGGCGCGCCGACCCCGGTCACCGGTTTGATGGCCGCCTGCACCAAGGTCGCCGCGTTCGGCGCGCTGCTGCGTGTCTTCCACGTCGCGTTCGCCGGCGCCGCCTGGGACTTCACTCCGGTGCTCGGCACGGTGGCGGTGCTGACCATGCTGGTCGGCGCGGTGCTCGCGGTCACCCAGACCGACATCAAGCGGCTGCTCGCGTACTCCTCGATCGCCAACGCCGGCTACCTGCTGGTCGGCGTGCTGGCGCCGAGCCGCGAAGGGCTCGCCGGCACCATGTTCTACCTGGTCGCGTACGGCTTCTCGGTGCTGGCCGCGTTCGCGGTGGTGACCCTGGTCCGGGACGACGACGGGGAGGCCACCCACCTGTCCCGCTGGGCCGGGCTGGGACGACGCTCGCCGTTCTTCGCCGGGCTGTTCACGTTCATCCTGCTGGCCTTCGCCGGCATCCCGCTGACCAGCGGCTTCATGAGCAAGTTCGCGGTCTTCGGGGCGGCGCTGGACAGCGGTCACGCCTGGCTGGTGATCGCCGGTGTGCTGACCAGCATGGTGCTGGCCTTCCCGTACCTGCGGGTCGTGGTGATGATGTGGCTGTCCGAGCCGGGCGAGTCCACGCCGACCGTCACCGTGCCCGGCGGCCTCACCTCCGCCGCGCTGATGATCGGCGTGCTGGCCACCCTGGTGCTGGGCATCGCCCCGGCGCCGCTGCTCGACCTGGCCACCGGAGCCGCCGACTTCGTGCGCTGACCAGAGCCTCGGCAATCCGGGGGCCGGCACGCGTTCGCGTGCCGGCCCCCGTGCGTATCCCCCGCCCGGAGCAGGTAGAAGGGGTGTGGCATGGTTGATGCGTGGTGATTCCGGCTGGCCAGCGTTCAGGTGCCACCGGTTCCGGCGGTCGCCGGGGTCGGGCGAGCACGAGTCAGTTCGGCGCGCTCGGCCTCCATCTCGCCGATCCCCGCGTCGAGGCGTCCGTGCTGGGTCTGCTGGACGGGGTCGAGGTCGAGTTGCGGGCCAGTGTGGCCAGCGCCGACCCGTTCGTCACCGAGGCCGCCCGGCACCTCGTCGAGGCCGGCGGGAAGCGGTTCCGGCCGTTGCTGGTGGCGCTGGGCGCCCAGTTCGGCGACCCCACCAGCCCGCGGGTGGTTCCGGCGGCCGTGGTGATGGAGCTCACCCACCTGGCCACGCTCTACCACGACGACGTGATGGACGAGGCGGCCGTGCGCCGGGGCGCGCCGAGCGCGAACTCCCGCTGGACCAACTCGGTGGCCATCCTGGTCGGTGACTACCTCTTCGCCCGGGCCGCGGACATCGCGGCCGACCTGGGCCCGGAAGCGGTCAGGTTGCAGGCGCGGACCTTCGCCCGACTCGTGCACGGCCAGATCGCGGAGACCGTCGGGCCGCGCGCCGGCGACGACCCGGTCGCGCACTACCTGCACGTGATCGCCGAGAAGACGGGCTCCCTGATCGCCACGTCGGCCCGGTTCGGCGGCATGTTCAGCGGTGCCGCCCCGGAGCACGTGGAAGCCCTCGCCGGTTACGGCGAGACGATCGGCGTCGCCTTCCAGCTCTCCGACGACCTGCTGGACATCGCCTCCGAGTCGGTGCAGTCGGGCAAGACGCCCGGCACGGACCTGCGCGAGGGTGTCCCCACACTGCCGGTGCTCTACGCCCGCGCGGCGGACGACTTCGACGCGTCCTCGGTGCGGCTGCGGGAGATCCTGGCCACCGGCCCGCTGACCGACGACGCGCTGCACGCTGAGGCGCTGGGGCTGCTCCGGGAGAGCCCGGCGCTCAAGCGTGCCCGGGAGACCGTGCGCAGCTACGCCGAGGACGCTCGCGCGCGCCTGGCCCCGCTCCCGGCCGGCCCGTCCCGCCGTGCCCTCGAATCGCTCTGCGACTACATCGCCGACCGCACCAGCTGATCTCCGGCTCCGTTCGCCCCGGCGGCGATGCGGCTCAGCAGGCGGCTGCCGACGAGCATCAGAGCGGCGGCGAGCAGCATGGACACCGCCGCCGTGGTCCACATCGTCGGGTAGCCGAGGTGGGCGGCGAGCGGGCCGAGACTCAGTGGGCCGAGACAGCCGCCCGCGTACACCCCGGTCTGGGTGATCGAGGTGGCGGCGGCCGGGGCCTGCGGGTGGAGCCGGACCACCGCGAAGTTCACCAGACCGGGCCAGGCCCAGCCCAGGCCGAAGCCGAGCACCACGCCGGCCACCAGCGGCACCGTGCCGGTCAACGCGAGCAGGCCCAGCCCACCGGCACCGACCACCAGCATCGCGGCGATGAGCGCGATGTGACCGCCGGTGCGGCGGTCGGCCAACCAGCCGGCACCCACCCGGGCCACCACGCAGACCGCGCTGCCCAGGGTCAGCGTGAGACCGGCGAGGGCCGGTGAGAGCCCCCGGGCGGCCGCTGAGTCCACCAGGAAGGTGCCCAGCGCGTTGGCCGCGGCCGCGGCCAGCGCCGCCGCCACACCGATCACCACCAGCGCCACCGTGGCCCGGCCAGCACGTGTGGCGCCTGCCCGCCGGGCGCGGCCGGGCACGTGCCGGGGTACGGCGGGCAGCGTCGTCAGCGCCGCACCGGCGGCGGCCACGAACGCCCAGCGCCAGCCGGCGGTGAGGGCGATGGTGGGCACCGCCGCGCCGGCCAGCAGGGTGGAGACCGGAATGGCCGCCTGCTTGACGCCGAACGACAGCCCCTGCCGGCGGGTCGGGACGTGCTGCGCCAGCACGGCGTTGCTGGCCAACTGACCGAGGGCGTTCGCGGCGGCGCTGAGCGCCAACAGCCCGACCAGCGCCGCATACGACCGGGCGAACACCGCCACGGCGAGCATCGACGCGGCGGCCAGCACGATGCCACAGCGGGCCACCATTGCCGGCCCGTACCGCTCGACCAGGCGACCGGAGGGCACCGAGGCCAGCGCGCTGACCCCGAAGTAGACGGCCACGGCCAGGCCCAGACCGGCCGGCGAGAACCCGAGGTCCGCGCCCATCTGCACGGCGAGGCCGCCGAGCAGGAAGACGGGCAGCACGCAGGCCACGGTGGTGAGGACAGCACCGGCGCCGGCCCGGATCGGGCGGGTGCGGGCGGTGTCGGGATCGGGGGTGAGGGCGGTGTCGGTCATCGTCCGGCAAACCTACGCGAGTCGCGCTCGGACCACTCCCGGTGACCGCCGGTGCACAAGGCGTGGATGGTGATCTGGCATCCTCGACCCGAACAGGCATTTCGCACCGGGCCTGTTTTTCATATGGTGTAAGTCCCCGGCGGCGGAGGTGGTTGTGCGCGACCCCTTGGCAGAACCTTCGGACCTGATCCGCAGCGTGTCCCGAGCGCTGCGGGTGCTGGAGTCGGTCGGTCGCGCCCCGAAGGGCCTGACCGTCAAGCAGATCGCCCGGCGCTGCGAGCTGACCGTGGCCACTACGTACCACCTGGTCCGCACCCTGGCCTACGAGGGCTACGTGATCCGTCGGGAGGACGGCACGTACATCGTGGGGTTGGAGGTGGCCGACCGCTACCGGGAGCTGGTGACCGCGTTCCGGGGGCCGCCGGCGGTCGGTGAGACGCTGCGGCGGGCCGCCGCGGACACCGGCTACAGCCACTACCTGGGCCGTTTCGTCGGTGGCCAGGTCGCCCTCACGGCGGTCGCCGAGGGCCCCCGGTCGCCCTACCTGGAGGACCTGGTCCCCGGCTTCGACGAGGGGGCGCACGCCACCGCCCTCGGCAAGTCCCTGCTCGCCACCCTCACCGCCGAACAGCGCTTCCGCTACCTGCGGGAGTACGGCATGCGTCCGTTCACCACCGCGACGTTGACCAGCACCGAGACGTTCGAGGCCGACCTGGCCGCCGGCGACCGGCGGGGGATGCAGTTGGAGCTGGGCCAGTTCCGCCAGGGGGTGGCCTGCGCGTCCGTGCTGGTCACGCCGGACAAGGACATGGAACGCCGGGTCGTGCTGGCCTGCGCGCTGCCCGCCAGCGAGATGATGACCTCCGCCCGCGTGGTCCGGGCCAAGCTGCTCACGGTGGCCCGCGCCGTCGCCGACGGCATCGCCGCCGACCACTGACCCGGACGCCGAGAGGCCCTCTCCCCGGCTGGGAGAGGGCCTCTCGTGGCGGTCCAGCGCCGGACCGCCGGAGCAACGTCAGCTGCCCACCGGGCCGCCGTCCAGGCGCCAGGTGACCGCCACGCCGGGCTTGGCGTAGTCGCCGTCCGGCCAGTTGGAGGCCGGGTTCTCCACCGAGGCCCCGGTGATCTCACCCGGGTGCTGCACGGCGACGAAGACCGAGCGGTTGTCGCCGGTGATGAACGGGCCGCAGGTCTCCGCGCCGAGCGGCACGGTCAGGAACTGCTTGAGGTGCCCACGCTCCGGGCCCTCCACCGCGGTGGCGAAGAGACCGTCGTTGCTGCCCAGCGCGTTGCCGTCCGTGGAGACCCACAGGTTTCCGGTGGCGTCGAAGGCGATGTTGTCCGGGCAGGAGATCGGGGAGACCCTGGTCTTGTCGTACCCGGCGAAGAACGTCGACGGGTCGGTGGGGTCGCCGCAGACGATCGGCAGCGACCAGGCGAACGTCTCGGCGGTGTTGTCGCCGCGGTCCTCCACCAGCTCCAGGATCTGCCCGTGCTTGTTGGCGTTCCGCGGGTTGGCCTCGTCGGCCTTCGGGCTGCTGCCGACGCCCCGGTTGGTGTTGTTCGTCAACGCCACGTACACCTTGCCGGTGAGCAGGCTCGGCTCGACGTCCTCGGGGCGGTCCATCTTGGTCGCGCCGACCCTGTCGCCGGCGAGCCGGGTGAAGGTGAGAACGTCCGCGGCGGTCATCCCGTCGACGAACGAACGGTTGCCGCTGACCAGCTTGATCCAGCGGCCCCGGCCGTTGAACGCGCCGTCGGCGGGGAGCTTGCCGGAGCCGTCGATCTCGGCCGCGCTGGTCTGGTCCAGCTGCGCCACGTACAGGGTTCCGGACTCCAGCAGCGTCAGGTTGTGCTTGCGGGCAGCCCAGGAGTTGCCCTTCATGAACCTGTTGTCCGAGACGAACTTGTACAGGTAGTCGAACCGCTCGTCGTCGCCCATGTACGCGACCACGTGGCCGTCCCCGGCCACGATCACGTTCGCGCCCTCGTGCTTGAACCGGCCCATCGCGGTGT
Organism: Micromonospora sp. NPDC005163; assembly: GCF_053599835.1. NCBI lineage: Bacteria > Bacillati > Actinomycetota > Actinomycetes > Micromonosporales > Micromonosporaceae > Micromonospora > Micromonospora sp. NPDC005163. The sequence goes on from NZ_JBSFYP010000006.1 coordinate 120,485, forward strand.
GCTTGCGCGGGCGGCTCTCCGGGTCGAACGGGTCGATCTCGACGATCCAGCCGAACCGGTGCGCCTCGTTGGGGTGCTTGGCCAGGTCGAAGCGCTCGTCGGCGCGCTCCCATTTGCGGCTGCCGCTGGGGTAGCGGGACGCCGTGCTGATGCCGTAGCGGTCCAGCTTCGGCTTCAGCTCCGCCGGCGCCCCGTCGGCGCCGACGAAGTACTGGTTGAAGTTCTCCTCACCGGAGAGCACGGTGCCCCACGGGGTCACGCCGCCGGCGCAGTTGTTCAGCGTGCCGACAACCGTACGGCCCTTCGGGTCGGCGGCGGTCTTCAGCCAGGCCGAGCCGGCCGCCGGGCCGGTCAGGTCGAACCTGGTGCCGAGCGCGGTGATCCGGCGGTTGTACGGCCGACGGCCGTTGTCGACCGGCTTCCACTGCCCGGTGCCGGCGACCCGCTCGATCTCCAGCACGGACATGCCGTGTGCGGCCATCGCGGTGCGCAGCTGCTCCACCGAGAGCCCGTCCAAACCCGGGAAGCCCGGGAACATGAGGTCCTCGTTGGTGTACTCGTGGTTGACCACGAGCAGCGCCCGGTTGCCGCGCTTGTCCAGCGGCAACACGCCCACGAAGTCGTTGTTGTAGCCGAACTGCCGGGACTGCGCCGCGGCGGTCTGCCGGTGCACGTCGAACTCGGGCGCGCCCGGCACCACCGGGTCACCCCACTTGATGACCACGGCGTGGTCGTACCCGTTCGGCACGACCAGCGTGTCCAACTTGTTCGGCGGGATCGGCTTGAACGTCAGCGCGCCGCTGCCGACACCGGTGCTGGGGCGTCCGAAACCGAACGCCTCCGGGACGTCCGGGATCGCGGGGGCGGCCATGGCGGGCGCCGCGCCGGCCGCCGCACCACCGAAGCCGAGGACCAGCGCGCCGACCGCGCCGGCCCGGACCACGCCGCGCCGTGAGACCTCGGCGTTCACCACATCACCGAAGTACGCGTTGTCGGAGGTGTTCGGGACCGGGTGGTCACAGGCGTTTCCGCAGCGGTAGAGACAGGTCATGGCGTCACGGCTGCCGTGGCGAGTGGCACCCAACAGCGGGAGCAGCCGGGGACGGTCGCTCATGGAAGGAGCCTCCTGGGAAGGTCGGTGGCACGCGGGATCAGTCGATGGCCGGGCGTACCAGCCGGACGCTAGGAGGACGCGGTGAGCGGTCGTCGGCCGCGATGTGAACCAGGCGTGAACACCTCCGCGGGCGCCAACCGCACGTAACCGGTCTGACCTCGGGCTGAACCGATCGGCGTGACCGCACGTATTCACGAGCGGACGCACCGCCCGACGCGCGCCGGGAGTGAGGAGACCGCCATCAGCGACCACGACGCCCAACTGCTGCGCGCGCTGCACGACGAGCACGCGGAGGCGCTGTACGCCCACGCCCTCCGGCTGGTCAACGGGGATCGGCAGCGGGCTGAGGACCTGGTGCAGGAGACGCTGCTGCGGGCCTGGCGGCACCCGGAGTCGCTCGATCCGCGACGCGGCTCGGTGCGGGCCTGGCTCTTCACCACCGCCCGCAACCTCGCCATCGACGCCTGGCGTCGGCGGTCCACCCGGGTCGGTGAGGTGTACACCGACGAGATACCGGAACCGCCGGAGGTGATCGACGAGGCTGAGCGCGCCGTGGAGGCGTGGACCGTCGCCGAGGCGCTGAACCGGCTCAGCCCGACCCACCGTGAGGTCCTGGTCGAGTGCTTCTACCAGGGGCGGTCGGTGGCCGAGGCGGCGTCCCGGCTCGGTGTGCCGCCGGGCACCGTGAAGTCCCGCACCCACTACGCGCTGCGGTCATTACGGTTGGTCCTGGCTGAGATGGGAGTGACGGGATGACCCGGTGCGAGTTCGCGCACGACGACGGCGCGTACGTGCTGGGCGCCCTGGCCCCCGCCGAGCGGGCGGCGTACGAGCGGCACCTTGCCGGCTGTGCCTCCTGCCGGGACGCGGTCGCCGAGATCGCCGTCCTGCCCGGGCTGCTCGGTCGTCTCGACCCGGCGGGTCTGGAGCAGTTCCTGCCGCCACCCGCCCCGCCCCGGGTGCCCGCGCTGATCGAGGAGGCCAGGGCCCGTCGGCGGCGTGAGCGGTGGGCAACCCGCCGGCGGTACGCGCTGACCGGGCTGGTCGCCGCCGCGTTCGCGCTGGTGGTCGGCGTGGGCGCCGCGACGGTGCTGCGTGGCACCCCGGGTTCTCCGGGGAATCCCGGGCCGCAGGTGTCGATGGTCGCCATGCGGCCGGTGGCCGCCGCCGGGCCGGTGCACGCCGAGATCGGGCTGACCGGCACCGACTGGGGCACCGAGGTGACCATGCGCTGCGGGTACGACCCGCGGACCGGCTACGGCAAGGCGTACACCTTCCGGTTGGTGGCGCGTGGGCCCGACGGTGCCACCGAGCAGATCGGCTCCTGGCTGGCCGCGCCGGGCGACGCCCTGCAGTTCACCGGCGCCACCCGGTTCACAGACGCCGAGCTGGTCAGCGTCGAACTTCAACGTGCCGACGGCACCCCGGTCCTGTCCTACGCCGTCCCCTGACCCCGGATCAGGGTGCGGGAACGGGGGTGCGAGGGGTGGCGGCGCGGGCGTGGGCGCGGGTGCGGTGGGACTGGCGGACGGCGTCGGCGGTGAAGACGACGAGGGCGAGCCAGACGAGCGCGAAGCCGGCGAGGCGGGCCGGTGGCATCGGCTCGTGGAAGATCAGCACACCGCAGCCGAGCTGGAGGATAGGCGCCAGGTATTGGATCATGCCGAGGCTGGTCAGCGGCAGCCGGTTGGCGGCCCCGGCGAAGAGCAGCAGTGGGATTGCGGTGGCCGCGCCGGCCAGCACCAGCAGCGCGGTGTGCCCGGCCGAGACCTGCCCGAAGGTCGACTCGGCACGCCGGGTCAGCCAGGCCAGGTAGCCCAGCGCGGGCAGCGCCAGCACCGCCGACTCGACGAAGAGCCCCTCCGCGGCGGGCAGCCCGAGCCGCTTCTTGATCAGGCCGTAGCCGCCGAAGCTGAACGCCAGGGTCAGGGCCAGCCAGGGCAGCCGGCCGTAGTCCACGGCGAGCACCGCGACCGCCGACGCGCCGATGCCCAGCGCCACCCACTGCGCCAGGCGCAGCCGCTCCCGCAGCACCGTCACCCCGAGCAGCACCACCACCAGCGGGTTGATGAAGTAGCCGAGCGCGGTCTCCACCACCCGGTCCGAGTTGACCCCGTAGATGTAGGTGCCCCAGTTGATCGCGATCAGGGCTGCGGCGACGACGATTCCGGCCAGTGCCCAGGGCCGGCGCAGCAACGCCCGCAGGAAGCCGACGTTGCGCAGCGCGGCCAGCAGCAGGGCCACGAAGACCACCGACCAGACGATCCGGTGGGCGAGAATCTCCAGCGGACCGGCCGGTCGCAGCAGCTTGAGGTAGAGCGGGAAGAAGCCCCAGAGCAGGTACGCGCCGAGGCCGTAGAGGTATCCCAGGCGGAGTGACGTCACGCCTTCACCGTAAGGGGTCAAACCGCGCTTTGTTCCTTTCCGGTGACCGGGGTCACCGGTGGACGCCGGTCGAGCTGCATCCATCGCGTGGGCTCGTCCAGGGGAGCGAAACCGACCCGTGCGTACACCTCGTGCGCGTCGTTGGTGCAGAGCAGGATCCGGCGTACGCCCAGCTCGGCCAGGTGGTCGCGGACGCCGGCGGCCAGCCAGCCGCCCAACCCGTGACCCCGGGCGGGGCGGTCCACGTACACGTCGCAGAGCCAGGCGAACGTGGCGCCGTCGGTGACCACCCGGGCCACCGCCACCTGGCGGCCGTCCCCGGGCCGGTAGACGCCGAACGGCAGCGAGCCGGCGAACGCCCGGACGACCGTCTCCCGGTCCCGGCCCAGTGCCCAGTACGCGTCGGTGGACAGCCACCGGTGCAACCGATCCAGATCGAGCCGGGCGGGATCGGTGCTGAGCAGGTGGCCGTCGGAGCGGGTCAGCGAGAACACCGCATGACGCTAGCCGCCAGGGCCGGCCCCCGCGCCGGCCAATTCCCGGACTCTGGTCACCGGACCGCCCGGGCTCCGGCCACGGCCGGGGCCCCGGGCGGTCCGGGGCGATCCTGGTCAGTCCCGGTCGAGGATGGCGCCGAGGATCCAGGTCACGATGCTCACGAAGAGCGCGCCCAGCACGGCGGCAGGCCAGAAGCCGTCCACCGAGAACGGCAGCCCGGCCTGGTCGGCGATCCAGCTGGTGAGCAGGAACAGCAGCCCGTTCACCACCAGCGCGATGAGACCCAGGGTCAGGAGGTAGAAGCCACAACCGACGGTCTTGATGATCGGTTGGAGCACCGCGTTGACCACGCCGAAGATCGCCGCCACCAGGAGCAGCGTGGTGACCGTCTCGACGGTGGAGTTCGACTCCAGAGTGATGCCCGGAATGAGGAGTGTGGCCAGCCAGAAGGCCAGCGCCGTGGTGGCCAGCCGAATCAGCAGCCCTTTCAGAAAACCCATGGCGGGGATCGTGCCACGGACCGGGCAGCGGCGTAACCCGCCGATCGACGATCGGATCGGTTCAGCGTCGCGCGGGCCGTCCGATGAGCTGCGCCTCGATCGGGGTGGGGGAGAGCAGCGCCCAGCGCAGCGCACGCCGGTTCACCACGGCCACCATGTCGTCCCGGATCCGTGTCAACCACTCGGCCGAGCCGCCCAGCCCCAGCGCGGTGCCGGCCAGCGCGGCCTCGGTGGCGTCCAGCGGTTGCAGCACCGCCAGGTCGGCCCGGGTCAGCGCGTCCACGTCCGCCGGGGTCAGCTCGTCCCGGACCACCAGGGTCGCCCGCCAGGGCGGACCCGGCTCGGCGTCGGCCGGCACCGGCCCGGCGTCGACCACCAGCAGCAACGGCCGCAGCGCCGTGCCCACCCCGTCGGCGACCGGCGGACCCGGCGGAATCAGCGGGATCGTCCCGCCCGGCGCGCCCACGCCCCGGACGAACGGCTCCCAGGCGCGGGGGCGTCCGGTCTGGACAACCACCAGGGCGCCCAGCGCCATCGCGCGCAGTGCCACCAACTGGGCGGCACGCACCCCGCCGACCAGCAGCACCCGGGTGCTCTCCGGCCGGAACAGCCGAACGGTGACCGCCCCACCGTGCCGGTTCGTGCCGACCATCATTCCCGCCCCGCCGAGGGTCAGCTCCCAGTCGTCCAGCGCGGGCCGCGACTGCGCACCGGGCGTCGCGAGAGCCAGCGGCAGCGTGCGGGCCAGCCCGGCCAGGTGCGCGCCGTCCAGCCGACTCAGCTCCCCACCAAGGCCGGTCACCAGCCGGTCCAGCGCCTCCGCGGCGGCGGTCAGCTCCGTCGCCGTTCCGGCGGCCAGGCGTACGGTCAGCTCGGTCGGCACCCCCGTCGTGCCGCTGACCGGCGGCGGGCCCGCGCAGAGCGAGACCGTCGTCGCGGTCGCCGGCAGCGCCAGCAGCCGTGGCACCAGCCGGGTCGCGCCCGCACCGTCGGCGCGCGGCCAGCGGCTCAGGCGGAAGGTGGCCTGGAGGAGAGCGCCGGACCGGAGCGCCGGCCAGGACTCCCGCACCGGATGGCCGTCGTGGTGGGCCAGCTCGACCAGGACGCGCAGCGCCGCCGGCACACCGAGCGGCCGGGCGGTCAACGGCCGGAGCCGGCGGACGATCCGGCGTACCGTGCCGGCGAGCACCCGGCGCAGGTCCTCCTCGGACCAGCCGTCCACCCGCAGCACCCGGACCGCGAGCACCGCCCTCTCCCGCCCGGCGAGCCGCCCGTCGGTGAGCTGCCGGTACGACGTGCCGACCGTGCCGCCCGCCGCCGGCACCGGGGCCGGCGTCCCGGCGAGCAGCAGTTGAATCCGCAGCGGCGGCACGTCCGGCCCAACGGGCGGAAGCAGCGCGGACGGTGTGGGGACGGCCCGGGACGCGTCGCCGAGCAGGTCGCCGGAATCGCCGAGCTCCAGCAGCGCCACCATGCCGCCGGTGTCCTCCAGCACCGCGGCCGGCCCGCCGGAGAACTCCGTCGAGCGGACCACGGTGCCGGGGGCGATCAGGCCGAGCAGCTCCGCCGGGCCCGCCGGCCCGGCCAGCGCGCGCCGGCGGGTCAGGTGCCCGGCGGCGATGGCCAGCCATTCGAAGAGCCACCGACCGCGGACCCGGACCCAGGCGGTCGCCACCAGCAGCACCGCCGCCAGCAGGGCCGCGACCGTGACCGGCACGCCCCGGCCCAGGGCGGCGAGGACGAGCGCCACCGCGACCTGCCCGGTGACCAGCTGACCGGCGCGTACCCCGGTGCCCCCGCGCCGACCCACGGAGGCCCAGCGGGCGATCGGCGGCCGGCGGTGGGGGCTGCCCCGCTCGGCGACTCCGGCATCGGTGCCGCTGGACCCGCCCGCCCCGGCCCCCGGCGGGCCAATTCCCTGCCCGATCGCTGGCGCGACAACACCCGGCCCGGGCCCGACCGCAGTCGCCGATTGCGACCCTCCGGTGGTTGTCGCCGGCACCGCGCCTCCTCAGGGAGTGTGGACCGCGCCGGCCGGTCGGCCGCTCCCGCGGCTCGTCACACGCCGCTACGTGGCTGCGGCACATCGTAAGCGACCGATGTCCGTCGTGGTTGTCCACAGGGGAGAGGCGAGGGGTAGCAGAACCGCAACCGGGCCGCTACCGTCAGCCACGAAGTTCGTCGCTGACCCGCGTCCACCGTGCTCGACGACCGGGCCACGCGAGCGGCGCACCCCCAGGGTGGGCGCGTCGACGGCCAGTCACGACCGAGGAAACGAGGTGACGTCCGGGTGTCCCAGACTCAGGCAGAATCCGCGGTGATGCAGCAGACCGCCGCGAAGTTCGAGCAGGTGGATCAGTCGTTGCAGTCCATGCTGACCGGCCTGCTGGCCGAGCTGGAGGTGTTGCAGCAGGCTTGGCGCGGCGCCGGCGGGCGGTCGTTCGAGCAGGTCAAGCAGCAGTGGTCACAGGACCAGGCCGCGCTGCACCGGGCGCTGCGCGAAACCGCCGGAGCGATCCGCACCGCCGGCCGGAAGTACGACGTCTCGGACGACGAGGCGGCCAGCCGGGTGGCCGGCACCAACCGCGGCGGCATCCAGCTGCCGCTCTGACCCCCGCTCGGGAGGGAGATCCGATGGACCACGGTGTGCTGGTCGTCAACTTCGCCGCGCTTCAGCAGGCAGGCGTGGACATCCAGAAGGCGCTGAACACGCGCGACTCGCAGCTCGGCCAGCTCGAACGGGACGCCGCGCCGCTGGTGGCGAGCTGGGCCGGCGAGGCCCGGCAGGCGTATGAGCAGCGCCAGGCGCGGTGGCGGTCCGCCTCGCACGACCTTCAGGCGATGCTGCGCGACATCAGGCTGGCGGTGAACGACTCGGCCGCCGACTATCTGGACACCGAGAAGACGAACACCGGGCTGTTCCAGTGACCTAGATGTGCTGTCCAGGGAGGTTGGTCGAGGCGGGCCGCGAGCGCTGACCGTGTGTGGGTCGGCGCTCCGGCCGCGCCTGATCGGGGAGCGGGGCGGTCGGGTGCGAGGGTCAGGCCGGGTCGGCGGGCCGCCAGCGTCGGCGGGCACCCCGGGGCAGCGTCAGGGCGAGCAGCACCACCGTGACCGCCGTCGTGCCGATCACCGCGCCGACCAGCAGGGCCCGGTCCCGGGCCGTCGCCCGACGAGCCTGGCGCGCGACCAGCGCCGGATCGGCCCGGTCGTCGGCGAGCGCGGCGACCGTCCGAGGGCCGGCCGGTCGCCCGCCACCGGTCTCGGTGACCGCCCGGTACGGGTTCAGCACACCGGCGCCGTACCCGCCGCCCGCCCCGGGTGCCGGATCGGTGGTGGCGACGATCCGCTCCGCCACCTGGGCGGCGGTCAGTTCGGGTCGGTACTGGCGCAGCAGCGCCGCGGTGGCGGCCACGAACGGCGTCGCGTAGCTGGTGCCCTCGACCCGGTGGTGGCCCTGGCCGGGCGCGGCGGTCAGCACCTCGCTGCCCGGTGCCACCAAATCGACATAGGGGCCGGTCTGCGAGAAGCCTGCCCGCCCGCCGTCCGCCCCGATCGCACCCACACCGAGCACCCCGTCGTACGCGGCGGGGAACGGACGCGGGTTCCCGCTGTCGTGCAGGTTGCCGGCGGCGGCCACCAGCACCACGTCCCGGTCGACCGCGTACCGCACGGCGGAGCGGACCTCCGGGTCGTCGACGTACAGCACCACGGAGAGGTTCACCACGTCGGCGTCATGGTCCACGGCCCAGCGGATGGCCCGGGCGAACTCGCGGGCGCTGACCGTACGCCCCGACTCGCGCCCCTGCACCACCTGCTGCTCACTCACCCGCACCGGCAGAATCCGGGCGCCCGGCGCCAGGCCGTGGAAGGCGACGCCGGGTCGTGTGGTGCCGCGGCGATGATGCTCGCCACGCCGGTGCCGTGACCGGCGCAGTCCCTGCGGCCGTCTCCGCCGGAATCGAGGAGGTCGGTGCCGGCCAGCACCCGCCCGACCAGGTGGGGGTGCGCCCGGTCGACCCCGGAGTCGACCACCGCCACCGTCACCCCGGCGCCGGTGGCCAGCGGCGCGAGCCGTGCGGGGTCGTACCGCTGCTGCGGCCAGGGCAGGGCCGTGACCGGCCGTACGGGGGCGAGTGGGGTGGCGCAGGCCGGAGCCGCTCGAAGTGCGGCACCGGCGGCGACGGCCGGGGCGGCCGCGCCGGTCAGCAGGGTGGCCGCCAACCCTGCCAGGACCGGGCGCGCAATCGACCGGGACATCGACGGCCTCCGTATGGTGTCGGCTCCGGGACGGGATGTTATCGCCTCACGGGCGTCCCGGCAGACCGCCGACGGCCAGCCATTGTGATCTTGATACCACCTTGTAGGTTGTACGCGATACCTGTGGCCTGTTCTCGGAAGGAGAGGTGGCCGTGACCGAATGGGAGCCGGCCACGGAGGCCGAGGTGGCGATGCGGGACGCGCTGCGCGCCAACGACCAGGAGCTGTACTTCCGGCTCCTGTCCCGCACCGATCTGCTGTTGCCGGTCTCCGCGCCAGCACCGCCCGGTCAGGCACCCCCCGGCTGGGGCACCTGGACCACCGGTGGCCGGACCCACGTGCTGGCGTTCACCTCCGCCGCCGCGCTGCGGACCTGCCTCGGCGAGCACCCCGGCAGCAACCGGCGCATCCCCTTCACGGAACTCGCGGTCGGCTGGCCCAACCACGAGTGGTGGCTCGCGGTCAACCCAGGGCTGCCCGTCGAGGGATACCTGCCGGCCTGGTTCGTCGCCCAGCTCTCCCGGGGTGACGTCCGGCTGCCCGGCCGCGCCATGGGTGCCCGCGCCCGGCTGGAGCGCGCGGAGACCCTGGCCCGGTCCAGGACGGGTGTGACCGGTCGCGACGTTCCGACCGCCCCGGGATCCACGTCGCCCGGGCCCGACCCGGTGGCGACCCCGCCCGGGCGGCCCGCGCCGACGCGTGGCGCGGTGCCCCGAATGGGCGCTCCGGCGGCCCCCGGCACGTCGTCCCGAACGCCGGGCCCGGGTGAGCTGTCGCGGCGCGGAGAGGACATGCCCGCCGCCGGTCAGCGGTACCCGACCGGCCCGCCCCGACCCGGCGGTCCGGGCGCCGAATCCATACCCACGAGCCGGCCCGCCGCGTCCCGGTTCGCGCCGTTGAAGCCCGCCGACCACCCCGGTGTCGTCCCGGCTGACCAGCCGGCTCCCGGCCCGGCCTGGCCGCCTCCGAGTCGGCCGGGCGCCGACGTCGACGGCCCGGCCGTCGGCAACGGCAGCGCCCAGAGCGGCGGGCGTTCCTTCTTCGAACCTGCGTCCGGCCGGGATCGGGCGGCCGGTCCGACCTCGGGTGGGGGCCGACCCGGCGACCGCGCGGTGCCGCCGTCCCGGTTCGGGCGGGGCAGCCAGCCCTTTCCGCGTCGCCGTCCCGCCGACGCACCGGCCGGCGATGGCGCGACCGTGGCCTTTCCGATGCCGGATCCGGACGCCACCCGGCCGCTGCGGCCGCCAGCCGGTGACCCGGGCGTCTCCAGAGGAGTACGCGCACCGGCGCCGGACGACGAGCCCACCCAGCCCCTGCCGCCCCACCGGCCGGCCCCGCTCGCCGAGGAGCCGACCCGCGCCTTCCGGTCGCCCGGTCGGGCCACCGGCGAGCCGCCGCTGACCCGGCCCGCTCCCTCGGCCGACGAGACGCAGGCGATCCCGCGCGGCCGGCCCGGCGACCCGGGCCGGTTCGAGCCGGTGGAGGAGCTGCCTCCGTCCATCGCGGAACCGGTCTCCGGCCCGCCCGCGCCGCGCCGCGGCTTCACGCCCATCGTCATCGAGGGCACCATCATCGAGTCCCGCGACCTCACCGAACCGGTCGAGGCGAGCAGCGTGGCCGACGCGACCGCGCGGCCAAGCCCGAAGTCCGCCGCCCCGTCGTCGTTCGGCTCGTCCCCTTCCGGCCCGGACTCCGCGGCGTCGCCGTCGTTCGGCCCACCGCCTTCCAGCCCGCCCCCGTTCGGCCCGCGTCCGTACGGCCCGGTGCCCTCCGGTCCGCGTCCGTTCGACCCGGCGGAGGCCGGTTCGGGCGTGGGTGGTCCGGGTGAGGGTGGTCCGGCGGACGCGGCGCTGGGTGGTGTGCGCGTCGACGACCCGGTCGGTGTCCGTCCGGGCGGGGTGGATCCCGCCGACCTCGGCGGAACACCCGTCGGCATGAACGGCACGGATCGGGCCGGCCGCGACGTCGGCGGCGAGCAGGTCGGCCCGGACCTCGGCAGCCAACCGCCGCGACCTCACGTGGAGAGCGGTCCGGAGTCGGCGCGGCCCGACGCCGACGACATCGGGCACCGCCCGGTCCCGGTCGGCGACGGGCAGCCCGCGCCGGCGGAGGCCTCGGCCCCGGTCGAGTTCCTGCCCGCCAACACGGTGGAGGAGGACCTGCTCGGCGCTGCCGGCGCCGGCAGCACGGATACCTTCCTGTCCACCCTGCTGCTGGCCCGCGTGCTCCTGCCGGCGGCACCGGACTCGGTGCGCGGCAGCCGTCCGGGCGACCCGGGTTTCGTATGGCGTACCGGGCAGTTGGACGGCGAGACGTACGTCGTGGTCTACACGTCCCCGGAGCGTCTCGCCGACCACGTTGACGGTGATGTCGACATCGTCCGGGTGAAGTTCGCCCAGCTGATCCGGCGCTGGCCGGACGAGGACTGGTCGTTCGCCGTCAACCCCGGCACCCCGGTCGGTGCGAAGCTGCCCGGCGAGCAGATCGTCGCGCTGGCGAACTGGGCCGCGGAGGTGGGGCTCGGCGACGACCTGGAGGTGGACCCGGAGGAGCAGCCGGTCGAGGCGGAGCCCGCAGCCCGCCCCCGGTACGCCCCGGCGGCGGTCGACCCCGCCCGGCCGACCGTGATGCAGAAGGCGATCGCACCGAGCCAGCTCGCGTACTACCTGGATCGGGGGTACGACCGGGTCTCCGGCTTCGTGCACCGGGCCGGGGAGCTGGCGCACCTGACCACGCCGGCCCAGTTGTACGACGCGCTGGGCCTCAGCTACCCGGGCTCGCCGTTCGCGCGGGACGCCGAGGAGATCTACGTGCTGCGCTGGCCGGCGCACCGGCCGAGCCTCTACCGGATTCCGTACGGGGGTCAGAACGAGCCGGCGATGCGGGCGATGGAGGGCTGGGTCATTGAGCGTTCGCCGTTCCGAGGCAACGGCTTCGCGCCGGGCGAGAGCAGCGACGTGGTGGCCGAGTTCAAGGTGGACAGCGCTCGGCTGCCGTACGGCGCGCAACTCTGGCGGGTCGGCGCGGACGGCACCGAACGGGTGGTCGCGGTGCTCGACACGGACGCGGTGCTGTGGCGACGGGTCGGTGAGGCATGATGCGGGACGGCTACGTGGCCCGTTGGCAGGGCCGGGAATACCAGGCCAGCCCGGACGGCGATGACATCCGGCTCTACCAGCCGGAGCCGGGTGAGGGCTTCGAGGAGGTCCGCGCCGGCCGGTACGTGCGGGTGCTGCCGGCGAGCGAGATCGACGACCTGGCGTACGTGCGGACCACCTGCACCTGGCAGGGGCAGCCGTTCATCGTGCTCGGCGAACACGACGCCTGGCTGCGTGTGGAATACACCGGTGGCCGCTGGCCGGTGGCCGAGGCGATGCGGCTGGAGGTGTTCGACTTCGGCGTCTACCAGGGCTGGGCGCCGGCCGCCGAGGTCACCGACCTGCGGGAGCAGAGGGTCTGACCGGTCAGGACTTGGCCCAACGCAGGATCTCGCCGAGCACCAGCTCCGGTGCCTCCAGGTGCGGGAAGTGCCCGACCCCGTCGAGCAGTCGCCACTCGTACGGCGCCACGACGTACCGACCGGAGCCCAGGGCGGTACGTGGCAGGGCGGCGACATCCAACGCGCCGTGCAGCTGGAGCGTCGGAGTGACCAGCGGCTTCTGCATGAGGCGGACGAACCGGTAGCCGTGCAGGCGCAGCAGCGAGCGGAACGCCCAGCGGTATCCCTCCAGTGCGCAGAACGCGGCCTGCGGGATGCGCATCGCCTCCCGGCAACGCTCGGCGTACGCCTCGAAGTCCGGCCCGGCCACCCAACGTGGTCCGCCCCACCGGTGCAGGATCTCCTCCACGGCGGCCGCGCCGTCCCGGGTCAGCACGTGCTCGTAGCGGGGGAGTTGGAACTTCAGCGCCGGGGTGGAGGCGGCGAACTGGCCGCGCGGGTCGGCGAAGATGGCGGCGCGCAGCCGCAGCGGGTGTGGTGCGCCGAGTACCACCAGCCGGCGAACCAACGACGGGTGGAATGAGGCCACCGTCCAGGCGACCATGCCGCCGACGCCGCTGCCGACCAGGGTCGCCGACCGCTCGCCGAGCGCGCGGATCAGCCCGGCCATGTCGGCGGCGAGGGTGTAGCCGTCGTACCCCCGGGGTGGCTTGTCGCTGGCGCCGTAGCCGCGCAGGTCCACCGCGACCGCGCGGAAGCCGGCGTCGGCGACCGCCGGCAGCATCTGGTGCCACGCCCACCAGTGCTCCGGAAAGCCGTGCAGGAACAGCACCATTGGCCCGGTCCCGGCCTCGACCACGTGGAAACGGGTGCCGTTGGCGCCGACGAAGCGGTGCGTCCACGGCCCCTCGGTGAGGACACAGGACTCGTCGACGGCTCCGCCGCGCTGGTCGGTCATGGCAGACAGCCTAGGACTCGGTCGCCTTCGACGGCCCTGGTGGTCGCCTTGAACAGGGGGAAGCCCGGGTTGTCCCCTACCGACACGAGTGGCCGGGGGCGGGTCAACGAGTGATGATGCTGGCGCGTGCGGCAGGTCACCCAAAGGGCGACGCCCGGGCAGGTGACCTGCCCGGGCGTCGCTGGTTGGTGCGGGATCAGTGTCAGCTGATCCGGATCTTCATCGAGGTGCCGTCCTGCTCCAGAACCTTGATCTTGGTTCCGGTGGCGGGGAGCTTGACGCCGTGGTTCGGCAGCTCCGCGTACCAGTACTTCTGGGTGTCGTCGAACTGCGGCTCCGCGGCCTGACCGCGGATGTACTGCGCCTGGCTGTTCAGGTGCAGCGTGAACGAGTCCGCCTTCTTCAGGCTGAACGGCGCGTCGTAGACCTGGACGCGGGCCCGCCACGCGGCCCCGGTCAGGTTGTAGATCGGCCGCGGGTGCGCGTCGATGATCATGTTCCGACCCTCACCCGGGTGCGCGAACGTGTCGTTGTCCGCGAACCGCAGGTTCCAGTAGGAGATCAGCAGACCCTCCTGGTACGCGTAGTGGTCCACCCAGTCGGGCCGGGTGTTCGCGTAGCCGAAGAAGTACGGGCCGGTCTTCAGGTACTTGTCGTACGAGGTGTACGACCGGGTGCCCGCGATGTAGTAGTTGTCGAACTCGCGGGTGTAGGTGGCCGCGACGACCTCGAAGCCACCGGCGAGGGCCCAGCCGGCCGCGCCGGTCTCGGCGCCGTCGGAGAGCACGGTCTGGCCGTCAGCGGTCACGGTGATGGCGTCACCGTAGAAGCCACCCTCGGACACACCGCCGTCGGTCTGGTAGCGCAGCCGGAACTGCGCGACCTTGCCCGCCGCCACGTTCATCGGGATGTTGATGTCGACCCACTGGCCGTTGCTGCTGCCGTCCAGCGCGTACCGCCCGGCGGAGATCTCCTGCAGCGGCTGGCCGTTGGCGGTGCCGGGCAGCGTCGTCCAGGTCTGGCCCCCGTCGAGGGATGCCTCGAAGAACATGTAGTCGAACCCGGCCTCGATGCTGTAGCGGCCCTTCATGGACAGCGAGGCCGACGACTTCCCGGTGAAGTCCAGCGTCCGGGTCATCGAGCTGTTGAGGTCATCCTCGTTGCCGGAGAAGAACTGCTGGGTCCCCTCGAACGGCGCGCCGTTCTCGAAGGTGTACTCACGATCCGGCAGGACGACCACGACGCCCTGAGCCTCCGGCGAGTTGTACTCCTGCGGGCCGAGCGTCAGCGTGCGCTTCTGCCCCGCGACGACCGTCTCGTGGTCGAGCCAGCCGAGCTGGAGCTTGTTCCACGCACCGAGGTCGCCGCCGCGCTCGCCGATGCCGTCGTCGTTCTTGGCACCGAGCCGGCTCTGGGCCATCAGGGTCCAGTGCTCGTTGTTGTTGTCCCCACCACTGACGACGTTGTAGTCGTCCGGCAGACCGAGGTCGTGGCCGAACTCGTGGTAGAAGACGCTACGGCCGCCGTTCTCCGGCTGGATCGTGTAGTCGCCGATCCAGACGCCGGTGTTGCCGATCTGGGTGCCGCCGGCCGGGAAGTTGACCGGACCGGTGTTGCCCTGGTCGGAGGCGAAGGCGTACCAGCGGTGGCTCCAGACGGCGTCCTCACCCTGGTGCGGGTCACCGTCGGCCTCGTCACCGCCGGAGTGGACGATCTGGAAGTGGTCGATGTAGCCGTCCGACTCGTTGAAGTTGCCGTCGGAGTCGAAGTCGTACCGGTCCCACTCGTCCATCGACTTGACGTCGGCGGCGATCTGGGCGTCGGTGCGACCCGAGGCCTTCTGGTCGGCGACCCACTGGTTGGCGGCGTCCCGGACCAGGGCCCAGGTGTTGGTGCAGACGTTCGAGGCGCACGGGTAGCCGCCGGAACGACCGTAGCGGGCCTCGTTGTACCGGACCTTGACCCAGTCGGTGACCTCACCGTCGACGCTGTAGCGACCCGAGGACTGGGCCTCGTAGTACTGCTTCAGCGACTCGTCACCTGGGTTGGTGCCGAAGTACACCTGCCGGTAGTGGTCCGCGTTGAAGTCCGGCTGCCAGACGGTGGAGTTGTCCACCGCCCGGTTGGGAGCCGGGATCTCGTTGTGGAGCGGCCCATCGAAGCGGGTCGGACCAGCGGTGTTCGGGTCAGTGTCCTGATCCGGGTAACTCGGGTGCCGCTCGTTGCCGAACTCGGCGAGGATCACGAAGATCTTGTCGGTCCGCTCCCGGGAGAGCTCGACGTACTGATCCTTCGTCTTGGCCGCACCCGCCTTGGCCGCGCGGGCGGTGACCCCGTCGGCCTGGGTCTTGCCTACCTTGACGACCGTGCTGCCGTTGACCTTCTCCGCCTTGGACTTGCCGGACAGGACCTCGCTGAGGCCCTCCTGGCGCAGCGCGCGCCGCTTGTCCTCCAACGGGTTCGGCAGGTCGTGGTCCGCATAGGCGGGCTCGGCGACCGACGGAGCGGCCGTCGGCAACTTCGGCTGCGGCGCGGCACTGGCGGACGGTCCGAACGCCAGGCCTGTCGCCGTCAGTGAGAGCCCGAGCAGACCCACTGCGACTTTGCGCACGTGGTACCTCCGGTGTGAGGGAACCCGGCCCAAACAGGGGTACGGGCCGGTGATAGATCGATCCCACTAGTGGGACCAATGGTGAACATAGACACTGCCGGGACGGGTGGGAAGACGGGCGCGTCGATTTATTGCAAGATTTTGTTGGGAATGCTTTTCACCGTCACACCCCTGCGCTTCATCAGCGACGCTGACCAGCATGGATCGGCCGAAGGCGCTTTTAGTGACGTATTTCGATCAATGCGATCGGGCATACGACAGTGGGGCCGGCGGCGTCTCCGCCACCGGCCCCACCCACCCACCTGAAGATCAGTTTCTGATCCGCACGACCATCTCATCGGTCGGCTTCTTACCCTGCTTGACGATCTCGATCTGAGTGCCGCTGCCGGCCACCTTCACCGAGTTCTGCTCGTTGCCCGCCGTCCAGTAGCGGTTCACCGCGCTGTCGTCGAAGACCGGGTTGGCCTTCAGCTTCGGCAGGGTGACCGGCACTCCGTTGAGGTGGAAGGTCTGGGCGGGCTTGTCGTACCGGCTGAACGTCGCGTCGAAGCCGTTACGGCGGTTGGTGATGGTGCCCTGGCCCTTGACCGTGATCGCGCCCGGGCGGACGTCGACCGGCAGGTCCAGGCCGTACCCCGGGTGCTCCGAGGTGTTGTTGTCGCCGTACGCGTAGTTCACGTACCAGACCAGCATGCCGGGCTGGTTCGCGTACCGCTCCACCCAGTTCGGCCGGGTGTTGGTGAAGCCGTAGTTGTACCCACCGGTCCGCAGGGCGTCGTCGTACCCGAAGTAGGTCCGGTTCTCCGCGATGTAGAAGCGGGGGTACGAGTCGGTCACCGAGCCGCCCATCCGGGTGAAGCCCCGGGCGGTCCACTCGGCGGCCAGCGTCTCGGCGTCGTCGGTCCACGCCGCCGTGCCGTTCTTGACCAGCGAAATGTTGTCCAGGAACACGCCGGCCAGGTGCTTGCCGCCGTCGCTCTGGTAGCGGTAGCGCAACTGGATGGCCTTTCCGGCGTACGCCGCGAGGTCGTAGTCCAGGTCCACCCACTTGCCGCCGGACGACCCGTCGAGACCGGTCTCCCCGACGTCATTGAGCGGGCTGCTCAGCGACGCCCAGGTGGCGCCGTTGTCGGTCGACACCTCGGCGTAGAAGAAGTCGTAGTCTTCCTCGGTGTCGTACCAGGCCTTGGCGTTGATCGAGGCCGAGCTGGCGCCGGTCAGGTCGAGTTGGCGGGTCAGGCTGTTGTTCAGGTTGTCCGCGCTGCCGCCCCACCACTCGTTCGACCCACCGAACGGCGTGTTGTAGGTGCTGGTCTGCTCCTGCGGCGGCAGGTTGACGACGACCGCCTGGGCCTTCGGCCCATCGCTGTCACCGGCCGGCCCGAGCGTCACCTGGGAGGTGCCCTTGCCGTACTCCACCGTGGAGTGGTTCAGCCAGCCGAGGAAGAGCTTCGACCACGGGTCCATGTAGCCCGGGGTCGTCCCGATGTCGTCCTTGCCGTGGCTCAGCCACGAACCGGAGGACATCAGGCTCCAGAACCCCACGCCGTTGTCGCCGCCGGCCGTGTCGTACAGGTCCGGCAGGCCGAGGTCGTGGCCGTACTCGTGGGCGAACACGCCCAGGCCGCCGTTCTCCGGCTCCGTGGTGTAGTCGCGGATCCAGAGGCCGGTGTCGCCGATCTGCACGCCACCAGCCAGGTTGCCGGCCGGCCCGGCCTTGCCCATGAGGTCGGTGAAGGCACCCCAGCGGTGCGACCAGATGGCGTCCTCGCCCTCGGCGCCACCGCCGGCCTCCTCGCCCTCACCGGCGTGCACCGCCTGGAAGTGGTCGATGTAGCCGTCGGGCTCGTTGAAGTCGCCGTCGCCGTCGAAGTCGTACCTGTCCCAGATGTCGAACTGGGAGAGGTACTCCTTGATCTGGGCCGGGGTCTTGCCGGCCTTGACCTGGGCGTCGTACCAGGACGTGGCGCTGTCCTTGACGAAGTTCCACGAGCCGTCGCTCTCGGGGATGGCGTTGGAGCCGTACCGCGCCTCGTTGAACGGCACGGTGACCCAGTCGCTGACGTCGCCGCCGACGGTGTAGCGGCCGCCGGACTGCTTCAGGTAGAAGTCCCGCATCGACTCGCCGCTACTACCGTAGAACATGTCCAGGTAGTGCTGGCGGTCGTAGTTCGACGACCACGAGGTGCTGTTGTCGTCGGTGGTACCGCCGTCCCAGTTCCGGTCCGGCTCCTGGATTTGGCCGACCACCGGGCCGGCTGCCCCGCCGGTGCGCGGGTCGGTCTTGTCGCCGAAGTTCACCAGCATGGTGAAGATCGGGTCGACCTTCGGCGGCTGCTGGTACTCGACGAACCGGTCCTTGATCTTGATGACCTTCGAGCCGTTGCGGGTTTCCAGCTTGGCCTTGCCGGAGAGCAGGTCGGCGATGGCCTGCTTGCGGATCTCCCGCTGCTGATCCGCCTTCGGGTCGGGGAGGTTGTCCCGGCCGTGCTCCGCCTTGTCGGATGAGGGGGTCGGGTTCGCCGCCGGGGCGCCGGAGGCCGGCGTCGCCACGACTCCCGCCGCCAGCAGCGCGGCCGTGGCGGTGGCCAGACCGGCTGTGACTCGTCTCCTCAAAGGTCTCCTCCTTTGTGGACCTGTGTTACATGACAGTGAACGTCGAAGCAATCACTGTCATGATGTGCGCCACACACCTTTACAGAGAGTCCGGCCGGTTGTCACGAGTCGATCAAGCGGGCCGAAGGTGGTTTTGGAGGGTTCTGGGGCGACAAATCATGACCAGATAGTCGTGGCCTCAGGCAACTATTTACATCACGGTTCTATCAAGATCATCAATTCTGCACGGGATTATGAGGTTCCCGATCTCCAGCGCCCGAGCCGACGAGAACGTCACGCCGTGCGGTGGGACCGAATGCGGAACGGCCCGCCCGGAGCGTGGTGCTCCGAGCGGGCCGCCCGTTGATCCGTCGGACGACAGACCTGTTGCGGTCAGTTCCTTGCCGGGGTGACGTACACCGTGGCGGACGAGTTGTCCCGTGCCGCCTTCTTGATGGTGAGCGAGACGCCGTAGTTGACGCCCTGGTCGCCGGGGTTACCGGTGCCCAGCACGATCGCGCCGCCGCCCAGGGTCACGCCGTAGAACTCCGGCGCCGGGCTGCCGTCCGGGTGGGTCACCCGGGTGGTGTACGGCGCGTTGTTCCGCGACGGCAGCACCACCGAGGCGTCGTTGTCCCGGGCGTACGCCGCCCCGTCCCGCATCTCGATGCCCGGGTACCAGCCCTTGGCGTCGGTGAACGCCTTCACGCCCGGCTGGGACTTGAACTTCGTGCAGTAGGCGCTGTACGGCTCGTCCGCCGCCTCCAGGCACTCCGTGAAGGGGTACGTCTTCTGCAGCGTGAACGCCGCGTTCGCCGACTGCGGACGGCTGGGCAGGTTGTCCGTCACCGACGGGTCCTTCACGGCCGCCTCGCCCTTACGCCGGTACGGGTCGAAGTGCGAGTCGACGATGAGCAAACCACCCTTCGCGCCGTAGCTGGGCAGCGCGGTCATCTGCCCGGTGACGTGGTTGACGTCGCCGAGCGCGGTGTCGCGGTACCAGACCAGCATGCCCGGGGCGTTGTACGAGATGCGGTCGACCTTCCACGCGTCGTGCGAGTAGATCGTGTCGTAGGCGTACTTCAGGCCCTTGTCGAAGCCGTCGAAGTTGCGCCACTCTGCCAGGTAGAACTGGGCGTGGATCTCGGTGCCGCTGGAGACCTTCCAGCCGGCGCCGGTGGTGTCGACGAAGGTGCCGCCGGTGGCCGTCCAGCCGTTGGCGCCGCCCTCGACGTCGTCACTCCAGGTGGTGGCACCGCCGCCGGTGACCGAGAAGTCGTCGACGAACCAGTTGCGCTCCTGGAACGCCTCGTCGGTCGCCTGGCGCAACCGCAGCTGCACGGTCGCCCCGGCGTGCGCCGACAGGTCGACGTAGTCATGACGCCAGCCGTTGGTGCTGCCGGTCAGGCCGTACTTCTTGCCGCCGAAGTCGTTCATCCGGCCGTTCGGGTCCGGGTAGCCGTCCGGCGTGGTGACCACCGTGCCGCCCTCGTCGTACACCTTCTGCTCAGTCCAGGTCGTACCGCCGTCGGTCGAGAGTTCGACGAAGCCGTAGTCCCAGTCCTGCTCGATGATGTAGTTGTTCCACATCCAGAACTTGGCGTCCGCAGCCGCCGGCACGTCGACCGAACGGCTTAGCTTGACGTCGGCCCACTCCTGGTCATTGTTGCTGTGCCACATCTTCGTGCCGCTGTGCGGCGTGGCCAGCGTCGTCACCTTGTCCGGCAGGTCGACCTTGATGCCGTCCTCGGAGTCGATCGGCGTACGCGAGCTCTGTCCGAGCTTCACCTCGCGCGGGTTAGACCCGGGGCGGATGGTCAGCGGATCGGCCCAGCCGAGCACCCACTTGTCCCAGATGCCCATGTGGGTCGGCAGCGCCTGGAAGATCTCCCCGGAGTGCGAGCCCGAGGCCATCAGGTCCCAGAAGTCCACGTCGGAGTCGGCGTTGCCGGAGGTGTCATAGAGGTCCGGCAGGCCCAGGTCGTGGCCGAACTCGTGCGCGAAGACGCCGACACCGGCGTCCTCCGGCTGCACGATGTAGTTCGACACCTTGATGTTCGTGCCCGGGATGGTGTAGCCACCGGCGACCGTGGAGGAGTGCGCCCAGACGGCGTAGACACCCTCTGCGCCGCCACCGCGGGACTTGCCCTGCCCGGCGTGCACCAGCACCAGGTGGTCGATCACGCCGTCCGGCTCGAAGACGTTGCCGTCCCCGTCCCGGTCGGCCTGGTCCTCGATGTCGTAGTCGGCCCAGGGGAAGTTCGGGTCCGTCGCGGCGAGCGCGTCGATCGCGTCGGTCGCCAGACGACCGGCGCCGGCCGGGTTCTCCGGGTGGCCGTTCATCGACTGCTCACGGCCCGGTACCCAGTTGCCGTTCTCGTCCTGGAAGCAGCGGTTGGCGGCGTACCATCCCTCCGAGTGCGGCACAGTGACCCACGGGCTGGCCTGCCCGGCAACCGTGTACGCGTTCTTGGACATTTCCAGGTACATGTTGTGCATGGTGCGACCGGACAGGTCGATGCCCCGCTTGCCGTCCGGCCCCTTCAGGTCCTTGCGCACCCGCTCGGTGATGCCCGTCTTGCTGTAGAGCATCTTGTCGAAGTGGGCCGGCGAGAAGTCCGGCACCCACATCGAGTTGTTGTCCTCGTGCGGCAGGGTCGCCGGGTTCGGGATGTTGTTGTGCTTCGGGCCGTTCTGCACCGTGCCGGGGACGCAGGTCCGGTCCTCGAACACCGTCTTCGGGACCATCACCCCGGTGAAGTCGTCGTTCGCCTGGTCGTTGAACTCCACCAGCAGCGTCAGCAGCTTCGCCGTCTGGGTGGTCGGCGACTGCTTGATCTTCCGGGGGCTCTTGCCGGTTTTGATCGACTTCGCTTCGATCTTGGCCAGCTGCCGGGCGGTCACCGGGTTGCCCCGAGCGTGCTTCTTGTCGAATGCACGCGCATCGTCGACGGCGGGGGTGTAGACGCCACCCTTGCCCTTGACCTCGCGGCCGGAAGTGTCCGGCTGCACCTCGGGCTCGGCGTAGTTGATGTAGTGCTCGTCGGCCCCGATCACCGCCCGGGGGGTGGCGGCGGACGACGTCTGGGCTGCCGCGCTGCCGGTCACGGTCAGTGACGTGGCCGCGAGGGCGATAGCGGGCAGCGCGACGAGTAGTCGTCGTCGCGCCCCGGACTGCGGTTTGTGGTTCATGCCGCTCCATTTCTCGGGCACGGGGAGGAGGACGTTGAGGTAGCCGACCATCGATCTGATGTCTGTCGAACTCTCCCAACCTGCGTGAACCTAAATCACAACCGGCCCAAAGCACAGAGGCGGCCCGCCGCGTATGTCCGTTCAGCTTCTCCGGACTCCTCCGACTGACCGATGTGACAGTGCTGAGGCGGTGTGGGTCGTACCCGTAAGAAATGACGGAGGGTGGCGGTCCGCACGGACCGCCACCCTCCGATATGTACGCCTGCCGTCAGTCCTCGTCGGCCTTCGCGCCGCTCATCCCCGAGGAGATCAGCTCCATCACGGACGAGTCCTGCAACGTCGTCACGTCACCGAGCGACCGGTTCTCCGCCACGTCGCGCAGCAACCGGCGCATGATCTTGCCCGAGCGGGTCTTCGGCAGCTCCGGCACCAGCATGATCTGCCGCGGCTTGGCGATCGGGCCGAGCGTCTTCGACACGTGGTTGCGCAGATCGGCGATCAGCTGCTCACCCGCCGCACCGGCGATGTCGGTGCTGCCGCGCGGAATCGCGAAGGCGACGATCGCCTGCCCGGTGGTCGGGTCGGTCGCGCCCACCACGGCCGCCTCGGCCACCGACGGGTGCGACACCAGCGCCGACTCGACCTCGGTGGTGGAGATGTTGTGCCCGGACACCAGCATCACGTCGTCCACCCGACCCAGCAGCCAGATGTTCCCGTCGTCGTCCTTCTTCGCCCCGTCACCAGCGAAGTACATGCCCTCGAACCGGCTCCAGTAGGTCTCCAGGAACCGGTTGTCGTCACCCCAGATGGTGCGCAGCATCGACGGCCACGGCTCACGCAGCACCAGATACCCGCCACCGCCGTTCGGCACCGACTGGCCCTGGTCGTCCACCACGTCGGCCGCGATGCCCGGCAGCGGGGTCATCGCCGAGCCCGGCTTGGCCGCGGTCACCCCGGGTAGCGGCGAGATCATGATGGCGCCCGTCTCGGTCTGCCACCAGGTGTCCACGACAGGCAGCTCGCCCCGGCCGATGTTCTGCCGGTACCAGATCCACGCCTCCGGGTTGATCGGCTCACCGACGCTGCCGAGCAGCCGCAGCGAGGACAGGTCGAAGCCGGCCGGGATCTCGTCGCCCCACTTCATCATCGTCCGGATCAGGGTGGGAGCGGTGTAGAGGATGGTCACCCCGTACCTGTCGACGATCTCCCAGAACCGGCCCTTGTTCGGGGTGTCCGGAGTGCCCTCGTACATCACCTGGGTGGCGCCGTTGGAGAGCGGCCCGTAGACGATGTAGGAGTGACCGGTCACCCAGCCGATGTCGGCGGTGCACCAGTAGACGTCCGTCTCCGGCTTCAGGTCGAAGACCGCGTGCGTGGTGTACGACGTCTGCGTCAGGTAGCCACCGGTGGTGTGCAGGATGCCCTTCGGCCGCGCCGTGGTGCCGCTGGTGTAGAGGATGAACAGCGGGTGCTCGGCGTCGAACGGCTGCGCGGTGTGCTCGGCCGACGCGGTCTCCACCGTCTCGTGCCACCAGAGGTCCTTCGACGACCAGGCCACCTCCCCGCCGGTGCGGCGGACCACCAGCACGTGCTCCACGGATGGGCAGTTCGCCACCGCCTCGTCCACGGTCGGCTTCAGCGCCGACGGCTTGCCCCGCCGGTAACCACCGTCCGCGGTGATCACCACTTTGGCGCTCGCGTCCTGGATGCGGTTGCTCAGCGAGTCGGCGGAGAAGCCGCCGAAGACGACGCTGTGCGCGGCGCCGATCCGGGCGCAGGCCAGCATCGCGACCGCCGCCTCCGGGATCATCGGCAGGTAGATCGCCACCCGGTCGCCGGCGGTGACCCCCAGCTCGGTCAGTGCGTTCGCCGCCCGGCAGGTCAGCTCGTGCAGGTCGGCGTAGGTGATGGTGCGGGTGTCGCCCGGCTCGCCCTCCCAGTGGATGGCGACCTTGTCGCCCCGGCCCGCCTCGACGTGCCGGTCCAGGCAGTTGTACGCCACGTTGAGCTGCCCACCGACGAACCACTTGGCGAACGGCGGGTTCGACCAGTCGAGCACCTCGTCCCACTTCTTCGACCAGGCCAGCCGGTCCGCCTGCTTCGCCCAGAAGGCGAGCGGGTCGGCGGCGGCCTCGGTGTACGCGTCGGCGGTGACGTTGGCGTTGGCGGCAAGCTCGGCCGGCGGGGGGAACTGGCGCGTCTCGTTCAGCAGATTGGCCAATGCCTCGCTCATGCCGTGACTCCTCGTCCTCGGGTGACCTGCGTCTCGCTAGGGTAGTCGTGGGGCTTCCGGCAGGCGACCGCTGCCCGCTTCCCTCGCGCCGAGCGGCCTCCGCCGCGCGCCCGACGGCCCGCGCAGTCGTGCCCGCGTCGGGCGCGCTGCGGCGGGCGGTGGCCCGGGTCGCGTTGCGGGCGGGTGCGGCCCCGGAGGCCGGGCCGGGTCGCTAGCGTGGCGGGGTGACCACGGACCCGCTCGCCCCGCTGCTCGCGCTCGCCGACATCGCCGCCGCCGTCGAGCAGGCCCGCGAGCGGTTCGACCAGGCGCTCGGGCACCGCGCGCTGCGCCGGCACGGCGGCCAGGTCGCGGCCGAGGTCAGCCTCCGGTCCGCGGTGGCCAGCGCCGCCCTCGAGGGGTACGCACACGAGCGCGAGGCGGTTCGCGCCGGCACCGTCACCGACCCGGTGCTCCAGGGGGCGCTGCGGGTAGCCGGTGCCCTGCCCGGGCTGAGCGAGCTCTGGCCGAAGGCGCCCCGGCAGGCCCTCGCGAAGCTGCACGTACTCGCCGCCCGGGACATGGTGCCGGAGGACGAGCTGGGCCGACCGGTCGCCGACCCGGTGGTCGCCGCCAGGCTGGACGGTCTCGCCGGGCTGGTCGCCGGTGGCACGAAGGTCTCCCCGCTGGTGCTCGCCGCCGTGGTGCACGGGGAACTGCTGAACCTGCGCCCGTTCGCCGGCCCGTCCGGCGTGGTGGCCCGCGGCGCCGCGCGGCTGGTGCTGCTCGCCAGCGGCTTCGACCCGCGCGGCCTGCTCGCCGTCGACGTCGGCCACCGCGAGCGGGAACCCGAGTACGTCGGCTCGGCCGGCGCCTTCGCCACCGGCACCCCGGACGGTCTGCGCTCCTGGCTACGCCACTACATGGCGGCCGTAGAGGTCGGCGCCGACCAGCTCACCGCCATCGGCGACGAAATCCTCGCCGCCACCTGACCCCGCGCTCCCGCTCCTGTCGATCATGGAGTTGTGGTGGCTCACAAGAAACGCGAAGAGCGCCAATACGCCCACCACAGGTCCATGAGCCCTTTGCTCTGCTTACACCCACGCAACAGGCACTGTCCGGATAGCGGGCACCAGGTGTTGCGCGGGAGGGTGGGTGTGGAGGTCAGGCGGTGGCGGCGGAGCGGGTGCGACGGTGCCGGCCGTACCAGGCGATGCCGATGGCCACACCCACGCCGACCCCCAGTGCCGCAGCGGCCACCGGGACGGCGGGACGCTCCCGCAATCGACGGCCCAGCGGGATCGGGTGGCGGAACTCCAGCACCGGCCAGGCGTTCTCCGAGGCCAGCTTGCGCAGCTGCCGGTCCGGGTTGACCACACTCGGGTGGCCGACGCACTCCAGCAGCGGTCGGTCGCTGTACGAGTCGGAGTAGGCGTACGAGTCGGCCAGGTCGTAGCCCCGGGCGGTGGCCAGCTCGCTGACCGCCTCGACCTTGCTCGGGCCGGCCGCGTAGAACTCGACCTCGCCGCTGTACCGGCCGTCCCGCACCGTCATCCGGGTGGCGATCACATCGGTCACCCCGAGCAGTTCACCGATCGGCCGGACCATCTCCTCGCCAGAGGCGGAGACCAGCACCACGTCCCGGCCGGCCGCCTGGTGCTCCACGATCAGCGCGGCGGCCTCGGCGTACACGTAGGGGTTGATCAGCTCGTGGAGCGTCTCCGCGACGATCTGGCGGACCTGCTCCACCGGCCAGCCCTTGCAGAGCGCAGCCAGGTAGTCCCGTGTTCGGGCCATGGTCTGCTCGTCGGTGCCGCCCAGCCGGAACATCAGCTGCGCGTACGCCGACTTGACCACGTCACGCCGGGTGATCAGCCCGTCCCGGTAGAACGGCCGACCGAACGCCAGGGCGCTCGACTTGGCGATGACGGTCTTGTCCAGATCGAAGAAAGCGGCACTTCGGCCCACGGCGCGAAAGTCTAGCCGGATGGTCTATGGTCGGCGGGTGCCCGGGGTCAGGCCACCCCTCGGACCTGCGGGCCGGCGCCACCACCTCCGCTCAGCGTGATCACGCTCACACTCCGCAAGGAGATTTTCGCAGTGAGTGGAGTGGACACCACTCGACGTGACGGGCCCGCTCAGGCAGACTTGTCCGCACGACGAGCTTTCATATCTCGGAAAACAGACAGACCCTCGGCGGTTGCACCCCCCGTGACCGCTGAGTGGTTCGGCTCGACCCCCCCGGAGCCGAACCTTCGACGACCCCCGTCTCCCCCCGACGGGGGTCGTCCCTTTGTCCTGGGAGCGCTCCGTAGCAGGTCACAGGTCGTCCTCCTGCCCGTCCAGGTCGTCCAGGGACGGCGTTTCCCCGACCGGAGGCAGCAGGGAGGCGGCAGAGCGGTCGAACGCCTCCAGGACACGTGCGGCGTAGTCGTCCGTGGTGTGTGCGTATAACGATTGAGCGTCGTGCCCGGAGCGTGAGCCGAGTCAGTGAGTCCGGTCCGTCGATGTTCCTGGCGGTCACGGAGCTTCACCGCGCGCTGTGGCCAACATTGGCGGAGTGTCACGCAAGTCCTGATACCGATCTGTCACGCAGGTCCCGAGACCGGACACCGGCCTGCCGGCGTGTGATCCGACATTTGATGTGTGACTGGGATGCGATCGCTGCGAGCGCGCCACACCAGGTCACAGGTCGCCTCGGTCCTCCAAAACGCCCTCCCGGGAGGGGTCACTCCCGACCTCCGCCGCCGCGCCGCCGCTTCGGCCGGGCGATCTCGCCCGCGATCGGCAACCAGTAGAAGGGGATCAACGCGGTGATCACGGCCACGCCGAGGACGGGGACCAGGGCACCCAGCACAACTCCGGCGGCGATCCAGAACGGTGCGATCCGGAACCGCCTGCTGATGGCTCTCGCGCCGGCGGGATCAACGGTTCCCAGCAGCCGACGATCACGGCGCGCGTACGCCCAGATCGCGTTGAACAGAGTGGCTGCCACTCCGAGCGAGATGCCGTAGAAGACCACGGCGGTCCGCTGCCCATGTCCGTCGCGGAACGCGGCGGCCAGCACGGACGCGGCGAATGGCAGGAACGCGATGGTCATCAGCAGAAGAGTGTTGAGCAGCAGGACCACCCGGTCGGCGGCGCGCAGGTGGTCGAACATGACGTGGTGGTTGGCCCACACCTGCCCGATGAGAAGGAAGGTGAGGGCGTAGGCCAGGTAGGACGGCCACAACGCAGCGAGACCGTGGGTCAGGTGCCGGGTGTCCTGCGGTGGATGGATCTCCAGTACGAGCAGGGTGATGGAGATCGCGAAGACGGCATCGCTGAAGGCGACGAGCCGCGCGGGTTGGCGCTCCATCCCGAAGGCCATCGACCTTGCTGGTTCGCGAACAGGTTCTGCCACCGCCCAAGCCTGAGATACAGGACCTGCCTATACGTGCAGGCGGGCGGGCGTGTCACCCACCATCCCGCCCCGCCGGCCGCCCGGGGTCGGTGCTCGTGCCGGTCGCGTACCAGTTCCGACCGACTCGGCTGACCGAGGGCAGCGGGGCCGCTCCTATGTGTGCGGCCCCGCTGCGCGTTCCATCGAGGCGGAGCGTCGGTCGGACAGGCCGCGCACATAGCAGATCAACTGTCACGCCGGGCGTTGTCCACAGCCCGCGGCGTTGTCCACAGACAGCGTCGCCGGGGCGGTCTGCGGGGCGGATTCCGAGCAGGGTCGGCGGCACAACCGAGCCCGACCGCTGGAGGCCGCGATGCCACCCCGTACCTCCGTTCCGCCGATCCGCCGGCTACCGCTGGTCGTCACGGAGGACGGCGACTTGCTCGACGACCTGCTCCGGCTCGCCGCCGCCGGCGGCACCGAGGTCGAGCTCGCCGCCGACCCGGCCGCCGCCCGCACCCGTTGGCTTCCCGCGCCGCTGGTGCTGCTCGGTGCCGATCAGGCGCAGTCGTGTCTGCGTGCCCGATTGCCGCAGCGGCCCCGGCTGGTGCTGGTCGGTCGGGCCGGCCAGCTCGACCCCGGCTGGCAGATCGCCGAGCTGATCGGGGCCGAGCACGTCGCCATGCTGCCCGCCGCGGAGCCGTGGCTGGTCGATCGGTTCGCCGAGCAGGGCCCGGACCGGCCGGACGGTTCCGGCGCCCGGATCGTCGCGCTGCTCGGTGGCCGGGGCGGCGCCGGGGCGAGCGTGCTGGCCGGCGGGCTCGCCGTGACCGCCGCCCGGGCGCGGCTGCGTACCCTGCTCGTCGACGCCGACCCGCTCGGCGGCGGTCTCGACCTCGTGCTGGGCTGGGAGCAGCTGGACGGGCTGCGCTGGCCGTCGCTCACCGGCGCGGACGGGCGGGTCGACGCCCCCGCGCTGGTCCGGGCTCTGCCCAGCCGGGGCGACCTGGTGGTGCTCTCCTGGGACCGCGGCGACCTGCTGGCCCTGCCCGCGGCGGCGATGGCCGCCACCGTCGACGCTGCCCGGCGCGGCCGGGACTTCGTGGTCGTCGACCTCCCTCGGCAGTTGGACGACGCCGCCATGATCGCCTTGCAGGCGGCCGATCAGGCGTTCGTCGTCGTCCCGGCCGAGTTGCGTGCCACGGCGGCCGCCGCGCGAGTGGTGGCCGCCGCCGCCCCGCACTGCGCCGCGCTCTCGGTGGTGGTACGCGGCCCCGCACCGGGCCACCTGCGGGCGACCGAGGTGGCACGGGCGCTCGGGCTTCCCCTCGCCGGCACGCTGCGCCCCGAGCCGGGGCTCTGCCGCGGTCTTGAACGGGGCGAGGCGCCGGCCGCCGCCGGCAAGGGACCGCTGGCCACGCTCTGCCAGCGGATCGTCTCCGACCTCACCGGCGTGCCCGCTACGGGTGCGGCATGACCGGCCGGCCGGAGGAGCACACACTCGCCGCCCGGGTGCGGCAACGGATCGCCGCCGACACCACCCCGGTCACCCCGGCGGCGATCGTCTCCGCGGTGCGGGCCGAGCCCACCACCGCGGTGCTCGGTGACACCGCCGTCCTGCGGATCGCCGACCGGGTCCACGACGACCTCGTCGGCGCCGGGCCACTGGCGTCGCTGTTGGCCGACCCGGAGGTGACCGACGTCCTCGTCAACGGGACTCGGGTATGGGTCGACCGTGGGTCGGGGCTGCACCAGGTCGCCGTGCCGGTTGGCTCGGTGGAGGACGTCCGGCGGTTGGCGCAGCGACTGATCGGCAGCGCCGGGCGGCGGCTCGACGACGGCTCCCCGTACGCGGACGCGCGGCTGCCCGACGGCACCCGGCTGCACGCCGTGCTGCCGCCGGTGGCGACCGAGGGCCCCTACCTGTCCCTGCGGACCTTCCGGCACCGCCCGTTCACCCTCGATGAGTTGGTGCGCCAGGGGACGGTGCCGCGACCGGTGGCACCGCTGCTCGCCGCCGTCGTCGCGGCCCGGCTGGCGTACCTGGTCACCGGCGGTACGGGGTCGGGCAAGACGACCCTGCTCAACACGCTGCTGGGAATGGTGCCGGCCACCGAGCGGATCGTGCTGGTGGAGGACGCCGCCGAACTGCACCCGGGGCATCCGCACGTGGTGGGGCTCCAGGCGCGAACCGCCAACGTCGAGGGAACGGGTGTGGTCAGCCTCGCCGACCTGGTCCGGCAGGCGTTGCGGATGCGCCCGGACCGGCTGGTGGTCGGGGAGTGCCGGGGCGGTGAGGTGGTCGACCTGCTGGCTGCGTTGAACACCGGCCATGACGGGTGTCGGTTCTCACCGGAGATTTCAGTACGCCAAGATTCTTTTCCGTACAAATTTCAGCGACGTCCCGATATTTCAGCCGGCTCTCCTGCCTTGGCCAAGCGCCCGGGACGAACGCGGCCCGCGCTGCCGCACCGGCGCAATCCGTGACGAGCGGTACCACGTGCCCATCACCCTGCAGAGGCAGCCGGGCACCTGGCGCATCGATCTGTCCGTGTGGCTGCGCGATCCGCACGCCACCGCCCGGCACGAGGCGCTGCGGGAGTCCATCACCGACGAGCAGTGGGACGCGGTCCTGCCGATCAAAGACGTGTGGCACCGGCTACCGGGCTACCCAGACCAGATCGGTGGCCTGGTGATCTACGCCGCCGTCCTGGACCACGGCGTTCGTACCCCCCAGCAGTTCGCCGCCTGGCTGGTCGAACACCGGCCCGCCCAGCCCTAGGCGGCACCCGCCCGCCTGTGAATGGCTGAGGCTATCCGTAGATAGGCCTGCCGGGCCCAGTTCTTCCCCCGCCCTCCTACTCTGCGCCTTCGCGTATGGCGCGCCAGGTGATGCCTGCTGACGTCCACAACAGGGCACCTGTCACGACAAAGACCGACGCGGCGCCTGCGGCACCGGCCACCACGCCGGCCCCTAGCGGCACGAGAACCTGACCCAGTCGATTCCCGGTGAGTCTGAGCGACAGGGCGGATGCGCGGTTCGGTTGTGACACCAGTCCGACGACCCAGGTCATGGTCAATGGTTGCCCAATGCCCCAGAAGAAGCCGGCAATCGCCAGCAGAAGCGCCATTGCCATGGGCTCGCGAAGGAGCGGCACCGCGGCCATCGGCAACGCCGAGCACAACGTGGCGGAGACCAGGAGCCAGGGGCGTGGCAAGGACTTCAGCAGGCGCGGCAGGACGGCGCGAGACACGACTGACGCCGTCGTCCTCACGGTCAGCAGCAGCGAGACAAGGATCACGCTGAAGCCAAATTGCTCTCCGAGAACCGGCAGGTAGGCCGAGAGCAGGTCCATCGAGGTCAGGACCACCAGGCTGCTGAATAGCGCAGGCCGCATGCCTGGGATCGCCAGCATTCTGAACACGGACTGCTGCACGTCCCTGGCGGACGTTCCGGCGGGAGAAGAGCGTTCACTTAGGACGAAAGCGAACGGTGCCGCGGGCACTGCGCCAGCGATCATCGTCAGGAGCGCCGGGGTGGTGGCCACAGAGCGCTCGTCGCTGCTCGCGGCGGCAACGAGCCCGGCCAGGGGCAAGCCGACCGACTGGCCAATCGACACGCTCAATGTCCAGCCGGCGAACCGGCGGTCGAGTTCGTGGGGCTTCGAGAGGATGGGTACGAGACCTTGCCCGGAGACCGTGGTCAGGATCTGGCCGAATCCCAGGAGCACATTGCCGAGGGCGAGGACGACCAGGTCACCACTGACCGCGACCACCAGTACGGAGACCGCAGTAAGCACCACCCCTGTGCGAAGTACGGCAGCCGCGTGCCGCCGGTCGACAGCCCGCCCCACCTGGACGGCCACGATCAACGGCACAAGCGAGAACAGTGCCGTTATGATCCCGATGGCCAGGGCGTCGCCGCCCAGTGCGAGGGCCCGATACGACACGAGTACGCGGACAGCGTTGTAGACGGCCTGGAGCAGTGCTGTGGAGACGCATAAATGGAAGAACCAACGCTTCGCCGTCGGCCTTTCCCAGAGTTGAGGCACGGCCGGTCCTTCTCAGGCGAGCTCGAAGAGCGCGGCCATGCCCTGACCACCGCCGATGCACGTTGTCTCCAGTCCGTACCGGGCGTCGCGGCGTCGCATCTCGTGCGCGAGGGTAGTGAGGATTCGAACGCCGGTGGCGCCGACGGGGTGGCCCAGCGAGATTCCCGAGCCGTTGACGTTGACGCGGTCCAGGTCGTCGTCCTTGATGCCCCACTCGTCGAAGCAGGCCAGGACCTGGGCGGCGAACGCCTCGTTCACTTCGATCAGGTCGACGTCGTGGAGGGTCAGCCCGGCGCGGCCCAGTACGGCTGCTGTCGCTGGTACGGGGCCGATTCCCATGGTCGCGGCAGGAACACCCGCTACTGCCCAGCCCACCAGCCTGACCATCGGGTCGAGCCCGAGATCACGAGCGCGGTCCGGCGTGGTGACCACGCACGCCGCGGCACCGTCGTTCTGGCCGCTGGACCATGGACACGGACTGCAGCGCGCCACGGCCGCGAGCCTTGGTGCGGTGCAGCACGTAGGCGACGAGGAAGGAGAGCACCGTGCCGGCGGCGGCGGCGAGCAGAGCCACCACCACGCTGTTGCCGGCCGCACTGAGGAAGAGGTCGGAGTGGAGAACGGTGCCGAACGAGCTGAAGTCCACCGAACCCGGCTTGGTGAGATCGCGGAACGACATCATGTACGGGGAGGTGCGCACCGCGCTCAGCACCAGCGCGGCGATCGGGAGCACGATCGACAGCGTGAAGTACAGCAGGGCGAACGCCACGGCTGGCCATCGCAACCTGCCCAGGTGGATGCGTCGCAGTAGCGTTGCCCTCCCGGCTCGACAACCCAGGTGGATCGAGCATCGGAGGACGCGGTGAGTGGCACGTCAGATCGTGTGGTCATCGGGATGGACCCGCACAAGCGCTCTGCCACGATCGAGGTCATGGCCGGCGATGAGACCGTCGTCGGCGGCGGCCGGTTCGACACCGACCGCGACGGCTACATGGCGATGAGGAAGTACGCCAGCCGATGGCCGCACCGGGTCTGGGCGATCGAGGGCTGCCAGGGCATCGGTCGGCACATTGCCAACCGGCTACTGGCCGATGGCGAGCAGGTCCTCGACGTCCCGCCGAAGTTGTCGGCCAGGGTGCGGGTGTTCGCCACCGAGCAGGGCCGCAAGACTGATGCCACCGACGCTCACTCCATCGCGTTGGTCGGCACCCGCATGGCCGGGCTGCGCCCGGTGGTCAATGATGAGCAGCTCGCTCTGCTGCGGATTCTGGTCGACCGGCGCCGCTCCCTCGGTGAGGACCACACCCGGATGGTGTCCCAGCTGCACCAACTGCTGCTGGAACTGATTCCGGGTGGGGCGAAGAAGAGTCTGTCCGCCGCCCAGGCCAAGGCACTGCTGGCCACGGTCCGGCCCCGTGACGCGGTCGGCAAGGCTCGACGGCGGGTCGCCGCGGAGCTGATCGGTGACCTCGAACGGGTCTACCGGCGCTCCAAGGAGGCAGACAAGGAACTGAAGGACCTGGTCGCCTCCACCGGCACCACGTGAGCAGGGAGGCGCCGGCGGGCAGCGGGTCGGCCCGGCGGGCGGTGGACGCCGAGCAGAGCACCTGGCCGCCGTGCGCGGCGGCGGCGATCCGGGCCGCACGGTGCACATCGGGGCTGGCGTACTCGCCGTCGCGTGGTTCGGCGTAGCCGGTGTGCAGGCCCATCCGCACCCTCGGCGCGGCCTCGGGGGTGGGCCAGTCGTGGCTGGTCAGGGCCCGCTGGGCGGTGAGGCAGGCGGTCAACGCGGCGGTCGCGTCCGCGAACGCGAGGAAGAACGAGTCGCCCTCGGTGAACAGCTCCGCGCCGCCGGTGCCGGCCAGTGTCCGGCGCAGCAACCGGCGGTGCTCGCGCAGCACCGGTCGGTAGTCCGGGCCGAGCAGTTGGGCGAGCCGGGTCGAGCCCTCGATGTCGGTGAACACGAAGGTCACCCACCCGGTCGGGAGCTGGATCCGTTCCGCCATGCGTCGAACCTCCGCCCGTGACGTCGGGTTCATGCTGCCCGAAGCCGAGCGGTCACGCATCGTGAGAACGGCCCGGCCGGGCTCGGACTCAAGGTGCCACTCGGCCACGCCCAGGGCAAGGTCGGCCCTCCGCTCGGTGGTTGTCCGGCGCTCCCGGGGCTCGGGCCGGCAGGCCTCGGCCCACGATCGTGCCCGCTCACGGGGCGGGCCAGCCCCGCCGGGGACCGGCTGACCGGTTCCGGCGGGACTGGCCCTAGGAGTGGTGCCGGCCTCAGCCGGTACGCAGGGCGATGTTCACGGTGTTCTTCGCCCCCCGGACCGTGGTCACCGTCGACGCCGGCTGGAATCCGGGCGCGGCCGCGGTGACCTGGACCTTCTGGTTCTTCGCCAGCCGCAGCTGGTAGCGGCCGTGGGCGTCGGTCACCACGGTGTAGCTGACCGGCCCGCAGCCCTGTTGACCGTGACCGTCGGCCTGGTAGTCGCCGCAGACGGTCACGGTCGCACCTCCGACCGCGCCACCGGTGGCGGCGTCGGTCACCGTCCCGCTCAGCGTCGCCCAGTTCGGCGGCGCCTCGAAGTGACCGGTCACCGCCACGTTGCTCCCCGGGTACGGGGCGTCGGTGAGCACGACCAGCCGCGCGGCCAGGTCACCCGGCTGGGTGACCTCGTCACCGTCGACCCGGACGGTCACCCGGACCGAACGGCCCGGCGCCACGTCCAACTCCCGCTTGTCCACCGACAGCCACGGCACGTCCGCCGTACCGCCGCAGTAGTCGTACCCCGGCAGCATCTCGGCGCTGAGCTGCGGGTTCCACAGGCCCACCGAACCACCGACCCGGTACACGCCGCAGGCGGTGGCGGCGTCGGAGGTCGGGAGGTTCACGTTGGGCAGGCGGCCCCAACTGTCCGAGACCGGGTCGTACTCGATTGCCTCGTTGGTCAACATGGAGCCGTTCTGCAGGCCGCTGAAGAGCTGCAACTTGTCGTAGGCGCCGCTGGCGCCCATGGCGAAGACGCCGTACGGCGCGTCCGCGCCCCGGGTCCATTCGCCGCTGGCCGGGTCGAACACGAAGGTCGACGCGACCATGTTGTCACCGTCGTACCCGCCCGCGCAGACGACCCGCTCGGCGACCCCGGCGCAGCCGGGAGCGTTCACCCCGACCGGGTAGTCGGTGAGACGGGTCCACGAGTCCTGGATCGGGTCGTACCGGTAGACCGTCGCGGCGTGCGCCGGGCAGGACTCGAAGCAGCCTCCGACGACGTAGAGCCGCCCATCGAGCGCCGCGATCGCGGCGTCGCTGACGGGCTGCGGCAGGTCCGCCGCCCGTCCCCAGGAGTCCTGGGCGGGATCGTAGACGTACACCGTCTTGAGCACGGTGCCCTGCATGCTCGTGCCACCGACGACGTACATCTTGTCGTCGAGGAAGATGCCGGACCCGTTCGCGACCGCCTCCGGGGAGTCGGCGATCGGGCTCCACGTGAGAGTCACCGGGTCGTAGACGTACCCGCCGCGGGTCATTCCCTCCAGGAAGCCGTTGGTGGTCCCACCCACGGAGTAGAGCTTGCCCGCGTGGTAGCCCGCGGCGTTGTACAGGATCCGGGTCGGGTAGTTGGCGATCCGGACCCACGGCTCGACGGCCGGGGTCGCGTCCTCCGGACTGGCCAGCTCCGCCGGCTGGACCGGCTGGCCCGCCGGCGCCTTCGGCAACGGTCCCGTCCTCGGCGGATCCACCTTGACGCGCCGCAGCGGCGCGCCGGGCTGCTCGGCGACCCGTTGACCGGCCGGGCCGGTGGGGGTGACGACCTGCTCGCCCAGCTTGACGTGCACCGGACTAGTGCCGTCGTTGGTGAGGGTGAGGGTACGGGTGGCCGACTTCCCGAGCCGCGTGGTGAGGTCGAGGCTCTCTGCGCTGACCTTCAGGTGCCCGGCGCGCAGGCGCCAGTCCTTGGTGGTGACGCGGTCCGGCGACACGGTGGTGCGTGCCTCGCCGGTGGCGTACCGGGGGTAGCTGACCGTGAACGTCGGCTTGGCCTGCGAGCTGAACAGCCAGTAGAAGCCGTCCGGCAGGTTCGGGTCGAGCGGCGTCGCGGCGCTCACCGCGAGCTCGCTCCGGCTCGCCTTGTCGACCAGCTTCGCGCCGTCGACGGGGTCACCGGTGTTGTCGTCGCGCACCACGCCGGTGACCAAGCCACCGGGGGTCGGACCGCAGGCGCCGACGGTGACCTCGTCCACCTGCCACAGGGCGATACCGCTGCCGGCGTAGTGGAAACGCAGCCGGGTCCGCGCCTGACCGGCGGCCTGCGGCAGCGGAACGCTCACCGGCCCGAGCGCGTTCTCGGTGTTCTTCTGCCAGACGGTAGTCCAGGTCGAGCCGCCGTCGACGCTCAGGTCGATGCCCACCCGCGCGGTCCCGCCCTCACCCAGGTAGAGCGTCTTGAACGCGAGTTGCGGTGCGCTCTGACCCGACAGGTCGACCACCGGCGAGACGAGGTTGGTGTCCTCCTCCGTCAGGTCGTTGTGCCAGGAGTCGGCGGTGGCGAACCCGGCAGTGCCCCCGGTGACGTTGTCCAGACCGCCAGGCTCGTCGAACTGCCAGGCGTGCCCGCCACCGAGGTTGTCCTCGACCGTCCAGCCCGCCCGCTCGGCCGGGTCCGTCCAACCCTCGAAGTTCGCCCGCAGCGGGTACGCGTAGCCGGGCGCCAGGCACGACGTCTCGTCGATCCCCGCCCGGACGTCCCGGACCACGGCCCCCTCACCGACCGGTACGTCGACCGCGCTGGTCCGGTAGCCCGGGTAGAGCGGGGTGACGATCAGGTGGTAGGTCGAGTCGGCCGGCAGGGTCAGCTCGTAACGGCCGGTCTTCGGGTCCGTGAACCACGGTTCGACCGGCAGGCCGGGCGCGTTGATCCGCGCGTACAGCGGCCAGCCGTGTCCGGAGTCGTCGGTGACCGTTCCGCTGACCTCGACCTCGGCGCTGCGCTGGAGGCGGATGTCCCGGGTGGCGTTGGCGCCGGCGGTGACGGTCGCCGACGCGGTGCCGTCGCCGTAACCGTAGGCGGAGGCGGTGACGCCGTACTCGCCGGCCGAGAGCGTGGCGGCGTAGCTGCCGTCGGCGCCGGTGGTGACCGTACGGTGGATCGGGCCGCTGATCCGGACCTCGGCACCGCTGATCGGCTCGCCGGTCTTCGCGTCGGTGACCTTGCCGGCCAACTGGCCCGTCTCGCCACGCGGGGCCTCCGCGATCGCGGTGTAGGCGTCCAGCTTGCCCTGGCCCCAGACGTTGTTGTTGGTCGGCGTACCGCCGCAACTGGTGTCGCTGACGTCGACGGCGACCTGGTCGAGCACGGCCGTGGTGCCGGCGATGTCCCCGATGAGTCCGGGCGCGGCCGACCACAGCAGGGCGATCGCGCCGGCCACGTGTGGGCTCGCCATCGACGTGCCACTCAGTACGCCGTAGCCGCCGCCCGGAACGCTGGAGCGGACGTCCACTCCGGGGGCGGCGATGTTCGGCTTGGTGATGCCGCCCGCGCCGGGGCCCCGGCTGGAGAAGTACCCGATCTTGCCGTTCACGTCGAAGGCGCCGGCGCTGTAGGTGGACGCGTAGTCCCCCGGGGTGCCGGAGGTGTCGCAGCCTCCCTCGCCCGCGTTGCCGTTGGAGAACATCGGGAAGATGCCGGCGGCCCGCCAGTCCTCGACGATGTCGGCGAACCACGGGTCACTGGCGGCGCCGTTGTCGGTGCCCCACGAGTTGTTCACGATATGCGGGCGCAGATCCGGCCGCGGGTCCTGGCCGGCCAGGTTCGTCGGCGCGAGCATCCACTCCGCCGAGGCGAGCAGCGCGAAGTCGGAGCAGCCCCGCTCCTCGCAGCCCTTGGCGGCGATCCAGCGGGCACCGGGCGCGACACCGATGTGGTTGCCGGGACCGCCGTCGCCGACCATCGTGCCCATCGTGTGCGTGCCGTGCTGGTTGTTGTCGCAGGGCGCGAGCGACGGCGAGCCGCAGACCTGGGACGGATCGAACCAGTTGTAGTCGTGCGAGAAGCCGGCCTCGCCCGTGTTGCCCCGGTACGACTTCACCAGGGCGGGGTGGTCGAACTGCACGCCACTGTCGATGCTGCCCACGACGATGCCCTCGCCGCGCGTGCCGTCCGCCCACACCCGGTCGGCACCGATCGCGTGGACGCCCCACTCCACCTCGTCGACGTCGGCGACCTGCTGCGCCTTCAGCGGCTCCGGCAGCTCGTACATGCGGTGCACCTGAATGGCGCTGACCTCGGTCTCCTTGGCGAGGGTCTCGGCCAGGTCGAGGGTGCCGCGGGGGACGTAGACGGTGTTGGAGGCGTAGAAGGTGTGGTACTCCACGCCCTCCGCCTTCAGCCGGCGGACGACGTCGGCCTGGCTCTTCTCGGCCGTCTTTCGCAGCGCCTCGACGACCGCCGCGCCGCGCGCGTTCCAGTCCTTGACGGCCGACGCCGCGGACAGGTCGGCGCGGTCTTCCAGGCGTACCCAGAACGGCTGCACCGGAAGGGTCCGCATGCTCGCCCGCAGCTCCGGCTGGAGCTTCTCCGGGGCTGCTGCGGCGGGCTGGCCGGGCCCACCGGTCACGGCCGTCACGCCGGCCACCAGGCCGAGCGCAGCGACTAGGCTGACGAGCTGGGACCAACGTGCACGCCGGGCGGTTCGGACGGTGCTCATCGGGCACCTCCCGCCCGTGGCGCGACGGTGACAGGGCCGGCGCACGGGAGCGCCGGTTCGGGCGGTGTCGCGCTCCGCCAGGTCGGATCCAGGGGTACTGCTTCGGTTGGCACGCTGCGCACTCTCCTTCGGCGAGTCGACTCACGACTGCGCCCGCCGGCTGAGCCGATCGGCCATGGTCGCGAGCGCACCCGGCACCGGCACAGGTTTCCTGGCGAGCGCGCCTGCCGACGATGCCACCACTGCCGATTCGGCAGAAGGCGGTTGTGACGTCCGGTTCACGCCACCGGCGGGAACAGGATGGACATCAACCCGGGGTTGCCGCACGATGAACGGGTGCTGCGGATCTTGGGGGTCACGGCGGCCGAGCAGGCGCTCTACGAGTGGTTGCTCGAACGCCCGGTGGTTCCCCTTGAGACGCTCGACCGGTCGGCCGCCGACCAGCCGTGGCGAGGGCAGGCCCGTGCGCTGCTCGCCCGGCTCGAGGAGTTGGGGCTGGCGCTGCGACTGCCCGGGGCGCCGGCGCGATTCCAGGCGGTGGCACCGGACGAGGTCTCCGATGTACTGACCCTCGCCGGTGAACGCGCTCTGTCCCGCGCCCGGGCCCGGCGCGCCCGGCTGGCGGCGGTCTTCCACGCCGGTCAGCACCCGCACGACGCGGGAGGCCTCGTCGAGATCCTGCACGGAAAGCAGGCGATCAAGCAAGCGTTCATCGACGTCCAGCTCAGCGCCCGTCATGAGGTACGGGTCTTCGACGCTCCGCCCTACGTGGACGTCCCGCCCCTGAACGAGCCGGTGGAGTTGGAGCTGCTGCGCCAAGGCATCCACTATCGGGTGATCTACGACCGGCGGGGGCTCGACGATCCCGGCCGGCTCGCCGACTTCGCACAGGGGCTCTCCGTCGGCGAGGAGATCCGCGTCTCCACCGTGCCGATCAAGCTGGTGCTCAGTGACCACCCGCTGGCGCTGCTCCCGGTCCACCCCGAGAACGTCGAGTCCGCCATGCTCGTCCGCGACCCGACCCTGATCGAGATGCTCGGCGCGCTGTTCGAGATCACCTGGGAGCAGGGCGTCCCGTTGCAGGTACGCGACGGCCACCCGCAGCTCGTGGAGGTCGGCGACGCACCGTCGCCGGTCGAGGGCGAACTGCTACCCCTGCTCGCGGCCGGGCTGACCGACGCGGCGATCGCCGCCCAGCAGGGCTGCACCGAACGCACGGTGCGTCGCCGGATCAGCGCGATGCTGCGGCGGTTGGGGGCGGCCAGCCGGTTCCAGGCCGGCTACCAGGCCATCCGCCGCGGCTGGATCACCACGTCCGGAGGCGTGGTCTGACAGTGCCGACGCATCCGGAGGGCGACCTCGACGCGACCGGCCTGACCGCGGTCGAGTCCGCGGCGTACGAACTGGTCGTCGCGCAGCCGGGTGCCACGGCGGTCGACCTCGACCGGTCCTGGATCCGTTCCGAGCCGCTGCGTGACGCGCTCGGCGCGCTCGCCGCCGCCGGGCTCGTCGTGGCGGGCGACGACGACCCGACCACCTACACGGCCGTCGACCCCGAGGTCGCCCTCGACGCACCGATCCGGGCGTACGAGCGGCGGTTGCAGGCCGCCCGCGAGAACCTCCACCGCCTGGCCGCGGTCCACCGCACGGACCCCAGCCTCACCGACTCGACCGCCGTGCTGGAGGTGGTCAGCGGGCGCGAGGCGGTGCTGGAACGGCTCCACCGCCTCCGGCGTACGGCCGAGACGGAGATCCTCTGCCTGGACAAGCCCCCGTACCTCGACGGGGCCGGCACGACGAGCGGTGGGGTCGAGCTGCTCCGGCGAGGCGTGCGCTCCCGCACCATCTACGAGCGCTCGTCCCTCGAACAGCCGGGCGCCCTGCACGGGCTCGAACAGCTCGTTGCCGCCGGCCAGCAGGCCCGGGTACTGCCGACCCTGCCACTCAAGCTCTACCTCGCCGACGGCCGGTACGGCCTGCTCATCCGCCGGCCCGACGACGAGGGTGGGAGCGCCGTGCTGCTCCGGCCCTGCGCGCTCCTCGACGCCCTGGGGCACCTCTTCGAAGGGCTGTGGCGGTCCGCCCTGCCACTGCAACCCTCTCCGGCCGCGCCACCGAACCACCGCCCTCCGGTCGAGCACCGACGGCTCATCGCGCTCCTGCTCTCCGGGCTCACCGACGAGGCGATCGCGCGCCAGCTCGGCGTCGGCTACCGCACCGCGCAGCGACACATCGCAGCGCTGATGGCCTCACTCGGCGCCCGTACCCGGTTTCAGGCCGGTGTGCAGGCCGCCCGCCGGGAAGAGCGGGAAGAGCACGAACCGTAGGAGCCGCTGTCGCCCGGCTCAGCAGCCGCAGATTTCGGCTTTGCCGACTCGGGTGGCGGACACGCTATCCTCATCCGCCGCCTTGCTCCGACCTCGCCGGGGCGAAGTGTGGCCCAGAACCCAGCTCTCCACCAGCGGGCGAGCTCAGCGAGAGTTCAGCAGCGCCGTTCCCGCTGAGCTTGCGCGGTCTGGATCAGCCAGCGGCCGTCGTCGTAAAGGACCGCCTTGGCCACGACCGGGTAGCGGGTGCTCTGGCCGGGCGCGGAAACCGCCTCACCGGTGCTCTTGCGGACCACACGCCAGTTGCCGTGGTCGAAGCAGTCCTCGATCTGCACCGTGAAGGGCCGAGAGCTGACATTCACCTGCGTCGCCTGCGGCGACCAGGACGGCGTGCCCGCGTTGATCAGTCCCTGCTGCTGGTGCTGCTGCAGAGTCAGCCGGATCTGCGTCAGCAGCGGGTCAGCCGTGTACCGCCGCAAATCCCCGCCCGAGACGTCACTGGTCGCCATCGCGGCCAGCTGCGCCTCCCGATAGCTGTTGTAGGCGGCCAGGGCGTCGGCCCGGGCCTCGGCGGCCTCCGCATCCTCGGTCGAGGACGGGGCGGCGGCGGTCGCTGACGGGGTGCTGGTGGGAGCCTCGGTGAAGGAGGAGCACCCGGC
This sequence comes from Micromonospora sp. NPDC005163, assembly GCF_053599835.1. Taxonomy (NCBI): domain Bacteria; kingdom Bacillati; phylum Actinomycetota; class Actinomycetes; order Micromonosporales; family Micromonosporaceae; genus Micromonospora; species Micromonospora sp. NPDC005163. The sequence continues at coordinate 161,371 of NZ_JBSFYP010000006.1, forward strand.
GCCGGCGACGGCCAGCACCGCGGTGGCCGCACGTACGCGTCGGCGGGGCCCCGTCGTAGTGATGATCAACGCCTCTTCCTTCCCGGTGCAGGGTTAAGCGGTTGATGGACCTGCACGGCATCGGACCGTCCGGCGCCGCCCGGCTGCTGGTCGAAATCAGCGACATCACCCGGTTCCCGAACCGAGCCCACTTCGCCTCCTGAAACGGCACCGCCCCCATCGACGCGTCATCCGGCGAGCAAGTACGCCACCGCCTCTCCCGCGCCGGGAACCGACAGATCAACCGGGTACTGCACAT